>CAILIO010000058.1 GCA_903834285.1 uncultured Sphingomonadales bacterium | reverse complement strand
TTATGCCGGAGCGCTTTGAGCACGGTATCGACGATTTGCGGGGCGTTGAGGCCTGCAGTGTCGTACTGCTTGTCGGGGGCGTCGTGGTCCTGGAACACGTCGGGCAGGCGCATCGTGCGGATGCGCAGGCCGGCGTCGGTCAGGCCCTCGTCGCTCGCCATCGTCAGCACATGCGCGCCGAGCCCGCCGATCGACCCTTCCTCGACCGTGACCACCACGTCGTGCGTGGTCATAAGCCGGCGGATCAACGCTTCGTCGAGCGGCTTGGCAAAGCGCAAGTCCGCCACCGTGGTCGGCAGCCCCTTGGCATCGAGCAGGTCCGCCGCCTTGAGCGCCTCGGCGAGGCGCGTGCCGAGCGAGAGGATCGCCACCTTGCTGCCTTCGCGCACCACGCGGCCCTTGCCGATCTCCAGCCGCTCGGGAACCGCGGGCAGCGCCACGCCCACACCATTGCCGCGCGGATAGCGGAACGCGATCGGCCCGCTGTCGTGCATCGCGGCGGTGTGGACCATGTGGACCAGTTCCGCCTCGTCGGCCGCCGCCATCACCACCATGTTGGGCAGCGTGGCAAGGTAGGTCACATCGAAGCTGCCGGCATGGGTCGCCCCGTCGGCGCCGACGAGCCCGGCGCGGTCGATCGCAAAGCGCACGGGCAGGTTCTGGATCGCCACATCGTGCACGACCTGATCGTAGGCGCGCTGCAGGAAGGTCGAGTAGATCGCGCAGAAGGGCCGCATCCCTTGCGCGGCGAGCCCGGCGGCGAAGGTGACGGCATGCTGCTCGGCAATGCCCACATCGAACAGGCGCTCAGGATAGGCCTTGGCGAACTTGTCGAGCCCGGTGCCCGAAGGCATCGCCGCGGTGATCGCGCAGACGGTCTTGTCGCGCGCGGCCTCGGCCAGCAGGGCAGCCGCAAAGACATTGGTATAGCTCGGCGGGCCCGCCGCGCTCTTGGCCTGCTCGCCGGTGATCACGTCGAACTTCTGCACGCCGTGATACTTGTCGGCCGCGTTCTCGGCCGGGGCATAGCCCTTGCCCTTCTGCGTCACGACATGGACGAGGCACGGCCCTTCCGCCGCATCGCGCACGTTCTCGAGCACCGGGATCAGCTGGTCGAGGTTGTGCCCGTCGATCGGGCCGACGTAGTAGAAGCCCAGCTCCTCGAACAAGGTGCCGCCCATCGCCATGCCGCGCGCGAACTCGTCGGTCTTGCGCGCCGCCTTGTGCAGCGGTTCGGGCAGGCGGCGCGAGATCGCCTTGAACATCTCGCGCAGTTCAAGGAACGGCCGCGAGGAGACAAGCCGCGCCAGATAGGCCGAAAGCCCGCCGACGGGCGGCGCGATCGACATGTCGTTGTCGTTGAGGATGACGACGAGGCGGTTGCCGGCCTCCGCCGCATTGTTCATCGCCTCGTAGGCCATGCCGGCGCTCATCGCGCCGTCGCCGATCACCGCGATCGCCTTGCCGGGCTGATCCTTCAGCTTGTTGGCGACCGCAAAGCCCAGCGCCGCCGAGATCGAGGTGGAGGAATGCGCCGTGCCGAACGGATCGTAATCGCTCTCGCTGCGCTTGGTGAAGCCCGAAAGCCCGCCGCCCTGGCGCAAGGTGCGCATGCGGCTGCGGCGGCCGGTGAGGATCTTGTGCGGATAGGCCTGATGGCCCACGTCCCAGACCAGCCGGTCACGCGGCGTCTCGAACACATAGTGGATCGCCGTCGTCAGCTCGACCACCCCGAGCCCCGAACCCAGATGCCCGCCGGTCTGGCCGACCGTGGCAATCATCTCATGACGCAGCTCATCCGCCAGCTGGCGCAATTGCGAAGGATGAAGCTTGCGAAGGTCGTCAGGCGTATCGACCATATCGAGCAGCGGCGTAACCGGTTTTGACATTAAGGTGTCTTACACCCTTGTAATCACTCTGTCGAACCCGTCTTGCGGTGAAAGTTCACAGAATCAGGCAGGCATAAGTGTCAGGCTGAACTGTCAGGCCAGAACATCCTCTGCGCCGCAGGCCCCGCAGCGCCCCCGGATTTCCACGACAGGCCGCACCGCGGCAAAACCCGCGCGCTGCGCGGCATCGCGCAAGGCGCCGGTCAAGGTGTCATCATCGATATGCGTCGCCTCGCCGCACGCGTCGCAGATCAGGAATATGCAATCGTGGTGGCAGCCGGGATGGCTGTTCGCCACATAGGCATTCGCGCTTTCCACCCGCCGCGCGAGATTGGTGCGCACGAACAGATCGAGGATCCGGTAGACGCTGTTGGCCGCGACCCGCTTGCCGCGCCGCGCGCCAACGCTTTCCGCGATATCATAAGCGGACGCCGGTTTTTCATGCGCCGCCAGCGCCTCGAACACGTCGCTGCGCATGTCGGTCCACTGCTCGCCGGCCGCCTGCAGCGCACCGCGCGCTGCATCGACCAGCAAATCACCGGCAAAATCGTGATGGTTGTGATGCCCCGCCATGACCGGTCAAATAAACCGCCTTGCGCTCAAGCGCAAATGCGGCGCGAACCCGGCTCACCCACGCGTGAAATCAGGCTTCCACAGCCCGGGGAATGCGCGCTTCAGGGCCGCAACCTTGGGCGCATCCCACATGCGGATATAGCCGTGATCGGGGTTTTTCAGCGCAAAGTCCTGATGATAGTCCTCCGCTGCAAAGAACCCGCGGTTGGGTTCGACCGCTGTGACGATCGGGCGCTTCCACAGACCCGACTTCTTGAGCTGCGCCAGATAGGCCGTGGTGACCCGCGCCTGCTCGGGATTCTGCGGCACGATCGCATTGCGATACTGGGTGCCGGTATCAGGGTACTGGCGGTTGAGCTGCGTGGGGTCGCTCGCCACCGAGAAGAACACCTGCAGCAGCTGGTCATAGCGCACCATCGCCGGATCGTAGGTTACGCGCACGGACTCGGCATGGCCGGTCGTGCCGGTGCTCACGATTTCGTAGTGCGCGTCGGCGCGTTTGCCTCCCTCGTAGCCGGAGACCACGCTGCTCACGCCCTTCACATGGCTGAACACCGCTTCCATGCCCCAGAAGCATCCGCCGGCGAAGACCGCTGTCTTGACGCCCTTGGCTTCCTGAGCCTGCACCACTGAAGCGGGTGCGGAAACGCCAGATTCGGCCTGGGCTGGCTGAAGGCAGGCCGCCGCGAGCGAAGCGGCCAGCACACCGGCGAGGAGGCGCACCTGCATACGCGCGCGGCTCATCGCTGCGCCTCGGCGCTAACGACGCGGGTTGCGGCTTGCACCGGCTGCACACCGAATGTCGCCACCATGGCCGCCGAGCCGAGCGCGAAGCCCATCACCAGCGAGCGAACGAAATCATTGCCGAAAAGCTTCATCGTACTTCATCCAACCTTGCCTGAGCGGCCTGCCGCGCCGTTCCGGCGAAGGCTTTGCCGCCTTATTCCCGGCCCTGGTGTTGGCCAGCGCACTTGGGCGTCGCGATGTCATTCGCTTGTTGCCGCGAAATGGTTACGGGCCTGCCGATTTCAAGGCGTGCCTTGTTGCCCCTGCGGACGCGCGTTCGATTGACCTTCGCCGCCTCGCGGGCGAAGAAGGCGGCCAACAAGCCAACCCCCCGTTGAGAGGAAACACCATGCTGCGCCCCATGCTGAGCTGCATTGCCCTCGGGGCAATGTCCCTTGCCGCTGCGCCGCTCGCTGCCAAGGACAAGTCTGCCTTGCCAAAGGAGCTGCCACCGGTGTTCGAGGCGGTCGTCAACTGCCGCGCGCTTACGTCCGACAGCGAGCGCCTCGCTTGCTATGACAGGAGCGTCGCCGCGCTCGCCTCGGCGCGGGACAAGGAAGACATCGTCGTCGCCGACCGCGCCACGATCCGCGAAACCAAGAAGGGGCTGTTCGGGTTCACCCTGCCCAAGCTCAAGCTCTTTGGCGGCGCGGAGCGGGACGCGGACGAGGTCAAGGAAATCGAGTCCACGATCTCGGCGGTACGCGAAACCGCCGACGGTCTCGGCGTGTTCACCCTTGCCGACGGCGCGCGCTGGAAGCAGACGGACGGCGGCGCGACATTTGCCAAGCCGGGTGTTGCCATCCGCATCAAGCGCGGGACGCTCGGCAGCTACCTCGCCTCGATCGACAAGGGCGCTTATCTGCGGGTCGTGCGCCTCTCACAGTAAGGCGCGGCCTGCCCATTCGGTTGCCCCTGTCAGTTGCCTTGGTTGATCGACTTGCTGGTCATCGCCTCGTAGGTATCGCGCGCGTTCTGGTTGCCCTGGCGCTCCATCGCAGCCCACTGCGACATCGTGTGGCAAATGAAGCTTTTGTGCACGAGCGAGCCGGTTTCCTCGCCGTGGCGGCAGCGGATGAAATCGGGATCGTTGACCGAGCGCCCCTGGTTGAACGCGCGGATTTCCGATTGCGACATCGCTGTCGGATCTTTGTCGAGCGCCGGAAGGTTTGCGGCGGGGGTGGTCGCAGCGGCCGCGGTGGCGGCAAGAGCGAACAGAAATGACGCGGGCATGCGCTTTGATCCTTACAAATTCCGGTAATGCGCGAGATTAGCGTGCCGTTACAGCGCCTGCAAGGAAACCCGGGTGTTAAACCAGTGCGGCATCATTTGCGGCAAAGTAAGCGGTAATGGCAGCACACTCGCGCGCCGTGAGATGCGGATTCCACGCATCGATGATGAGCAAGGCCCGCCGCGCGTCGCTGTGGTTCCAGGCTTCGTGCTCGATCGTGTCGTCGAAAGCGAAGGCTTTGCCTTCGACCCATTGACGCGTCTCGCCGCCGACGCGGAAACCGCAGCCGGGCGGAACATCGAGCGCAAGATGGACGATGGCCCGCGTGTTGGTGACCCCGGTATGCGCCGGGATGCGGCTGCGGGGGCGCAGCATCGAGAAGAATGCATTGGGCGCCCGGCCGGGGATCCGCGCGAGCGGCAGGCTTTCCAGTATCCGCGCCGTTTGGGGGCAGCGTTCGATCACCGCCGCATTGGGCACGCCGTATTCCCACAGGAAACAGGCCGACCAATCGAGCGAGCCGTCCAGAGGGGTCCACTTGTTCGCGGGGCTCCCCGGCTCCATGCGTACATATGGCCGGAGCGCCTCGCCCGGCGCTTTGAGCAAGGCTTCAAGCTCGGCGCGGATCGCGCCTGCTTCGGCCTCAAGCGCCTCGAACCAGGGGAAGTGGCAGCGGTCGAAGAACTCGTCGGCGGGCAGGAAGGGGTAGTGCAGCCCCGCACACTCGTTGACATAGATCCGCCGCTTGCCGAGCGCGGCGGCGGCAAAGGCGTCGATCCGCCGCCGCTCGGTCTCATTCCGCGCATCGGCATCGACCGAGAGGACCGCGTCCGTCGCAGCAGCAATGCGCGTGCGCAGGCCAGCGCAATAGACTGCACCCGCCGCCAGTTCGTCACGGACCGGATCGGGTAGCCCCGGAAACTGCTCGGCAAGCTGGTGCACACCGTCCCAGGCGATCAGCGCCTTGGTCTCTTCGCCTTCCCGCTGCAGCCATTGCGCCATGCGCAGCTGCGCGGTGAAATCGAGCCGGTCGAGATCAAGCGCTCGTTCCAGCGCCTCGCGCTCGCCCTCCGCATCGCCGCCCATGCGGCAGGCCAGCGCCAGATTGATCCAGAGCGAGAGCGCCTCGGGATCGGCCTGCGCCGCTTCACGCGCAGCAATGATGGCAGTGGGCGCGTCGCCGGCGCGCAGCGCGGCCATGGCGCGGTTGTTTGCAGCCTGGGCTCTGGCCCGGTCGATCGAATGCTTGGTCATCGCTGAAAGTGTCTACAGCGCCGCGCCGGTCAGGCAAGCGGCGTTGCAGCGGCGCGCGCTGCGCCGTAAGGCTGGCGGCATGGCGTCTCATCCGTTCAATCCCACCGATGCCGAATGGCTCGCGCACCGGTTGGTCGAAGGGACCGATGCCGTCCGTTTTGCCCATGTTCCGCGCGAAGCCCATGGCGCCATGGCATTCCTGACCGACGACGGCTTTGTCGCGCATTTCGGGGCCATGCCGCCGCAGGTCGATGTCCCCGCGACACAGCTGCTCGCCCAGTTTGGCAAGGGCCGGCTCGGCCTGCTTTTCCACTCCGCCTTCTGCGGCTCGACCCTGCTGGCGCGCGCCTTGGCCGAGCCCGGTGTCGCCATGGGCCTGTCTGAACCGGTCATCCTCAACGACGTGGTGGGCATGCGCAGCCGGGGCGCCGCGCCGGCCAAAGTCGCGCGCGCCGCAGACCTTGCCTTGCGCCTGCTCGCGCGGCCCTTTGCGCCGGGGGAAGGCGTGGTGGTCAAGCCCTCCAACCTGCTCAATCCCTTTGCCGAATTGCTGCTAGCGCTTGCGCCGGACGCGCGCGCCTTGTTCCTCTACGCACCGCTCGAAACCTTCCTCGTCTCGGTGGTGCGCAAGGGGCTGCCTTGCCGCCTGTGGGTGCGCGAACTGCTCGAGGGCTACCTCCAGGCGGGGATCGTGGCACCACTCGGGATCACGCCGGAGGACGTGTTCCGCCAGAGCGACCTGCAAGTCGCAGCGACCGGCTGGCTGGCACAGCACCGCCTGTTCGCCGCGCTGGGGGCAAGGATCGGCCAGGCGCGCCTGCGCACGTTGACGTCGGAACAGCTGACCGGCGATCCCGTGCGCGCCGTTGCGGCAGCCGCCGCGCATTATGGCCTTGCGCTCGAACCTGCTGCGGTCGCGCGCATCGCGGCGGGGCCCGCCTTCACCCGGCATTCCAAATCGGGCGCCGCCTTCACCTCGGACCAGCGCCGCGACGAATATGCCGCCGCCCGCGCAGCCCATGAAGGCGAGATCGATATGGTCCACGCCTGGGCGCTAGAGGTGGCCCGGCAGGCGGGCATCGCCATGGATGCGCCGAACCCCTTGCTTCAGGACGCGTAACCGAGCTTTTCGATCCACGGTTGAAGGATCGGCATGACCGGCGCGAGGTATTCGGCATAGGGTTCCCACTGGCGCGTGCCATCGAACAACCCGCGCCGGACCTGCCGTGCGCTCGCGGTCGAAACGCCGCGCGCGCGGGCGGTGCGGTCAAAGCGCCTGAGTTCTTCGGTCCATTCGACGCCCGCAAAGCTGCAGATCTCGCGCGTCATAGCGTCAAAATCCTGCACCATGCGGTGATAGGGCACTTCCAGCACGGCCAAGGGAAGCCGGGCAAGCGCCGCTTCGGTGAGTCGCATCAAGGCGTCATAGTGCCGCGCGGCCCCTTCCAGCGACGTGAAGTCCATCGCCGCGTTGCTGAGCGCGAAGCTGGTGCGAAAGCAGCTCCACACCACATCGCGCGGATCGCGGCGGACGAGCAGCACGCGCGCTGCCGGAAACAGCCGGGCGATCAGCGGCAGACGAATGGACTTGAGCGGGTCCATGTCGACGAGTGTCCGGCCCGTCGCATCGTGCCCGAGCGCCTGCCCGGCGCGCTGCCAATAGGCGGCACGATAGGGTGCCAGCGCGGCTTCATCGAGCTTGGCAAACTGCGCCAGGCCTTCGGATTCGGCCAGAAACGCGATGTCCGCCTCTCGCAGGGTCGGCATTTCCTCGATCGCAGCGGTGCCGGGCAGCGAGGCAAGCACATTCTCCAGCAGCGTGTTGCCGCTGCGGGGGTAGCCCAGCACGAAGATATGCGGGGGACCGTTCGCCGGCGCGGGATTCGGCCAGCCCGTGAGGTCCATAGAGTCAAGGTTCGCCGCAACGCCATCGATGAACGCGCGGTGGGGCGGCCTTCCGGCGAACGTGGCGGCGTGGATCGCGGCAAAGTCCTGCTTGGCGCGGAGATAGGCGGCGAAAGCCGCTGCGGCATCGCGCAGGCGATGGCAGGCATCGCCGAGCGCGTGGAGGAGTTCCATCCGCTCCGGCGAAGGCGCCGGCATCCGCGCGATCGCGGGCTCGACCAGATAGCGCGCGGCGTGCGCATCGCCGGCTTCAAGTTCGATGGTCGCCAGCGCGGCGAGGGCGCCCGAATGGCCCGGCTCGCTGGCGAGCGCAGAGCGGGCGTGGCGTCGCCCTGTCTCGGCTTCACCATCCCGCGCGGCAATTGCGGCGAGCCCGGCATGCGCGGCGGCGCGGGGCCCCGCCTGCGCGGATGCGTGGGCGAGCACCTCTCCGTAGCAGCGCTTCGCCTCGTCCATCACCCCGCCGGCCGCCATGACATAAGCCCGCTCAAGCCAGGCCTCGGCATAGTCCGGCGCGATGGCGAGGGCCGCATCGCAGCGCAGCGCCGCATCGCGCAGGCGGCCGGCAGCGCGGTGAAGCCCGGCAAGGCCCAGCATCGCCTCCACCTCGCGCGGGTTCATTTGCAGCGCGCGCTCGAAGAGGGCAGTTGCACCTGCCTGATCGCCGGACACGGCGCGATGCCACGCCAGCGTGGTGCAATCCGCCGCGGTACCCCGGCCAGCTCCGAGCGCAGCCGCGGCGGCACGGGCGGCGGTTTCCAGATCTTCGGACATGGCCCTGCCATCGACCGCACCCGGGCGGAGGTCAACTCCTGCGGCACGCGCAGACCAGAAGGGGGGACACAAAAAAGGGGCGGGCATTGCTGCCCGCCCCCCTTTTTGCAGCTCGTGATCCGGTGGGATCAGAACTTGAGGCGCGCACCGACTGCGAAGCGGCGGCCCAGCGCGTCGTAGGACGACGGATAGGTGTTGCCGCTGTTGTACGACGTCGAACCGATCGTGTTGCCGACGATCGGCGGCTTCGTGTTGAACAGGTTCTGCACCGTGACGGTGAAGGTGAACTGCTCGACATTGAAGCGCGTCGTCACGTCGAGGTAGTCGAAAGCGGAGATCTTGCCGAAGTCCACCTTCTGGCCGCTGAGTGCGCCGCTGCCGTCCGGGATCGTACCGTTGAAGGCAGTACCCGAGGCGGCGATGTCAAGCGGCTCCTGCTTGGCGCTCGACTGGTGGCGCCACAGCAGCGACAGGTCCGTACCCTTGAGGCTGAAGGTGTTCTGCACCGACCACGAGTGACGCGGCTGGATCGACCCGGTGAACGAGCAGTTCACCGAGTAGTAGCCAACGCATTCACGATCGATCGAGGTCGGGGTCGCCTTGAACTTCGAGTGGAAGGTCACGTTGCCCACCGCATTGAGCGTCCACTTCACCGCGCCGATCGGACGGCTGTAGTTGATGATCACGTCAATACCATCGGTGAACAGCGTGCCCTGGTTGGTGAGACCACCGAACAGGCCCTTGGTCGTTGCGGGACTGCCGTCGAGACCACCCGTCGAGGGATCGCGGCGGATGATCGTGCAAGCCAGATCCGTGGCGCTGGCGGCAGTGACGTTGCCACCGTGGAAGCAGGCGTCAACGAGGTCGCCCGGCAGCGGCGTGCCGATCTCGTCGGTGACCCTGATGTTGTAGTAGTCAACCGAAGCCGAGAAGCCGGGCAGGAACGACAGGCCCTGGACCACGGCGCCGACCGTGTAGGTCGTCGCCTTTTCGGGCTTCAGGTTGATGTTGCCGCCGGTGGTGATGTTGGCCTGCGCCGCAGTCGGATCGAGGATCTGGCCGATCGAGTTCGCCGGAGCGCCCTGCGCAAGGCAGACCGCCTTGAGGTTGGCGTTGGTCAGCGGAGCCGCGCCCGAGCAAGGGTCCTTGGCGAGGTTGGTCAGGCCCACGGTGTTGGGCGTGAACAGTTCGGCGATGTTGGGCGCACGAACGGCGCGCGAGTAGTTGCCGCGGAACTTGAGCTGATCAACCGGTTCCCAGCTGCCGCCGAACTTGTAGGTCCAGGCTTCGTTCTTCGCACCACCGCGGACGCTGTACTTCGAGTAGCGCACGCCGCCTTCGACGGTCAGGCTCTTGAAGAAGGCCTTGTCCGAGATAATCGGCGCCACGAGTTCGCCGTAGCCTTCCCAAACGTCGTAGGCACCGTCGATGTCGGGCGCCGCACCGCCGGCACCGCCGAGCTCGCCCGGCGTCTTCGACAGGGTGTCGGAGACCTGGGCCGCGTGATACTTGCGGTATTCCGTACCGAGCGCGAAGCCGATCGGCTCGCTGGCCGAAGGAACGGTGAAGCCGAAGTCACCCGAGAGCAGGCCGCGCACCTGCAGCAGCGAGGTGTTGTTGGTCGTGGTCGAGGGCGACAGCGTGTAAGCAGCCTGATCCGGCGTGATCGAGCCGGCAGCGCCGAACAGGTTGATCGGCACGCAGCCATCGTTGCCGCTGAGGCAGGTGGTCTTGTTCGTGGCGAGCACGGCGTCCTGCACGCGCGACTTGAGCACGTAGCCGGTGATGGTCTGCAGGCGGTCGCTTTCGCCGTAGCTGGCGCGGACATCCCAGTTCACCGTCTTCGTCAGTGCGCCGCGGAAGCCGAGCGAATAGTCGAAGATGTTGGTGGTGTACTGCGAGTTGCGGGTGCCGGTTTCGACGAAACGGCGGCGAACCACGGTTTTGAAGGTCTTGTAGTTCGGATCCGTCGGATCCGTCGCGGCACGCGCAGCAACGCAATCTGCGTCGCTCAGGCCGTTGGCGGCGCAGAACTGGCCGGCAGCGCCAGCAGGCAGGTAAGGGTTGCTGTAAGGGATCGTCAGGCTCTCGGCGAAAAGGCCCGACGGTGCGATGATCGTCTTGACGGTGTTCTTCGAGAACAGGCCGCGCGTGTAGACTTCAACAGCGTCCGAGAGCTGATAGTTTGCCTGGGCGAAGATGTTGAAGCGCTGGAACGGCGTCTGGAAGATGTTGTAAGGGTTGAAGTTGAAGGCGTTGAAGCCCTTCTGCAGCAGGCCGGTCGTCGGGTTGATCTGGCGGTTGGCGCCGTTGATCGAGAAGCGCGACGGAGCCGTGGTGCCCGAACCGCCAGCGGTGCCCGAGAAGCTGTCCAGCTGGATGTTCGAGAAATCGCGCGCACCCTGGTAGACCGGGTTCGACTTCTGGTAGCCAAGGCTCAGCACCGCGTTGCCGCGGCCGTCGTCGAAGTTGACGCCGGTGGTCACGTCAGCACGGAAGTAGTTGCCGTCACCCTGCTCGGTGATCTGGTCCGACACGGCGATATCGACGCCAGCGAAGTCCTTCTTGGTGATGAAGTTGACCACGCCGGTGATGGCGTCCGCACCATAAGTGGTCACGGCCGCACCCGTCAGGGCGTCGACGCGGCTGACCAGCGCGAGCGGGATGTTGTTAAGATCGACGCGGCCCTGAAGGTCGGCCGGGACGATGCGCTGCCCGTCGAGCAGCACGATGTTGCGGTTGGAACCGAGGCCGCGAAGGTCGACATAGCTCGAACCGGTCGCGCCGTTGTTAACAGCCGAACCGATGTTCGGCACGATGCCGGGCACCTGACGCAGAACTTCTTCGGCGGTGTTCGACTGCTTGAGGGCGATCTGGTCGGCCGTGGTCACGTTGACCGGCGTAGCCTGAACCAGGTTCGGGTTGCGGATAAGGCTGCCGGTGACGACGATCGCGGTGGGCTCGTTGGTCTCGGTAGCAGCGTCAGCCTGCGGAGCGGCCTGCTGTGCGAAGGCAGGGGCAGAAGCGAGCGCGAGCGCGAGGGCGAAAGGCGCGGCACCCGCCTTCAGGGCGGCGTTGTTGTTGGTCTTCACGTGTCCAGTCCCTTCAAAAAGCGGCCCCAACCCCGTTTGGGATCCCCAAGGCCGCCGGAAGAAGTTCCTCTATCGAAGTGGTCTCTCGCCCAGTCTGCGCCGGGCATGACAGATGGCACTCGATTTACGAGGAACGGTGGGGCCTACTGAGAGATTTCGCCGGGTTCTTGGAAGGATGTTCTGCGCCTTGTCCGCAAAACGTCACCGTTGTGTGGCGGGCGTGCAACACACTGTCAGCACTTGGCCACGTGCGCGAACGCGTCCGGAGCACCGGTCGGCGCGCATAAGTTACATCCGGATCGGATTTGTGATAATTTTTTGCGGCACATCCGGGCTTTGGGGAAAGAAATGTGCGCAGGGTAGCGAATTCAACGCGCCGGGGCGGCAAACAGCCGTGGATCCAGCCGCCGCCCCCGCCACGAAAGCGCCCAATGCAAATGCGGGCCGGTCGCGCGGCCTGTCATGCCGACATGTCCAATCATCTGGCCCTGCACGACTGTGTCACCCTCGTGCACCACCAGATCGGAGCAATGGAGGAAGGCGGAGGTGAGCCCCATGCCATGATCGAGGATCAGCAGATGCCCCTCGAGCGTGAAGGGCGCGTCACTGGCCGCCAGCGTCACCACACCATCGGCCGGGGCCAGAATGGCCGCACCTTGCGGCGCGGCGAGATCGATCCCGGCATGATAGGCCCCGGGCTCACCCCGATAGATCCGCTGCGCGCCGAATTCGCCGGAAATGCGGCCGGCCGCGGGCCAGGCCATCGTCTGACGCCACCCGTCGGCACTGCTACCCTTGGCGCGCGCCGCGCCGATTCGGGCGAGCTCCACCGTGCGCTGCGCCTTGAACTCGGCGTCGGGCAGCTTGCCGGGGCGCTTGGCGACGTTGATCGATTCGATCCGCCAGCTGCGCGGGGAAACGGCGAGCTCGGTGGAGAGCGAAAAGCCATCGACTGCCGTGACGGCAAGGGCAAGGCTCGGCGGCGCATCGCGATCAAAGGCCGCGAAGAACGTGCCGTCAGGCGCCAGCGGCAGCGCGGTGCCCCCCAGCGTTACACCGCGCGTACCCACCGGAGCGCTGCCACGGATCCAGCCGCCCTGTGTCAGCCTGCCGCGATATTGCACGCCGCCGATAGCGAGGCTTGTCGGCTCGGCGGGCGGTTGAAGAGATGGCGGCGCGGCGCGCGCTGACGCTTTGACGGCAGGAACCGAGGGCACGGGGCCGTGGCTCGCACCGCAGGCCCCCAGCACTGCAATGGCCGAAAGCGCGCCGCGCAAGGCAGCGCCGACGGGGGATATTCCCCGCCGGTTCATTCCTCGCCGAGCAGGCGGCGCGTCGCAATCTCGGCGCTGGCGTAGGCTTCCTGGCGCTCCACGCTCCAGTAGCGCAGCATGTCGAGACCGATGCGTGCGCCGCTCACCGCGCACAGCACGTGATCGCCCGCAGAAAGCTGGCGGAAGTGGCTGGGCAGGTAGTGCAGGCGCGCGAGGCGATTGGCGGAGTTCATCAGCATGAGGGCAATCTAGTGCCTTGTGCCGCTCAAAGCAATTTGGCCTGAAGCGATTTGGCCTAGAGCAATTTCGGTTGTGCGTCCCCCGGCGCGGACCCACGCGGCTTGGGCACCGGCCTGACCGGCGCCGGGCCAGCAATGGGCGCGCTGCCGGGCACCACGTCGAGCACGCCGTCGCCGAATTCCAGATGAAGCAGGCCAGCTGCTTCGGCGTCGCCGCGCGAACGGACCAGTTGGCCGCCCGCATCGGTCACCAGCACATAGCCGCGCCGCAGCGGCGCCTTGGGATCGAGTGAACGCCGCACCCGGTCGAGCGCGGCGAGACCGGTCCGCCCTCCCTCGATCCCCTGCAACACCAGCGCCGGCCGCAGCCGCTGCGCCGCGAGCCGCTCGCGCCCCTGCCGCAGCCGCGCTGCGAGCACGGCGGGCCGCAGCCCGGCCGAGCGCTGCGCCAGAAGCGTCGCGGCCAAGCCCGTCCGGTGCATCAGAGCACGGCGCAACCGGTCGCCGAGATCGTCGAGCCGCTGCGTTTGCCCCTCGAGCAAGGCTTGCGGCTCGGGCAAACGCCGCGCCCGCTGTTCCAGCCGTTCGCGCGCAAGGTTCACCAGCCGCAAGACCGCACGACTCTTGCGGGCGTGCAGATCCGCGAGGCCTGCGATGAGTTCGCCGCGCACGGGCACCGCAATCTCAGCGGCAGCCGTCGGCGTCGGCGCGCGCATGTCCGCCGCGAAATCGGCGAGCGTCGTGTCGGTTTCGTGTCCGACCGCGCTGATCGTCGGGATCGTGCTCGCGGCAATGGCGCGCACGACATCCTCGTCGTTGAAGCACCACAAGTCCTCGATCGAACCGCCCCCACGCGCGACGATCACAAGATCAGGGCGAGGGATCGGGCCGCCCAGCTCCAGCGCGGAAAAGCCGCGCACGGCCGCCGCGATCTGCGCCGCCGCGCCCGGGCCCTGCACCAGCACCGGCCAGACCACGACATGAGTCGGGAAGCGGTCGCGCAGCCGGTGGAGGATGTCGCGGATCACGGCGCCGGTGGGCGACGTCACAACGCCGATCACGCGCGGCAGATAGGGCAGGGGCCGCTTGCGCGCGGGCGCGAACAGCCCCTCGGCCTCAAGCCGCGCCTTGGTCTTGGCGAGCAGCGCGAGCAGCGCGCCTTCGCCGGCGATCTCCATCCGCTCGATCACGATCTGGTAGTTGGACCGGCCGGGATAAGTCGTCAGTTTGCCGGTCGCGATCACTTCGACGCCGTCTTCGGGCACGAAGCCCAGCCGCTGCATGCCGCCGCGCCACATCACCCCGTCGAGCCGCGCATTCTCGTCCTTAAGGCTGAGGTATAAGTGCCCCGAAGCGGCCCGCTTCACGCCCGAAAGCTCGCCGCGCACGCGCACGAAGCCGAAGCGGTCCTCGACCGTGCGCTTGAGCAGCTGGGAAATCTCGCTGATCGAAAGCGCGGGGGCGTTGTCGCCCGCGGTCTGGACGGCTAACAGCCCCGCTTCATCTTCACGGTAAGGCGGCTTGTCTGGCATGAATATCCTGTTGCTCGGCTCGGGCGGACGCGAACATGCGCTGGCGTGGAAGCTCGCGCAATCACCGCATTGCGCGCAGCTGTGGGCTTCGCCGGGCAACCCCGGTGTTGCCGCGGTGATCGCCGATCTGAACGCCCGCCGCGCGCGCGGGGCGGGCGGCGCCTGCATCGCGCTTGATCTCGCCGATCACGCGGCGGTCATCGCGTTCTGCGCAGCGCAAGCCGTCGATCTCGTCGTCGTCGGCCCCGAGGCGCCGCTCGTCGATGGCCTCGCCGATTCGCTGCGCGGCGCAGGCATCGCAGTGTTCGGCCCCGGCAAGGCTGCCGCCCGGCTCGAAGGCTCGAAGGGCTTCACGAAGGACTTGTGCACCCGCGCTGGTATTCCGACTGCCGGCTATGTCCGCGCGAAAACCGCTGCCGAAGCCCACGCCGCGCTCGTGGGATTCTCGCTCCCCGTGGTGATCAAGGCCGATGGCCTCGCGGCCGGCAAGGGCGTCGTCATTGCCCAGACCGCCGAGGAAGCCGCCGCGACGATCGACGACATGTTCGGTGGCGCCTTCGGTGGGGCGGGCGCCGAGGTGGTGATCGAGGAGTTCCTCGAAGGCGAGGAAGTGAGCCTCTTCGCGATCACCGACGGCAGCGCCATTGTCGCCTTCGGCTCGGCGCAGGATCACAAGCGGGTGGGCGAGGGCGATACCGGCCCCAACACCGGCGGCATGGGTGCCTATAGCCCCGCGCCGGTTCTGACCGCCGAGCTTGAAGCCCGCGCAATGGCCGAGATCATTGCCCCTACCGTCAAGGCCATGGCCGAGGCCGGGATGCCCTATTCCGGCGTGCTGTTTGCAGGGCTCATGCTCACCGCGGAGGGGCCCAAGCTGATCGAATACAATTGCCGCTTCGGCGATCCCGAATGCCAGGTGCTGATGATGCGGCTGGAAAGCGATCTGGTGGCGCTGCTCGATGCCTGCGCGCGGGGGGAGCTGGCCGGAGCCGCTGCGCCCGCGCTGTCCGCCCAGAGCGCGATCACTGTCGTCATGGCGGCAAAGGGCTATCCGGGCACCCCGGCCAGCGGCGGTGGAATCGAAAACCTGTCTGCCGCCGAAGCCCATGGCGCGAAGGTTTTCCATGCGGGCACGGCCGAAGCAGGCGATGGCCATCTCGTCGCCAAAGGCGGCCGCGTGCTCAATGTCACTGCCACCGGCGCGACGCTCAGGGACGCGCGCGACCGCGCTTATGCCGCGCTCGGCGAAATCCGCTTCGAGGACGGCTTCTGGCGCGGCGATGTCGGCTGGCGCGAACTGGCGCGGCAATCCGAGAGTTAGCTCAGCCGCTCTGCTACCAGCGCCGCCAGGTCTGCTTCCGGCCGTGCGCCGTAGTGCGAGATGACCTCAGCGGCGCAGATCGCGCCGAGCTTCAGGCACGCGGCAAGGCTCTTGCCGCGCACATGGCCAAACAGGAATCCGGCGGCAAACAGATCGCCCGCACCGGTCGTATCGACCACCCGCGCGACCGGCTCGGCCGGAACCGAGACATGCTCGCCATGCGCCACGGCATGCGCGCCGTTCTCACTGCGGGTGACGACCAGCACCGGCACCTTGGGTGCCAACTGCGCGATGCCGGCGTGGAAGTCCTCCTCGCCCGTGAGGGCGGCCAGCTCGTGCTCGTTGGCGAACAGGATATCGATCTCGCCCGCCGCGATCAGCGCCCGGAAATCATCACCATGGCGCGCAATCACGAAGCCGTCGGACAGCGTGAACGCCACTTGCCGACCGGCAGCGCGCGCAGCAGCGATGGCGCGGCGCATCGCCTTGCGGGGCTCTTCCGGGTCCCACAGATAGCCTTCGAGATAGAGCACAGAGGCCGCAGCAATCGTGCTCTCGTCCAGCGCCGAAGCGGGCAGGAACTGCGAAGCACCGAGATAGGTGTTCATCGTACGCTGCCCGTCGGGCGTCACGAAGATCAGGCAGCGTGCGGTTGCCGGATCGTCGCCGCGTGCGGGCGTATCGAAGGAAATGCCGCCCGCACGGATGTCGTGCGCAAAAACCTCGCCAAGCTGGTCATCGGCAACTTGCCCGATGAAGGCGCAGCTTGCGCCGAGCGCCGCCAAACCTGCCAGCGTGTTCGCTGCGGAGCCACCGGAAATCTCCCGCGCCGGGCCCATCGCTTCATAAAGCGCATGCGCGCGGGCAGTATCCACCAGCGTCATGCCGCCCTTGGCGAGGCCAAGGCGTGCGATGTCGTCTTCCGCTGCCGGAGCCATCACGTCGACAATGGCGTTGCCGATGGCAATCACATCGAAACGGGCGGGGGCGTCGATTGGGGCAGGGCTCATCCAGAAACTCCATGCAGGTATTCGCCGGCGCCGTAGCGGGCGGGGCGGCGCGGTGCAACGGCGGGCTGCGCCGTTTGGCGATGCGTTGACAGGGCGCTGTGCAAAGGCGATTCACCCAGGCGATGAATGGACGCCACCTGATTGCCCTTCCCGCGCTGCTCGCGCTTGCCGCCTGCGGTGGCACCACCGAGGATGTGCGCCCGCTGCCCGCGCCGCCACCGCCCAAGCTGGTCCGCCCCGCTCCCCCGGCGGCGATCCAGACGCAGCGTCCGAGGGCGCATATCCAGGTCCTGCCCGGGCTTGAAGGCGTGATCGGGGCCGACGCCGAAGCGCTCTCTCGCCAGTTTGGCGCGCCAAGGCTCGATGTGCGCGATGGCGATGCGCGCAAGCTGCAATGGAGCGGCACGCCCTGCGTGCTCGATGCCTATCTCTATCCGCCCGACGGCGGCGGTCGCCCGATCGCGACGTATGTCGATGCGCGGCGCGGCGACGGGCGCGATGTCGATCGCGCGGCCTGCGTGGCGGCGCTCAGGAAGCCTCGCTGACAGCACACGAGGGCGCGCCGGGAAGCATGGTCCAGGGCGCGTGGGCGGCCACGCCCTCGCGTGAAACATCGGCCAGCGTGTACTGATCGAGCACCCCTAGGAAGGCCTCGAGCGCCTCGGCCAGAACGCCGCTCAAGGCGCAATCGGCGCGCAGCGCGCATGTGGCGCAATCGGCGAGCCGCAAGCCTTTTTCCAGCATGCGCACCACCTCGCCTACCGTGATCTGCTCGGCCGGTCGCGCCAGCGCGATCCCGCCGCTACGCCCGCGGTGCGAAACGGCAAACCCTGCCGCGACCAGCGCCTGCGCCACTTTGGCGACATGGTGATAGCTCAAGCCCTGCTGCGCGGAGAACGCGGGCAGGCCAAGCGAACCGCCCCCACCCTCAGGCACGCGGGCAAGCACGATCAGCAGGCGCAAGCCGAAGTCGGTGTGCTGTGTGAGCTGCATGGCCGTTCCCGATTCCATTTTTCGCTTGCCTAAATCAAGCAAATTAAATACCGGTATATTTAATACCTGATTGGAGACACCCCATGCGCACTGCTTCCGAACATGCCCGCTCCATCGTCCAGGCCACGGCGCCCGTGATCGAGAAGCACGGGCTTGCCATCACCACCGCCATGTACAAACGCCTGTTCGTAAACGCGAATGTGAAGGCCATGTTCGATGGCGCCGCGCAGGAAAGCGGCGAGCAGCCGCGCCGACTCGCGAACGCGATCCTCGCTTATGCCAAGAATATCGACCGGCTGGAGAACCTCGGCCCCGCCGTCGGCCAGATGGTCCGCCGCCATGTCGAAACCGGCGTGCGCGCCGAGCACTATCCCTATGTTGCCGCGGCGCTGCTGCCGGCGATTCGCGATGTCGTCGGGGCCGAGGTCGCCACCGACGAAGTCCTCGCCGCCTGGGGCGAGGCGTACTGGATGCTCGCCGATATCCTCATCGCCGCCGAAGCCGAAGCCTACGCCGAAGCTGCCTGAGCGGTGCGGATCGCCTGCCGGGCATCCCCCTCCGGCTCGGCAGGCGGTCCGTCAGCTCTCATTCGGGAGCGAAAGTGATCTCCGCATGCGCACGCAGGCGCTCGACCAGCGCCTCGCCCAGCAGAGCCCCAGGTGTGGCGATCGCACCTTCGGCCTCGCACGACAGCAGCGCGATCCCCGTCTCGGCGAGCATGCGGCTGGTCGAGCCATAGCCCGGATCGTAGCGACCCTTGACGCCGTAGCGGATTTCCCGGCCATCGGGCATTTCGCCCACGAACAGCACGTCGTAGTGGCCGTTGAGCCGCTCCTCGGCCGTGGGGCCCTCGCCCGGCGCCGGATCGTTCGGACCGCCGATCATCGGCGTCTTCGCGATATGGTCGGCAATCGCCTGCCCCTGCTCGCCCGGCCCGGTCAGCATCATCTCGTCATAGACGAAGTCCGCGCCATACGGATGCCCGCGCAGGAAATTGGTTCGGTGGACGTTCTTGGTGTTGATCACCGCCATGATGAAGGGTGCGGCCCAGCTGCCGGTCGCATCATCGAGGAACGGCTTGTCGCCTGCTGGCTGCTCCGGCCCTTCGAAACCGGGGGTCAGGCCGAACGGGCTCGTCATGATCGGAATAAGCGCCGGGTTCGCGCCCAGCGCCTTGAGCGTCGCGCCGAGGCTCGCCGCCGTGCCGCCGGAGAAACCGCCCTGCATCGCCCGCACGCGGCACTTCACGCGCGGCACGGGCGCCGCGAAGCGCGCCTTGGCTTCCTGCTGGAGCATGAAAACGCCGAGATCGAACGGAATCGAATCGAAGCCCGACGAGAACGCCACCCGCGCGCCGGTTTCCTTCGCCTGCTCGTGCAGCGCATCGACCATCTGGCGCATCCACACCGGCTCACCGCAAAGATCGGCATAGTCCGTCCCTGCCGCGACGCAGGCACGCAGGACCGGCTCACCATAGAGCTGATACGGGCCGACCGTCGTCACCATCACGCGGGTCTGCTCCGCCATGGCGGCAAGGCTTGCGGGATCGTTCGAATCGGCAACGACCAGCGACGTATCGGCCGGCGCGCCGATCAAGTCGCGCACCTCGGCGAGCTTTTCCGCGCTGCGCCCGGCCATCGCCCAGCGGGGGCCATCTTTGCCGTAATGATGCGCCAGATATTCGGCCACCAGCCGCCCGGTGTAGCCGGTCGCGCCATAGACGATGATATCGAAGGGCCGTTCGGCCTTGGTCGTTGCCATTGTTCTCTCCCGTTTGTAGTTTTTGATCAAAGCTTTGGCAGGGTTACCCCAAGCTGGCCCATGTATTTGCCCGCGCGATCGGCATAGCTCACTTCGCAGGGCTCGTTCCCTTGAAGGAACAGGAACTGGCACGCGCCTTCATTTGCGTAGATCTTCGCGGGCAGCGGCGTGGTGTTGGAAAACTCCAGCGTCACATGGCCTTCCCAGCCCGGCTCCAGCGGGGTCACGTTCACGATGATCCCGCAGCGCGCGTACGTCGATTTACCAAGGCAGATCACGAGCACGTCGCGCGGCACCCGGAAGTACTCCACCGTCCGCGCCAGTGCGAAGGAATTGGGCGGGATCACGCAGACATCGGTCTTGCGATCGACGAACGAGTTCGAATCGAAGTTCTTCGGATCGACCACCGCCGAATCGACATTGGTGAAGATCTTGAAATCATCCGCCACGCGGGCGTCGTAGCCATAAGAGGAAAGGCCGTAGGAAATGCAGCCCTCACGGCGCTGGCTCTCCACGAACGGCTCGATCATGCCGTACTCCATGGCTTGCGTGCGGATCCACTTGTCGGATTGAATGGCCAATGCGGCACTCCGGTCTGATAGAAAAGGAAGGAAACGGGTTCAGGCCAGATTGGCCGGTCCGAAGGCGTGCGGCAAGAGGGCCGAGAGCGGTATGCGCGTGAGGCCGATTTCGGAGGCCCCGATCACCTCGGGATCGGTACCGCCAAGCGCCGCCAGTTCGTGCAGCATCTGCCGGCAGCGGCCGCAGGGCATGACTGCCTCGCGCCCCGGCGTGACATCACCTGCCGCATCCGGCCGGCCGCCCGCGACCGCCACCGCAATCAGCCCACCGCGCCGTCCCTCGCTCATCGCCTTGGCCACGGCATTGGCTTCAGCACAGAGCGAAAGACCATAGCTCGCGTTCTCGACATTGGCGGCTGGCACCACCGCCCCATCGGCAAACAGCAGCGCCGCGCCGACATGAAAGCCCGAATAGGGCGCATAGGCATCCCG
>CAILIO010000057.1 GCA_903834285.1 uncultured Sphingomonadales bacterium | reverse complement strand
GTACGATCAGACTAATCGAGATTGGCATGTCGGCACCTCGGAGTGCCCTGCTAGTCTGTCCCGCGGGTAATCGAAAGCACCCCCGTGCGCGACAATTCGGTCAGGCCGAGCGGGCGCATTAACCGCACGAACTTGTCGATCTTGCTGGACGGGCCGGTCAGTTCGAAGACGAAGCTGCCGGTGGTGGTATCGACGACCTTGGCGCGGAACACGTCGGCGAGGCGCAGCGCTTCGACGCGGTTCTCGCCCTGGCCGGCGACTTTGATCAGCGCCAGCTCGCGCTCGACGTAAGGGCCGACCTCGGTGAGATCGACGACCTTGTGGACGGGCACGAGGCGTTCGAGCTGCGCGCGGATCTGGTCGATCACTTCGGGCGGGCCGTGGGTGACGATGGTGATGCGGCTGACATCGTGACCATCGGTGATGTCGGCCACGGTCAGGCTGTCGATATTGTAGCCGCGCGCTGTGAAGAGGCCGGCGATCTTGGCGAGGATGCCCGCTTCGTTATCAACGGTGATCGTAAGGACGTGGCGCTCTGCGGCGGCGATCATGGTTTCTGCGGTCATCGTGTCGGCCCCCTCAAACCAGCGCCTTGGCGGCGTCGTCCATCGTGCCGGAGACGCTGTCGCCGTAGAGGATCATGTCGGTGTGCGCCGCGCCCGAGGGGATCATCGGGTAGCAGTTCACTTCCTTGGCAACGAGGCAATCGACGAAGACCGGGCCGGGATGATCGATCATCGCCTGAATGCCGGCGTCGAGCTCGCTCTCGTGCTCGATGCGGATGCCCTTCCAGCCATAAGCCTCGGCGAGCTTCACGAAATCGGGCAGGCTGTCCGAGTAAGAGTTTGAATAGCGGCTCTCATAGGTCAGTTCCTGCCACTGGCGGACCATGCCCATCCATTCGTTGTTGAGGACGAAGACTTTGACCGGCAGGCGGTACTGCGTGGCGGTGCCGAGTTCCTGGATGTTCATCTGGATCGAGGCGTCGCCCGCGATATCGATGACGAGGGCATCGGGGAAGCCGACTTGCGCGCCGATCGCGGCGGGCAGGCCATAGCCCATCGTGCCGAGCCCGCCCGAGGTGAGCCACTTGTTGGGGCCGCTGAAGTGGAAGTACTGCGCCGCCCACATCTGGTGCTGGCCGACTTCGGTGGTGATAATCGGATCGTGCTCGCGGGTAAGGGCATAGAGCCGCTCGACCGCGTATTGCGGCATGATCGCCTCGCTGCGGTGCGGGTAGGCGAGGGACTTGCGTGCGCGCCAGCCATCGATGCGCGCGAGCCATTCGGTGAGGTCGCCCGCCTCGCATTTCGTTTCCTTCCAGCCCGCGAACAGCTGGCGCAGGACATGCGCGCAATCGCCGATGATGGGGAGGTCGGCGCGCACCGTCTTGTTGATCGAGGCGCGGTCGATATCGATGTGGATGCGCTTGGAATGCGGCGAGAAGGCATCGAGGCGCCCCGTCACTCGGTCATCAAATCGCGCGCCGATGGCGACGATGAGATCGGCGCGGTTCATCGCCATGTTGGCTTCGTACGTGCCGTGCATGCCGAGCATGCCGAGCCAGGCCGGATGGTCCGCCGGGAAAGCGCCGAGGCCCATGAGCGTCGAGGTGACCGGCGCGCCGGTGAGCGCCTGCAATTCGCGCAGCAGCGCGGTCGCCTCGGGCCCCGAATTGATCACGCCGCCGCCGGTGTAGAAGATCGGAGCCTGTGCCGCGGCGATCATCTGCACGGCCTGCGCGATATCCTCGCGCGCGCCTTCGATCTGCGGGGCATAGCGCGTGCGCAAACGGGTGGGCTTGCCGTTCCACGGCGCGAGACCGATCTGGACATCCTTCGGGATGTCGATCACGACCGGGCCGGGGCGGCCTTCGGTGGCGATGCGGAAGGCTTCCTCGACGATTTCGCCCAGCAGCGCCGGGTCCTTCACGAGGTAGTTGTGCTTGGTGCAGTGTCGCGTGATGCCGACGGTATCACATTCCTGGAACGCGTCCGAGCCGATCAGCGCCGTCGGCACCTGCCCGGTGATCACGACTAGCGGGATCGAATCCATGAAGGCATCGGCAATGCCGGTAACCGCATTGGTCGCGCCCGGGCCCGAGGTGACGAGCACGACGCCGGGCTTGCCGGTGGCGCGGGCATAGCCTTCGGCGGCATGGGCAGCGCCGGCTTCATGGCGCACGAGAATGTGGCGGATCCGCTCGTCACCGAACAGGGCATCATAAATCGGCAGCACCGCACCGCCGGGATAGCCGAATACGCATTCGACCCCTCTGGCGACCAGGCTCTCGACCAGGATTTCCGCGCCGCTGCGCTCGTTCTTCACGCTCAGTTCCCTTTCCGGCCCGGAATCCCATGTGGGCTTGCCCGGAGTGCCGCTGCGAAGCGGTCGCGTTAGCCGCGCCGCCGCGCTGTTCAAACCAAAATATCCCGAAGCGCGGGCCTTTCCGCGCGTATCCTCTAAAAAAATGCGGCCCGGAGCAGAGGCAGACTGCACCGGGCCAAGCATGCCGCCTGGCGGGACTGGAACCCTTGCCTGACGATGGTTGTGCGGTAAACGACACAAAATGCCATGTCAACCGCTAATCGCGTAATAATGCTTCAATCAGGTCGTCGGGCGGGGAATTATCCAACGTGATCCGTGGCCACTCCGCAGGAGGCTGGTGCCTGAGCCAGGTATATTGTCGTTTGGCATAGCGGCGGGTGGCCTGGCTGCCTGCAGCAATCGCTTCGGCCTCGGTGCAATGGCCGGCAAGGAAATGGCTGACTTCGGGGACACCGATGGCACGCATCACCGGCAGCGCGGGATCGAGACCACGCGCGAGCAAGGCTTGGGCTTCCGCGACAGCACCGCCCGCCCACATCGCGGCAAAGCGCAGGTCGCACCGTTCATAGAGCCACGCGCGCTCGGGCATCAGGACAAGCGGGCGTACTTTGACGGCGTGGCCGATTCCGCCGGAGAGTTCGGCCTGCCATGCGACAAGCGGGCGGCCGGTTGAGCGTACGACTTCAAGCGCGCGGGCAATGCGCGCGGCATCCGCCGGGGCGAGGGCGGCGGCGCGTTCGGGGTCTTCTCGCAGCAGGGCGGCGTAGGCCTCTGCAACGGGAAGCGCGCGCACTTCGGCGCGCACGTCTGGATCTATTGGCGGAACCGGCGCGATGCCATCGAGCAGCGTGCGGATATAAAGGCCGGTGCCGCCGACGAGGATGGGGAGCGCACCGGCGGCATGGGCGTTGACGATTTCCGCGCGGGCGGCGGCGGCCCAGTCGGCGGCGGAGCAGGCTTCCGCCGCGTCCCATGCGCCGTAAAGGCGATGAGGAACCCCCTGCATCTCGTATTCCGTGGGGCGGGCGCTTAGCACGGCGAGATCTGCGTAGACTTGCGCGCTGTCGGCATTGATGACGATAGCCTTCCCTCCTGCCGCCTCTACGCGCAGGGCCGTACGCACCGCGAGATCGCTCTTGCCGCTCGCCGTCGGCCCTGCGATGAGCGCGAGCGGCGGCAGGTCCGAAATCGGTTGGGCCGCATTGCTAGGGGAATGATCGGTGCTCATTGCACGGCTGATAGCAGAGCCCGAGACGCTTGGTGACAATCTTGCGCTCGCCATGGAACAGATCGAGGGCGAGGGCTGGGAAGTGGCCGGCGCCGGCATGCTCGCCGAAGTCGACGACGTGCTCGAGATGGAACTGATCGAGGAGGCCAATGCCCCCGATGTTGGCGCGGTGCGGCGCATTCTCGACCAGTGTTTCCCGACCAGCGACTTCCTTCTTTCGCACGAGGCCATCGAAGTGCCGCGCCTCTTCGTCTCCGACATGGATTCGACGATGATCGGGCAGGAATGCATCGATGAACTGGCCGATTTTGCCGGGCTCAAGGAGCGGATTGCCGCGATCACCGAGCGGGCGATGCGCGGTGAGCTCGATTTCGAGGCCGCCTTGCGGGAGCGCGTGGGGCTGCTGAAGGATTTGTCCGAAGGCGCAATTGCCCAGTGCCTTGAAGAGCGCATCCGCCCGATGGATGGGGCCCGCACTCTGGTCGCCACGCTGAAGGCGCAAGGGGTGCGCACCGTGCTGGTGACGGGGGGCTTTCACGCCTTTGCCGATCCGGTGGCGGAGCTGCTGGGCTTCGAACATGTCGTGGCGAACCGGCTGGGTGTGCATGGCGGTGTGCTGACCGGCGAAGTGGTCGGCGGGATCGTCGACAGCGCGGTCAAGCGCAGGGTGCTGATCGAGGAAGTGGCGCGCTTGGGCGAGGGCGCGCGCTCTCTTGCCACCGGCGATGGGGCGAACGACATTCCGATGCTGGAAGCCGCCACGCACGGCATCGCCTACCGCGCCAAGCCCAAGGCGCGCGCGGCGGCGGACGGGTGGATTGAGCGGGGCGATTTGACGGCGATTCTGTCGCTTTTCGGCATTGCGCGCGAAAACTGGGTGGCAGCTTGACGAGATATTAACACTGGTGTTAATACGGGGTCAGAACCTGATTGTGCGGAGACACCGTGTGAACGCTCTGACTGCCCGTTTCGAAGCCGATAGCTCGCATGATTTCCTCCAGCTGCCGCTGTTTGACGAGCGCCGCCCGCAGCTCAAGCTGCGCCCGGCCAAGGCGCTGCACCATTTCCGCGAGCTGCTGAAGGACAAGGAACGCACCGAGGAGGTGTTCTGCATCTTCGAGGCGCTGCCGTGGCGCGATCTGCGCAAGTCCGGCGAGCGGTTCCTCACGTCGGAGCGCGGCCTGGACTTGCGCGTGCGCGAGCCCAATCTACCGACGATCCTCGACGATCACGAAGCGCTTCGCCGGATGCCCGAAGGCTCGCTCGCACATGCCTATTGCGACTTCATGGAGCGTGAGGGGCTGACCGCACAGGGCCTCGTCGAAGAGTTCGAACGCTTCGCCAAGGACAAACCCAAGTACAACGACCAGTTCCAGTGGTACATGAACCGCATGCGCGATGTGCATGATATGCTTCATGTCCTCACCGGATATGGCCGCGATGCGCTGGGCGAGGCCTGCGTGCTTGCCTTCACCTACAGCCAGCAGCCCGCGCTGGCGCACTTGTTCATCGGCTACATGGCCGGTCTCAACATCGGCAAGCAGGTCAAGAGCAGTGCCCCGGTGCTGCGCGCGATCCGCGAGGCGCAAGGGCTGGGCAAGGCCTGCCCGCGCGTGGCGGAGCTTTCGATTACCGAACTGCTGCCGATGCAGCTGGACGAGGTGCGCGCCAAGCTGAACATCACGCCTGCGATGCACTACCGCGCCGCGCATGCGGTGTGGGGCTCGATGGGCGTCGATCCGTACGATCTGCTGGGCAAGAAGGCGGCGTAAGGGACCCCTCCGACCTGCCTTCGGCAGGCCACCTCCCCATTTGTGCTGCGCAAAAATGGGGAGGATAAAATGGATGCGCTCGTTTCATCCTCCCCATTTTCCCCTGAGCTTGTCGAAGGGGCAAATGGGGAGGTGGCAGCGCGAAGCGCTGACGGAGGGGTTCTTTACCCTTCCATCCAGTCGCGGAAGAAGGCTTCATTGGCTTCGCGCAGGGCTGCGACCGGTACATTTGCGACGGGCGGGCCCTGCTCCTGTTCAAGCACAACGCTGTCGCCTATAACTCTGCCGAGGCGCGCGAACGAGATGCCGCGCTTTTCTGCCAGTTTTGCGACCTGGCCTGCAGCTTCGGGCTTTGCCGTGATGACGTAGCGGCTCTGGGTTTCCGAGAAGTACCAGGCATTCTGCGACAGAATTTGCTGTACGACGCAGCCCAGATTGCCCGCCATCGCCATTTCCGCGAGCGCTACAGCCAATCCGCCATCGGCAACATCGTGCACAGCCGTGACAAGACCTTGCTCGATCAGCTGGCGCACAAATTCGCCGTTCCGGCGTTCGGTGTTGAGGTTGACGCGGGGCGGCTCGCCATCTTCTCGGCCATGGATCTCCCGCAGCCAGAGTGACTGCCCCAAGTTCTCACTGCCATAAAAGTCTTCACCGACAAGCCAGATATCTTCGCCCGCCGCCTTGAACGCGATCGTCGCCATCTTGCTATGGTCTTCCATCAGCCCGACACCGCCAATCGCGGGCGTCGGCAGAATGGCCGAGCCGCCACCGGTCGCCTTGCTTTCGTTGTAGAGCGAGACGTTGCCGCTCACGATCGGATAGTCGAGCGCGCGGCAGGCGTCGCCCATGCCGCGCAGGGCTTCGACGATCTGGGCCATGATCTCGGGGCGCTGCGGATTGGCGAAGTTGAGGCAATTGGTGATGGCCAAAGGCTTGGCGCCGACGGCGGAGATGTTGCGGTAGGTCTCGGCGACCGCCTGCTTGCCGCCTTCGTAAGGGTCGGCGTAGCAATAGCGCGGGGTGCAGTCGGTGCTCATCGCGAGCGCCTTCTGCGTGCCGTGGATGCGCACCACCGCCGCGTCGCCGCCTGACTTCTGCAGCGTGTCCGCGCCGACCTGCGAATCGTATTGTTCATAGATCCAGCGGCGGCTGGCGAGATCGGGGCAGGCCATGAGTTTGAGCAGGTCCGCGCCGATATCGGTGCTTTCGGGTAAGTCGCCGAGCGGTTTCACTGCGGCCCAGGCCTTATAATCCGCAAGGCTCAGCGCCGGGCGGTCATAGAGCGGGGCGTCTTCGGCGAGGGGGCCGAGCGGGATGTTACACACCGTCTCACCTTGGAACGTTCGAACCATATGGCCGGTATCGGTGACTTCGCCAATCACCGCGAAATCGAGTTCCCACTTCCTGAAGATCGCCTCGGCCATGGCCTCTTTGCCAGGCTTGAGCACCATGAGCATGCGCTCCTGGCTTTCCGAGAGCATCATTTCGTAGGGCGTCATGCCCTCTTCGCGGCAGGGCACTTTGTCCATATCGAGAATGATGCCGGCCTTGCCGTTGGTGGCCATTTCCACCGACGAAGAGGTGAGGCCGGCGGCGCCCATGTCCTGGATCGCGACGATGGCGTCGGTTGCCATGAGCTCGAGGCAGGCCTCGATCAGCAGCTTTTCAGTGAAAGGATCGCCGACTTGCACAGTGGGGCGCTTTGCTTCCGAATCCTCGCCGAAGTCCGCGCTGGCCATCGTCGCACCATGGATGCCGTCGCGCCCGGTCTTGGAGCCGACATAGACGATCGGATTGCCGATGCCGGTGGCGGCGGAATAGAAGATCTTGTTCTGATCAGCGATACCAACGGTCATCGCGTTGACGAGGATGTTGCCGTCATAGGCGGGATGGAAGTTGGTCTCGCCTCCGACGGTCGGCACGCCGACGCAGTTGCCATAGCCGCCGATGCCCGCGACGACGCCCTGCACCAAGTGTTTCATCTTGGGGTGATCGGGGCGGCCAAAGCGCAGCGCGTTCAGGTTGGCCACGGGGCGTGCGCCCATCGTGAACACATCGCGCAGGATGCCGCCGACGCCAGTTGCTGCGCCCTGATAGGGCTCGATGTAGGAGGGGTGGTTATGGCTCTCCATCTTGAAGATGGCGGCCAGCTTCGTGCCGTCCGGACCGTCGCCGATATCGATCACGCCCGCGTTCTCGCCCGGGCCGCAGATCACCCACGGGGCATCGGTCGGCAGCTTCTTCAAGTGGATGCGGCTCGATTTGTAGGAGCAGTGCTCCGACCACATGACCGAGAAGATGCCGAGCTCGACAAGGTTCGGCTCGCGCCCCAGCGCGTGGAGCACGCGGGCATATTCTTCCTCGGACAGCCCGTGGGCGGCGACGGTTTCTGCGGTGATTTCGGCCATGGATGCGCCTTTAGCGATGCGGCACGGGCAAGGCGAGTCCGATCAGGCGCGCTTTGCCCGGGTTGATTGCACCACGAGGGCTAGCAGCGCGAGAACGGTGAAGGCGAAGAGCGCGAGCGCAGGTTGCGATGCGCTGACTTCGGTGGTGCGGGGGCCTAGCCAGTCGGTCAATTGAAACATGCCCATGATGCTCGCGAAGAAGGTGAGCACGAGGCCAGAGCGGGGCCCGACGGAGCGGGTGCGGTTGGCGTAGAATCTTAGAGCGCCGAAGGCGAGCAGGACTTCGAGCGCGTGTTCGGCGAGCGGGTGGTTCCACAGGCCAAGGCCCATTCTGGGCGGGCTGCCGGCGACCGTCAGATCGGGGGCGTGGACGATGAAATCTGCCAGCCAGTGTGAGAGGACGCAGGCGAAGGCGATCCCGGCGGCAGCGCGGCTCCGGGTGAAGGCGAGGACCAGACCGCCGAAGAGCGCGCCGAGGACGGCAGCACCGAGCAGGCTGTGGCTGTAGCGCATGTCGTAGAGATCGAGCCAGTTGCTGGCGGTGAAGTTCGGCGTCATGCGGTAGTGCTCGATTCCGAGAAGCGCGAAGCTGAAGAACGCGTAATCAAGTACTTGGACGGCGACGACGAGCACGGCGAGCGGCGGGGCCTTGCGGTGCTTGGCGGCGATGAAGGCGGGGGCGTAGTGGCCGATGAACATGGTGCTATCCGGCGATGGCGCGCGCAGCGTAAGTGGCTGCGACTGCGGCGGTCATGGTGGCAAAGGCGCCCCAGCACACGTCGATGGCCGTCACATAGCTTGGCCAGCGGGCAAGCGTCGCCTGATTGGTGAAATCGTAGGTCGCATAGCACAGCGCGCCGAGCAGCGCGCCGTTGAGCGCCGCCGCGCCGACACCCCCCGCCAGACCGGGGCGGATCGCGAACCAGACCATCCCGGCGAGATAGGCGAGATAGAAAATGCCCGCCGGGGCAAGCCGGAACGTGGGCGCAAGGAGGTCTCCCAGCGCCGGACGATAGAGATTGGGCCCTGCCCAACCGAGCCATATCGCATCGAGCGCCCCGAACACGAGGGCTGCCACGACATAAGCGATCACCAGTTGCATGCACCTGCTCCCCGTCTCGAAGCTTGACCGGCTGCGGCTCGCCCGTCAATGCTTGCGGGCGATGGCACAAAATACCGACATCGGCTCGCTGAGTTTCGAGGAAGCCTTGAAAGCGCTGGAAGATATTGTCCGCCGGCTGGAAAGCGGCGAGGCACCGCTTGACGAATCAATCGATCTCTACGCGCGGGGCGATGCGCTGCGCGCGCATTGCCAGAAGCGGCTCGATGCCGCGCAGGCACGGATCGAGGCGATCGTGACCGATGGGCCATCGGGCGGCCCGGGCCGCCCGACGGGCGTCAGACCGTTTGATGATGGAGCTGCGGGAGCATGACCGCCATGGAACGGACGGGCCCCTGGCGGGACCTGCTGCTGCCAGCGCTGAAGCGCATCGGCGAGGATATCGACAGCAGCTTCGATGCACTGTTGCCGCTGGCGAATGATCCGCGCGACAGGCTGATCGATGCGATGCGCTACGCCGCGATCGGCGGAGGCAAGCGGCTGCGCCCGCTGCTGGTTTCGGCAACCGCCAGCCTGTTCGGCGCGGACCGGTCCATGGCCATCCGCGTGGGTACCGCGCTCGAGGCGATCCACGTCTATTCGCTGATCCACGATGATCTGCCGTGCATGGATGATGATGCGCTGCGCCACGGCAAGCCGACGCTGCATGTCGCCTTCGACGAGGCAACTGCGGTGCTGGCTGGCGATGCACTGCACGACTTCGCCTTCGAGGTGCTGTCCGATCCCAATCTGTCCGGCGATCCCTTCGTGCGGATCGAGCTGGTGCGCACGCTGGCGCTGGCAAGCGGGATGAACGGCATGGCCGGCGGGCAGATGATGGACATGGCGGCGGAAACCGCTTCGTTCGACTTGCCGACGGTGACCCGGCTCCAGCAGCTCAAGACCGGCGCGCTGCTGAGCGCGGCGGTCGAAATGGGCGCGATCATCGGGCGCATTCCGTCGGAAGGCCGCTCGCACTTGCGCGGCTATGCGCGCGATATCGGCCTCGCGTTCCAGATCGCAGATGATCTGCTCGATGCCGAGGGTGACGAGGAAGCGGCCGGCAAGGCGCTGCGCAAGGACGAGAATGCGGGCAAGGAGACGTTCCTTTCGCTGCTCGGACCAGACCGGGCGCGTGAGCAAGCGCAGATGCTCGTCGAGCAGGCGGTGCAGTTCCTGGCCTCCTATGGTGAGGAAGCGGACCTCCTGCGCGCGCTGGCTTGGTTCATTGTTGAAAGGGACCGATAAAAAATGGGAGAAGCGGGGGCCAAAGGGAGTGGAGAGCGGATCGGGGTATACCCCGGCACGTTCGATCCGATTACGCTCGGGCATCTTGATATCATCCGCCGCGGGGCGAAGCTGGTCGACAAGCTGATCATCGGCGTGACGACCAATCCTTCGAAGAATCCGATGTTCACCCCGGAAGAGCGCATGGCTATGGTCACGCGCGAAGTGCTGGCGCAGGGGATCGAGAACGTCTCGGTCATGGGCTTCAATGCGCTCTTGATGAAGTTTGCCGAAAAGCAAGGCGCAAGCGTGATCGTGCGCGGCCTGCGCGCCGTGGCGGACTTCGAATACGAGTACCAGATGGCCGGCATGAACCAGCAGCTCAACGACGGGATCGAGACGGTGTTCCTGATGGCCGACGTCAGCCTGCAGCCAATTGCATCGAAGCTGGTGAAGGAAATCGCGTTGTTCGGCGGCGACATCCACCGGTTCGTGACCCCGCAGGTGCGCAACGAAGTGGTGGAGCGGGTGCGGCGCCAGGGCCAGCTTGGCGATTATTGAGCGCTGCGCAGTGCGGCGATTTGTTCATTGCGGCGTCATCGCAGGGGGGCTATCCGCCGCACATCGGCAGATCTGATCGGCCAATGTGATGAGGGATTGGGTTTGATGGCATCGCGTTTGTTCACCAGGATCACGCTCGGGCTTGCGCTCGGCGTGGCGCTCATCGCCCCGGTTTCCCCGGCACTGGCGCAGCGTCCGCCGCAGAAGGAAGCGGCCAAGCCGATCAAGATCGATCCGATCCAGCATGTCCAGACGATGACTTATGCGGTCGATGCCGATATCGCGCATGATCCGGACAACGTGCTGGTGCTCGATCTTTCGAACGGCGGGCGCGTCGCAATTCGGCTCATGCCGGAATGGGCCCCCCACCATGTCGAGCGGATCAAGACGCTGACCAAGGAAGGCTTCTACAACGGGGTGATCTTCCACCGCGTGATCGAAGGCTTCATGGCGCAGACGGGCGATCCCACCGGCACCGGGCAGGGTGGCTCGAAGCTGCCGGACCTCACGGCCGAGTTCAACGACATCCCGCACTTGCGGGGCACGGTCTCGATGGCGCGCACCGATGAACCGAATACGGCCAACAGCCAGTTCTTCATCGTGTTCTATCCGCGCTTCGCGCTCGATCACAAGTATACCAATTTCGGCCGGGTGATCGCGGGGATGGATATCGTCGATACCATCGTGCGCGGCGAGCCGCCGAAGAACCCGACCAAGATCGTGCAGGCGAGCCTTGCTTCGGAAAACAAGGCCCCGCCGCCGCCGCCCGCACCGGCTGCGCCCGCGGCATTCACGGCGGACATGCTGAGCAATTCCAAGTCCAACTGAGTTTGCCGTGCGAGTAGACCTGTTTGATTTCGAGCTGCCGCCCGAGCGGATTGCGCTGCGTCCTGCTTCCCCACGCGATTCGGCGCGGCTGCTGGGCGTGGGGGCCGAGGGCCCGTTCGTCGAGGCCGTGGTGCGCGATCTGCCGAAGCTGCTGCGCGCGGGCGATGTGCTGGTGTTTAACGATACGCGGGTGATCCCGGCGCAGCTGGACGGCGCGGTCGGCAACGCGCGGATCGGTGCGACCTTGCACAAGCGCATGGACCTCAGACGCTGGCAGGCCTTCGTGCGCAACGGCCGGCGGCTCAAGCCGGGAAGTGTGATTGCGTTCGGCGCGGGCGTTGCGGCGATCGCCGAAGAGCGCCACACCGACGGCAGCTGGACGCTGGCGTTCGGCGGCGAAGAGCCGGTCGAGGTGCTGCTGGAGCGCGCCGGCACGATGCCGCTGCCGCCTTATATCGCAGGCAAGCGCGGGGTCGATGAGCGCGACCGCGAGGACTACCAGACGATGTTCGCGGCAGAGGACGGTGCGGTCGCGGCGCCGACCGCAGCGCTTCATTTTACGCCGGAACTGATTTCGGCGCTGGCCGAGGCCGGGATCGGGCACGAGACGCTGACGCTGCATGTCGGCGCGGGCACTTTCCTGCCGGTCAAGGCTGACGATACCGAAGACCATGCGATGCATGCCGAATGGGGCCGGATCGAGCCCGAGACGGCGGCGCGGCTCAATGCGTCACGTGCCGCGGGCGGGCGGATCATTGCGGTGGGCACGACCAGCCTGCGCCTGCTGGAGAGCGCGGCGGACGAGACC
>CAILIO010000056.1 GCA_903834285.1 uncultured Sphingomonadales bacterium | reverse complement strand
GCGGGCCTTGTCGATGAGGATGACTTCGACGATGCGCGTGCCGGCTGGAGCGCGGCGCAAGTATGGGAGGCGCTGCAAGCCCTGCTGCTCCCTGAGGCGCCGCTGGTAGTGACGCACGGAGACTTTTCGCTCGACAACATCCTCATCGCGAACGGCGTGGTGACGGGCTGTATCGATCTGGGCAGGGCGGGTCTTGCCGATCGCTATCAGGATATCGCGATTCTGTGGAACAGCCTTGGTGCGTTCGGCGCGGATCGACTTTCACCTGCTGCTCGACGAGCTGTTTTGAACCATTCGTCGCATTCTCGCCACAGGACTACGCCATGCGGGCGAGACTATGGCAACCAGCAAGAGCACTTTCCGACCAAGCTGGATCAGCATGACTGCCGCAGGGAGCTTCTCGGCAAGGAGCCATGCGCCGGGCGGGTTGGTGGCCCGTCCAAGCGAGGCATCGCTGTCCGAGAGACTCCCTGCGGCAACCCCGAAGGGGCGGACCGATTTTGGCCAATCGCTGCGTCTCTCGTTGGTCACCATGCTAGGGCATGGCTCCCTCCTCGATCCTTGCACTCTGCCAAAATCGGCTCCGTCATGCTGATCCAGCTTGGTCGGAAAGTGCTCGAGATGCGGGAAAGAATCATCATCCGGCCGGCCAGCGCCGCCGATGCCGATACAATCGCGGCGATCCACTGCGAAAGTTGGCGTGATGCCTATGCTGAGGTGCTCGATCCGGCCTATCTGGCCGGGCCGATCGAAGCGGATCGCCGAACACTCTGGACCGCCCGCTTTGCTGCCCCGGCGCCCACGCAGGTGGTCCTTGTCGCGGAAGCCGCCCGGCACGAGGTGGTGGGCTTTACGTGCCTCTTCCGTGAATGCGACACGCAGTGGGGCAGCCTGATAGACAATCTCCACGTACGCCCCGCGCTGCGCGGTCAGAGCATTGGCGAGAGGCTCATTCGGGCCGCGGCAGCGCGGCTTGATCCGGCGCAGCCATTCCACCTCTGGGTCTTTGAAGCGAATGCGGGCGGCATCCGTTTCTATGAGCGGCTCGGTGGGCAAAGGGTTGAGCGCACCCTCGACGACATGCCAGCCGCACGGGGCGCGGCGATCCTGCGGATGGCCTGGCCGAGCGCAGCAGTCCTGCTTGAGCGGGATTGAGCACACCGCCACGGACAGATAGATAAGGCAGCATGTCCAGCGTCTCCTCCCCCCTCAAGCTCAAGCTGCAGATCCTGTGCGGCGATGCCATCGCCATGGGGCCGGGCAAAGCCGATCTGCTTGACGCGATTGCCGCCGAAGGTTCGATTTCCGGCGCGGGGCGGCGGCTCGGCATGAGCTACCGCCGCGCTTGGCAACTGGTCGACCTGATGAACCGGTGCTGGACCGCCCCGTTGGTCGAGACATCCCCCGGCAGCGCGCGTGGCGGCGGCGCAAGGTTGACGGAGGAAGGGAGCGACGTTCTCTCAACGTACCGCGCCCTGCAAGCCGCCCTCGAAGCGCGTGGCACGGGCGCGGAGATGGCAGCACTGGGAGCGAAGCTGCGCACAAGGCCGCTCCGCAGCCAGGCAGATCGCAGCGAATTGTCAGACGAGGACTGAGCTTAGCAAGCTCGGGCATCCGCCCCTCCAAGGCCCCCTTTGATGCACGCGCGCCGTGCCCACGCTCTCGGACAGCGACGCAAAGCCTTGCCCGGTCAGCCAACCCGACCGTTGAACACCGCCGCCGCGCGATCAGTTGCTGCCCTGGGCCTCGCTCTGAAGAGCCGACATGCGTCCCTCCTCAGATCAAGGTCGCGGCAGCACCTCCAAGCTCCGCAAAATAGCGCGCCATGGCATCAGCAGCCTTGTCGGTCAGCGTGATGAAGGCGCGGCGGCGGTCGGTTTCATCGTCGACGCGCTGAAGCAGGCCCGCGTCGATCATCTGACCGATCCAGCGCAGCGCAGTCGTCGGCGGGACGCCCGAGGCGATGCAGAGGGAAGTGACCGACACGCGCACGTGTTCAGCCCGCGCGGCAGTGAGATCGAGCAGCATGTCCCATGCCGGATCCGCAAAGAGGTCGCCTTCGAAAAAGCGCGCGCGCAACTGGCGCTGGCGAATGATCTTGCGCACCAGCCGCGGATCGGGAAGCGGCGGGCGCGCCGCACGGACGAGACGGTCTGTCCCGTCTTCAAGCCGCGCCTCATCGCTGGGCGCATCGAAGCGGAACGCCGAAGCCTGCGCCGTACTTCCGCTACCCGAGCTGGACGAAAGCGCCTCCAGCTTCTGGGCAATCTGGCCGACTTGCTCGGTCAGGCGCAGCAGCGCCAGCCGATCCTCCTCCGACAATTCGCGCACGCGGTTGCCGGCACGGGCCAGCATGCGGCCCAGCGCGATCACGCGGTCCGCGCGGCTGGGGGTGACGAGGATTTGCGCCTCGCTCTGGTCGAGGCAGCCGAACACGTCGTCGAGCGAGCCGATGCTGGTGGAGACGACAAGGTGGGAGCCGCTCCTGGCCGCGCGCAGATCGAGCCGTGCCAGCGCCGCCAGTTCGGCGCCGTCGATCACCGGGCAATCGACCAGCACCAGATCACCCAGGGCCGGCCCGCCATCGGCAGAGAGCAAATTGCCAAGTTCGGCGGTCTGCGCGATGCGCAGGCCGGCAGCGACGGCATCCTCCTCCATCTCCGCGCGCAAATAGCTGCGATCGGCAAAGATGGAGACCGCCAATGCCGACGTGCCGCGATCCTGCACACGCCCCGGCCCGCGCCCCTGATCCCGTTCGCGCGTCTCCACACCGTGCGGAGACATCTTGTCGCCATCGCCGTAGTCGAACTGCCTGGCAGCCTGTCCCATCGAAAGCACACTCCGTAAATGTCCGTATGCGAACAAGAGTGGAACAAAAAGGGCTCAGGTCAAGATCATATTCCTCCAAACTGGATGAAGGCATCGCAAGCGGACCGCGCAAGGCCGCTGCAAGCCCCGCGAATCCAACATTTTAGGCTGCGGCGCACGGATGCATTCCGCACTGCGGCAAAGGACCAGCCAAATGCCTGTCGCACGGATTTTGCCCTCGGCGATGCCGGCAGCGCACCCGCCCCGCGTCCGACCGCGTCCGATTCGGCGGCAGGCCCGCTCAGTCGATAAAGGGATCACGCACGAGGATCGTGTCCTCGCGCTCGGGGCTGGTCGAAACCAGCGCGACAGGCGTTTCGATCAATTCCTGCACGCGCTGGATATACTTGATCGCCTGTGCCGGCAGGTCTGCCCACGACCGCGCGCCCGCCGTCGTGCCCTGCCAGCCGTCCATTTCCTCGTAGATCGGTTCGACCGCGGCCTGATCGGCGGAGTGGCTAGGGAAGTAATCGAGCACCTTTCCGCGCAGGCGGTAGCCGGTGCAGATCCTCACCTTGTCGAACCCGTCGAGCACGTCGAGTTTGGTCAGCGCGATGCCGGTGACGCCCGAGATGGCGCAGGACTGTCTCACCAGCACCGCATCGAACCAGCCGCAGCGGCGCTTGCGCCCCGTCACCGTGCCGAATTCATGACCGCGCTCACCCAGACGCTGGCCGACTTCGTCATCAAGCTCGGTCGGGAAAGGGCCCGAGCCGACTCGGGTGGTATAGGCCTTGACGATGCCGAGCACGAAGCCGGTTGAATTGGGGCCAAGGCCCGAACCCGAAGCCGCCGTGCCCGAAACGGTGTTGGACGAAGTGACGAAGGGATACGTGCCGTGATCGACATCGAGCAGCACGCCCTGCGCGCCTTCAAAGAGAATCCGCGCGCCGGCTTTGCGCACCTTTTTCAAACGCTTCCACACCGGCTGCGCATATTGCAGCACAAAGGGGGCGATCTCGCGCAGCTCGTCCAGCAGCGCATTGCGGTCCACCGGCGGCTGGCCGAAACCGGCGCGCAGGGCATCGTGGTGCGCGCAGAGCCGGTCCAGCTGCAAGTCCATCGCGTCGAGGTGCGCCAGATCGCAAACGCGGATCGCGCGGCGGCCGACCTTGTCCTCATAGGCGGGGCCGATGCCGCGCCCGGTGGTGCCGATCTTGCCCGTACCGGCGGCCGCTTCGCGCAGACCGTCGAGATCGCGGTGGAGCGGCAGGATCAGTGGGCAATTGTCCGCAATCGCGAAGTTTTCGGCATGGATGCTCACGCCCTGCCCGGTCAGTTTCTCGATCTCCGCCTTGAGCGCCCAGGGATCGAGGACCACGCCGTTGCCGATGATCGAAAGCGTGCCCGTGACAATGCCCGAGGGAAGCAGCGAGAGCTTGTAGACCTGATCACCCACCACCAGCGTGTGCCCGGCGTTGTGGCCACCCTGGAAACGCACGACCACGTCGGCGCGGCTGGCCAGCCAGTCGACGATCTTGCCCTTGCCCTCATCGCCCCACTGGGCGCCGATCACGGTCACGTTGGCCACGGCTCGCGCACTCTTTCTGTTGCAGTTCGAAGTCGGTTGGCGCCCTAGGGGACTGCGCGCCCAAGGGCAAGGCGCGAAGGGCGCAAACCCCGCATCGAGCTTGCCCGGCATGGCCACAATCTGGCATGCAGCCGGGCATGACCGAGAGCTTCCCCATCACCATCTACCACAATCCCAAGTGCGGCACCTCGCGCAACGCGCTCGCCATGATCGCGGCGGCGGGTTACGCGCCCACCGTCGTCGAATACGTCAGGGCCGGCTGGACGCGTCCGCAGCTCGATATGATCCTCGCGGACATGGGCGCCGCCCCCCGCGAAATCATGCGCACCAAGGGCACTCCGGCGGAAGAGCTTGGCCTCACCGATCCCGCCGCGAGCGACGAGGTGATCCTTGCGGCCATGCTCGAGCACCCGATCCTGGTGAACCGGCCGATCGTGGTGACGCCGAAAGGCACGAAGCTCTGCCGGCCTTCGGAAGTGGTCCTCGATTTGCTCGAGCACCGGCCCGAAAGCTTCACCAAGGAAGACGGCGAAGTCGTCAAGCTCTAGAGCGCGACGGGCTCCCCGCCCTGCAGCGCATGGGTGCAGCCGAGCGCCTCTGCGCTGTCCGCCTCGCTCAGCGCCGCGACAGTGCGCCAGCCGATGCTGCGCAGGCGCGCGGCCACATCGCGGTCATGGCCGAGGGGCAGGAACACGCTGTCCTCGCCGCGCTCGGCGTCGGCGACTTGCGCGATCAGGGCATCGGGATAAAGCGAGAAGCCGGTGGCAACCTCGCCCTCACCGGAACCCGCGATCCGGTAGGTGCCGCCGCGCCCCAGCGCGCCGCGTGACCCATCGGCATAAAGCGTGAAGCCCAGCCATGACTGATATTCAAAGCCGTGCCGCTCAGAAGGATCGAGCGTCAGCCGCGCCGCGCCGCCGAGCGCGGCGGCGATCTGGCGCAATGCAGCGATGCGGCTGGCAAGCGCGCCGCCAGCATCAATCGCGGCGAGCTTTTCAATCGCCGTCTCGAAATCCCCGGTCGCGTAGAGCAGCGGAACATAGGCCTCGCCGCCCGCAGCGACTAGCCCGCCCGCATCCTTGGTATCGAGCTCGCGGCGCACCGCTTCGATCTGCTGGGGCTCCAGCGGAAAGGCCTTTGCCGCCAAAGTATCGACAAGATCGGGCAGCGTGAAATCGACGCTGACGCCCTGCGCACCGGCGGCCTGCAGCGCCTCGATAGCGATGGCGACGACTTCGCAGGCCGCCGCGACATTTTCCGTGCCGATCAGCTCCGCGCCGCACTGCAGCCGCTCGCGCGCCGGATCGAGCGCGTCGCCCTTGATGGTGAGGACCTGCCCCGCATAGCAGAGCCGCAAGGGGCGCGGCGCACCGGCGAGGCGCGTGGTGGCGATGCGGCCGATCTGCGGCGTGTGATCACTGCGCAGCGCCATCATCCGCAAGCTAGCCGGATCGACAAAGCGGAACATGCGCCGCTGGTTGATCCCGTCCATCCGCGCGGCCAGGCTTCGCTCGAACTCGATCATCGGCGGCAGCACGCGGTCATAGCCGTGGCCGTGCATGACATCCTGCAAGCTGCGCATCACGCGCGTGGTCGCCGCGGCTTCGCGCGGCAGGCGGTCTTCAAGGCCCTCGGGCAGGAGATCGGGGTTCGGTTCGGTCATGACACGCGCGCTCTAGCCCACGGCGCGAGAGAATCGAACCCCAATTGCGCGGGGCGGGCGCGACGGTCGGCGTATGCCGACAGAGGGGTGTGGCGGAGGTGAAGTTGACACAGTTGACACAGTCCATGGCGAAAACTGTGAGCCCCGGCGGGAGGCATTTCAGGCGCCCGGCGAGGCGCGAAAAATGGCGGAACTGCGGGGGATTCGTGGGGCATGAGGGAATTATGCCGCAAGGCTGTGGTTGTAGGACAGCGGATTATAAATAACAGACGCGTCTGTTATTTATGGGGCAGCGATGGCGGATGCGCCTGTGGGTTTGCCCGTGCGACAGGATATGGCAGGCTAGTGCCTATCATGGCTGTTGCCATCACTTCTGCCTACCTGATCGGGAGTGACCTGTCCTGACCGATGAACTGATGTTCCTGCTGGCCGCATCGGCGCTCTTTATCGGGGCGGGCTGCTTGCTGGGACTTGCCGACCGGGCGAGGTTTGACTGGCGCTGGCTTGCGCTGGCCGTCGTGCTGTTCTGGATCAACGATTTCCTGCTGACGCGCGGCTTCTACCTGGTTCCCAAGCTGTTTCCCGCGGCGCAGTGGAGCTGGCAGGGCAAGGCCATGGCGCTTGCCGGAACCCTCGCCATCGCAGCCCATCCCGCATTTGGCTGGAAGCGTGTCGGCCTTACCCTCAGGCAGAACGCCGGAAGCCTGCGCGCAAGCATCCCCGCGATCCTCGCCTATGTCGCCTATGTCGCTGCGCTGGCGCTGGTCTTTCCCAACGAGCCCGTGTCAGCTGAGACGATTGCCTTTCAGCTCACCATGCCCGGCATCGAGGAATCGGCATTTTTCCTCGGCATCCTTCTTTTTGCGCTCGACAAGGCGTTCCTCGGCCGGATCACCGTGTTCGGCGTGGAATGGGGATGGGCCGCGGTTCTAGCCGGGTTGCTCTTCGGCCTGGTGCACGGACTGGGCTACGACAACGGCGCCTATCATTTCGACGGTCTGAACATGCTCCAGGCCAGTGCACCATCGCTGCTGGTCTATTGGATCCGTCAACGAACCGGCAGCAATCTGGTGCCAGTGATTCTGCACAACTTTGGCAATACCCTGACGCTGTTCGTTTGATCCCCTGTGGCTGGATTGGGGGGTACGGGATTGGGGTTACGGTGACAGGTGCAATTACCCCCAAACTCGCCCATCTTCGGGCCTCCACGCCAACACCCATCAGTCCGACCTAGCAGACTCTCTAACTCAAGGGCCATTGGCTTGCCGCGCTCCGTTACGTGGTGGGGGATGCCGGGGAGTACGAGACGGAGGAGGCGAGCCATGACGATGGGGTAGAGCATGTGGGCGGACGAATAATGGGGTTATTGCACGTGTCACCTTTGTCCGGGGCGCAGCTCAGGCACCTTTGTCTTTGCCCGCTGCTGTGCGAATGGAAGCGCCGCACAAATCCCGATCGGGAGCCGGCTGGATTCAAGCTTCATCCGTCCGCTTGTCGTGCGCAACATTGACAGCGAGCGCTGCATAATGAGGATAGAAACGTGGAGCGTTACGAAAATTCGCCTTTTGTCAGGCGTCCGGCGCAGGAGCGCAGCCGAGCGGCGCTGGCACGCATCATCGAGGCCGCATCCGACCTGCTAGTGCGCGAGGGCGTCAGCGGGTTTTCAATTGCCGAAATTGCCAAATCGGCCGACATCCCGGCGGGCAATATCTATCGGAGGTTCGAGGGTAAGGACAGCATCGTTCGGGCGATCATGCTAGATTTGTCCGGGCGGCTCGAAGACATTGTCCGCGAGCGTCTGCAAGGTCGGAATTTTGCCAACGCCTATGAGGTTGTCGCTGAACTGGCCGCAGGCATGAAGACCATGTCCGTGCGTCATGAGGCGTTGCTTCGCGTTAT
>CAILIO010000055.1 GCA_903834285.1 uncultured Sphingomonadales bacterium | reverse complement strand
GCTCAAGCACACCGGCGCGGACCCGGAGAAGCTCAACGTCAACGGCGGCGCGATTGCGCTCGGCCACCCGCTGGGCGCTTCGGGCACCAAGCTGATGTCGACGCTGCTCCATGCGCTGAAGGCGCGCGGGCTCAAGTATGGTTTGCAGACGATGTGCGAAGGCGGCGGTGTCGCCAACGTGACCATTGTCGAGATGATGTAATTGATTTCAGGAGAGAAATGCCATGAAGCTTGACAGTTCCGTTGCCGCGGTCGTGACCGGCGGCGCTTCCGGCCTTGGTGCCGCCACCGCCCGCGCGCTGGCGGCGAAGGGCGTGAAGGTCGCCATCTTCGACCTGCAGAAGGAAAAGGGCGAAGCGCTCGCGGCCGAGATCGGCGGCGTGTTCTGCGAAGTGAACGTGACCAGCGACGAGAGCGTGGACGCGGGCTTTGCCAAGGCGCGCGAGGCCAATGGGCAGGAGCGCATCCTCGTGAACTGCGCGGGCACCGGCAACGCGGTCAAGACCGCCAGCCGCAGCAAGGAAGATGGCTCGATCAAGCACTTCCCGCTGGAGGCTTTCAACTGGCTGATCCAGATCAACCTCGTCGGCACGTTCCGCTGCATCGCCAAGTCGGCGGCGGGCATGCTCACGCTGGAGCCCATGGCCGATGGCGAACGCGGCGCGATGGTCAACACCGCCTCAGTCGCGGCCGAGGACGGCCAGATCGGGCAGGCGGCCTATTCGGCTTCGAAGGGCGGCGTTGTCGGCATGACGCTCCCGATCGCGCGCGACCTGATGGGTGAGGGCATCCGCGTCAACACCATCCTGCCGGGCATTTTCGATACCCCGCTGCTCGCCGGTGCGCCGCAGAATGTGCGCGATGCGCTTTCGGCTTCGGTGCCGTTCCCCAAGCGGCTCGGCCAGCCGGAGGAATATGCGCAGCTCGCGCTGACCATGATCGAGTGCGGCTACTTCAACGGCGAGGACGTGCGCCTCGATGGCGCGATCCGCATGGCGCCGCGCTAGGAATAAATGGGGACTGTCCCTGATTTGGGGCAGTCCCTGTTTTTGGGAGAGAGCCGAAAATGGCCGAGTACACGCAGATCCTGCTCGATGTGGCCGATGGCGTCGCGACGCTGACGCTCAACCGTCCGCAGAAGATGAACGCCTATACGCGCACGATGATGACCGAGATCATCGATGCGTTCGACCGCACCGATGCAGACGACAGCGTGCGCGCGGTGATCGTGACGGGCGCGGGCGACCGGGCGTTCTGCGCGGGCGCGGACCTGACGCCGGATGATGGCGCGCGGCCCTTCTCCGATCCCACTGAAGTGCCTTTGACAGACCCCAAGGTGCGCGATGGCGGTGGTTTTTGCACGCTGCGTATCTTCAATTCGCAGAAGCCGGTGATCGGCGCGATCAATGGCGCGGCCGTGGGCATAGGCGCCACGATGCAGCTGCCGATGGATTTCCGCCTCGCCAGCACTTCTGCGCGCTTCGGTTTCGTGTTCGCGCGGCGCGGGATCGTGCCCGAGGCAGCCTCGTCGTGGTTCCTGCCGCGCATCGTGGGCATGAGCCAGGCGCTCGAATGGTGCATGACCGGGCGCGTGTTTGGGGCGGAAGAAGCGCTGGCGGGCGGCCTCGTCCGCTCGCTCCATGCGCCCGAGGACCTGCTCCCCGCCGCCCACGCCCTGGCGCGCGAGATCGCCGACAACACGAGCGCGGTTTCGGTGGCGATGACGCGCGCGATGCTGTGGCGCAATGCGGCGACGCCGCACCCGATGTATGCGCACCGCGTCGACAGTCGCGCGATCTACCAGCTCTCGCGCGGGGCTGATGCGAAGGAAGGTGTGGCGAGCTTCCTTGAAAAGCGCGCACCAGCCTACCCGGGACGCGTTTCTTCGGATATGCCGTCGTTTTACCCGTGGTGGGAAGAACCGGGCTGGGAATGAAAGAACAGACAATCGTGGCAACGATGGGGGAAACCGGCGGCGAACAGCCGGGCGCAAGAGAGCTGCTGCTGGAAACCGCCTCGCAGATCATGCGTGAGGGCGACCAGGTCGATATCTCGCTGTCCGAGCTTTCGTTGCGCTCGGGGCTCAATTCGGCGCTGGTGAAGTACTACTTCGGCAACAAGGCCGGGATGCTGGGCGAACTGCTCGACCGCGACATGGTGGCGATCATCAAGTCGGTCGAGGCGCTGCTCGCCAAAGACCACATGAGCCCCGAGGCAAAGTTGCGCCAGCACATCGCGCGTTGCGTCGATACCTATTTCGCGTTTCCCTACCTCAACCGGCTGCTGATGCGGCTGGTGCGTGACAGCGATCCCGCCGAGGCGAAGCGGATTGCCGACAAGTATCTCATGCCGCTTAACAAGGCATATGACCGGCTGATCAGCGAGGGCGTGAAGGCTGGCGTGTTCCGCCCGATCGATCCGCAACTGTTCTATTTCACCGTCACTGGCGCGGCCGACCGGTTCTTCTCGGCGCGACTGGTTCTGCGGCACTGCTTCGATCAGGACACGCTGACCGAGGAACTGCGCGATCGCTACCGCGAGCATACCGTCGATTTCATCATGGCGGGTATTCTCGCGCGGTGAGGGGGCTGATGGGCTCTTGGCGCGCTTTTGCTTGCGCGCCGCGCGCGCTGGCCTAGAACCGAGGAATGGCTGACGCGCAGACTAGGCTGTCCGACTTTATCCCCTATCGCCTCGCGATCACGTCGAACGCGGTTAGCAGCCTGATTTCAGGCGAATATCACAGCGAATTCGGCCTCAAGATCCCGGAGTGGCGGATCATGGCGGTGCTGGGTGACGCTGGCCCGCTGACGCAGCGCGACCTCGTGCGTGCGACCTTGATGGACAAGGTGGCGGTCAACCGTGCGTGCAAGATGCTCGGCGAGCGCGCGCTCGTCGCCCGTAGCCCGAACGAGGCCGACGGACGTTCGCACCACTTGTGGCTGACCGATCAGGGCCGCGCGATGTACGACCGGATCTGGCCCAACGCGCTTTCGACTTATGAGAAGATATTTGCCGCGCTTTCGCCGGCCGAAACGGCCAAGCTGAGGGCGTTGCTCGACAAGTTGTTCAATGCGGTCCGCACCATCGAAGGGGAAAGCCCATGAAACTGGCAAGCTTGCCGCAGCGGCGCGACGGTCGTCTGATCGTCGTTTCGGACGATCTCGCCTGGTATGCCGATGCCGATCACATCGTGCCGACGATGCAGGGCCTGCTCGACGAATGGGAGCGCTACGCGCCTTATCTCGAGGCGTTGGCGATCGAGCTGCAGCACGGCGCGATCCCGCAAAAGCGCTTCCACGAGCGGGAGGCGGCGGCGCCGCTGCCGCGTGCGTTCCAGTGGGTGGATGGCAGCGCCTACGTCAATCACGTCGAACTGGTGCGCAAGGCGCGAGGGAGCCAGCTTCCGGCGAGCTTCTGGACCGATCCGCTGATGTATCAGGGCGGCAGCGATGATTTGCGCGGCCCGCGCGATCCGCTGCTCCTGCCGGACGAGGCCTGGGGCGGTGACCTCGAGGCCGAAGTGGTGGTGGTGACGGGCGACGTGCCGCAAGGCGTTTCGGCCGAGGCGGCTTTGGATCACATCCGCCTGGTTGGCCTCGTCAACGATGTCTCGCTCCGCGGCCTCATTCCCGATGAGCTCGCCAAGGGGTTCGGCTTCGTGCAGTCCAAGCCCGCGAGCCATTTCTCGCCGGTGTTCGTGACCCCTGACAGCCTTGGCGCGGCATGGGCGGGCGGCAGGCTTCATTTGCCGCTACATGTCGACCTCAATGGGCAGCCGCTGGGCCGGATCGAGGCGGGCGAGGAGATGACCTTCGATTTCGGCACGCTGATCGCGCATCTGGCAAAGACGCGCAGCATCGGGCCAGGCTCGATCATCGGTTCGGGCACGGTGTCGAACCGCGACCCGGACGGTTCACCCGGCAGGCCGGTGGCCGAAGGCGGGCGCGGCTATGCCTGCATTGCCGAACAGCGGATGGTCGAGACAATCCGCCACGGTTCGCCGACAACGCCGTTCCTGCGCCATGGCGATTCGCTGCGCATCGAGGCGAAAGACGCGCGTGGGCACACCGTGTTCGGCGCGATCGAGCAGCAGGTGTCGCGGGGGTAGGGAAGCACCCTTCCGACCTGCCTGTGGCGGGCCACCTCCCCATTTGTGCTGCGCAAAAATGGGGAGGATAAGGAGGTCGTCTCTCTGTCTGTTCCTTCTTGTCCCCCCCATTTTCCCGAAGGGCAAATGGGGGGTGGCAGCGCGAAGCGCTGACGGAGGGGCCCCCGTCCCTTACATCTTGCGGTTGAGGAAGTTGTCGCTGATCGAGCAGGCTGCGGGCCCAAGGATCACGACGAACAGCGTCGGCAGGATGAACAGGATCAGCGGGATCGTCATGATCGCGGGGAGGCGCGCGGCCTTTTCTTCGGCGCGCATCATGCGCTCGTTGCGGAATTCGGCCGAAAGCACGCGCAGCGCCGAGGCGAGCGGCGTACCGTAGCGTTCGGTCTGGATCATGGTGGTGACCACGCCCTTCACCGAATCGAGATTGACCCGGTAGGCGAGGTTTTCGAACGCCTGGCGCCGCTCGGTCAGGAACGACAGCTCGATCGCGGTGAGCGCGAATTCATCGCCAAGCTCGGGATAAGCGCGGCCCAGTTCGCGCGCGACGCGGCCGAAAGCGGCGTCGACGGTGAGGCCCGCTTCGGCGCAGATCACCAGCAGGTCGAGCGCATCGGGCAGGCCCTTGCGGATTTCCTTGGTGCGCTTGCCGACGATGTTGGTGATCCACAAGTCCGGGCCCTTGTAGCCGAGCCCGACGCTGGCGGCGAACAGGCCGAACTGCTTGTAGGCGGGCCAGGTGGGGAAGTAGTTCACCCAGTAGATCAGGATGCCGAAAATCGAGCCGAGCACGATCGGCCCGATCATCCGGGCCAGCACGACCGCGACCGCCCATTCCTTCTTGCGGATGCCGGCCTGCGCCAGCTTCTGCTGGAT
>CAILIO010000054.1 GCA_903834285.1 uncultured Sphingomonadales bacterium | reverse complement strand
GTGGACCGAAGCGCCGGAAACGCTTGCCGCGCTGTCCAAGCAGCGCTTCCGCTGGGCCTTCGGCACGCTGCAATGCCTGTGGAAGCACCGCTCGGTGCTGTGGCAGCGCAAGCCCGCCGGCCTCGCTTTCGTCGGCATGCCGCAGGCGTGGCTGTTCCAGATCCTCTTCGCGCTGATCTCGCCGCTGATCGACCTCGCGCTCGCCGTCTCGATCTTCGGCACTGTGCTCAGGATCATGCAGCACGGCTGGGCCCAGACGCAGACCGACGTGCTGCGCATGGGGCTCTACTGGGCAGTGTTTACCGCGATCGACCTCGTCTGCGGCTGGGTCGCCTATCGGCTCGATGTGCGCGAGCGGCGCTTCCCGCCGCTGCTGCTGCTGAGCCAGCGCTTCGTCTACCGCCAGCTGATGTACAGCGTGGTGATCCGCGCAGTGGGTGCGGCACTGCAGGGCCTTGGCATCGGCTGGGGCAAGCTGGAGCGGACGGGCCGGGTTTCAGCCGGGCAGGCGCAAGGTGGCAACAAGGCCCTTCCCGCCTGACGGCAGATCACCGAGCGCAAAGCTGCCGCCATGGAGCCGCGCAACGGCGGCGACCATGGCAAGGCCGAGCCCCCCGCCCGGCTGGGTGCGCGCATCGTCAAGCCTGACAAAGCGCTCGACCACCCGGCCCCGGTCGGCGAGCGCAATGCCGGGGCCGTTGTCTTCGACCGCGATCTCTGCCCAATCCATCCCGTCCGGGTCCACCACGCGGCGGGTGCTGACAACCACCGCCTTGCCGCCATACTTGAGCGCGTTGTCGATCAGATTGGCAAGCGCGCGCGAGACGAGTTCGCGGTCCGCCGGTGCGGTCACTGGCGCCAGCCGCGCCTCGAACTGCACTCCCAGCTGCTCGGCAAGCGGATCGTAAAGCTCGACGAGATCTTCGGCCACGGCAGCCAGATCGAGCGGCCGGCGCCGGTCCTCGACCGCGCCGCCCTCGATCAGGCTGATTTCGAGCGCGGTCTCCAGCATGGCGCGCAAGGCGTCTGCATCGGCGCGCGCCGCCTGCAGCGCCTCGATCGCGCGGGGCTCCTCCGCCCGTGCGAGCGCGAGGTCGATGGCCGCCGAAAGCCGCGCGACGGGCGAACGCAGATCATGCGCCAGCGCGCCGGACACCGCACTGAGCTGTGCGACCAGCTCGCCGATCCGCTCGGCCATGAGGTTCATCTGCAGGCGCAAGTGATCGAAGCCGTCCCCGGTCCCCTCGATCGGCACGCGCGCGCCGAAATTGCCCGAGGCCAGTTCGGCTGCGGTTTCGGCAATGAGATGGGTCCGGCGGCTGATGACGAAGCCGACAAGCACCGCGCTCAGCAAGGCCATCAGCACGGCCGCCGCGATGGTCAGTTCGGCCGTGGCGGCAAACGCCACGTCGATGCGCCGTTCGGTGAGGCTGACCACCCCGACGATCAGCCGTTCGCCATCGGGCAGCTGGCCGACGAGGGCGAGCCCCTCGCTCGGCGGCTGATCGGGCCCGCGCCGTACGACGACAGGCTGGGGCCGCGCTGCGGATGGGATCTCCGGCACGCGCACGAGATTGCTGAGCACCGGCTGGCCCTTGCCGATCAGCGCGATGAACACGGCGGGATCGGCCGCGCTGCCGCGGCGTGCGGTGATGAATTCGGCCAGTTCTCCGCGCCCGCCGTCATAATAGGCGGCGAGGAGATCGTCGCGCACGTCGATCACCTGCCGTTCGCGGTCGAGCCGCACCACATCGAGCATCTGCCCGCGCAGGAACAGGATCACCAGAGCGCTGGAGACCAGCTGCAGCACGAAAATGGCGGTCACCAGCCGCATCATCGTCGGCGAGAGACCGCGGCGGATCATGCGGCGGTGGAGGCGCGGCGCCACGAGCCCGCTCAATCTGCAGCGAGCCGGTAGCCCGCCCCGCGCACCGTGTGGAACAGCGCCTGCTCTTCGCCGTCATCGATCTTGCGGCGCAGGCGACTGATGTGGACGTCGATGACGTTCGTGCCGGGATCGAAGTGATAGTCCCACACCGCCTCGAGCAGCATGGTGCGCGTGACAACCTCGCCCGCGTGCATCAGCATGTATTCGAGCAGGCGGAACTCGCGCGGCTGGAGCGCGATCTTGCGGCTGCCGCGACGCACTTGCCGGGTCAGCCGGTCAAGCTCCAGATCGGCGCAGCGCAGCGTGGTTTCCTGCGCTTGTCGGACTCCGCCCGCCGAGCGGCGCAGGAGCGCCTGGATCCGCGCGAGCAGCTCTCCGAAGGAGAACGGCTTGCCGAGGTAGTCGTCCGCCCCGGCGGTCAGTCCGGCAATGCGGTCGTCGGTGCTGGCCAGCGCGGAGAGCATGATCACCGGCGTCGGCACCTCCGCCGCGCGCATGGCCTTGAGCAGCGCGAGCCCGTCCATCCCCGGCAGCATGCGATCGAGCACGACAAGATCGAACTGGCTGTCCGTCGCGAGGAACAATCCGTCGCGGCCATTGTCGGCCCGGTCGACGGTGAAGCCTTCCTCGGCAAGCCCGGACATGATGTAGTCCGCGATCTGGGGATCATCCTCGACGAGCAGAATGCGTCCTGCCACTGGGCAAATTCCATCTTACAACAAAAACGAAGTCTTGCCCGCCCACCATGAACACCACCGCAGCGCCTCGCAAGCGGTTTCCCCTGCGCCCGCTGCAGTGTCCTGCCCGCTCCTCGATCGGCCGGACCTGAACGGGAACTTTACCGCAGCGCAACCTTGCTGAAATTTTCCGCTAAGGCATGGCGCAGATTCGCGTTAAGACGCGCGCAAATCGCACCGGACAAGCTGCCCCGAGGGGATTGTTCCGGCCGATTTTGCACTGTTGAATCCCGGCAGGCGATGACGCGGCTCGCCGGACGAAGTACCACACGGGCACAGATTGCCGCTCAGGCGACCATGCCACATGCCGGATGATGAGATACCGATGGACAGCAAAGCCCCGATCGCCCGCACCGTCAAGACCGCGGCGCGCCTTCTTGCCACGGCCGCACCGGCTGCTCTGATTGCCAGCGCGAGCCCCGCGCTTGCCGATACGACGGTCAGCACTGCGACCACCGCCCCGCTGCTGACCTCGACCGCCGGCGCGGTGACGATCGCCAGCGGCGGCACGATCAAGCTCGATACCGGCACGGCTGTGACAGTCGACGCATCCAAGGACGTGACGGTGCAGAGCGGCGGCACGCTCGATATCGGCGCCGGCAACGGTGCTGCGGGCGTGGTGGCCCAGAGCGGCACCACTTCGAACATCTCGAACGCCGGCACGATCCAGGTTCTCGAAAGCTTCACGCCGGCCGATGCCGACGGCAATGGCATCCCCGAAGGCCCGATTGCACAGGCGACTGATCGCTACGGCATCCGCGTCGCGCCTGGCGGCACCTTCACCGGCACCGTGTCGAACACCGGCACGATCACGATCGATGGCCTCAATTCGGCCGGTATTTCGGTTGATTCCGCGCTCACCGGCTCGGTCACCAACACCGGCACGATCAAGGTCAAGGGCGACAACTCGGTCGGCATCCGCACCGAAGCGGTTTCTGGCAACGTGGCGGCGGGCGGCACCATCGGCGTGGTTGGCAGCGGCGCGCAGGCGCTCGTGGTGAACGGCGATGTCGGCGGCCTCGTCAAGATCGACGGCTCGCTCTCGCAGTCGGCAAGTTACACGGCTGATAGCGGTGCGACGCAGACCCTGCCGCGCAGCGCGCTTTCCACCGGCAAGGCTACGGTCGAGATCAACGGCAACGTCGCTGGCGGCGTCATCGTGACGACCGCCTCGGGCAGCGGCACCACCGCGGAGACCACCGGTTCGATCACGTCCGTGGGCAACGCACCGGCGCTCCAGATCGGCGGCACCCGCGATATCACGATCGGCGGCGGCACCACGACCAATGGCACCTATTCGCTCGGCATCGACGGCAGCGTGACCGCAGCCTCGACCTTCAGCTCGACCAATGCTGCGGCCGTCGTCATCGGCGGCAAGGGCGGCAACGTCACGCTGACCAAGGGCATCGCCGTCAATGGCAGCGTGACCGCGACGACTGTCGATTCCGGCGCGGTCGGCGTCCTGATCAACGCGGGTTCGACGGTCGGCACGCTCTACAACAACGGCACGATCAGCGCGGTGATCAGCCAGCCGGGCATCGGTTCGTCGGCGGCGATCAAGGATCTTTCGGGCACGCTGACCACGATCAACAACAACAAGACCATATCGGTCACCGGTTCCAGCGAGGACCAGCTGGCAGCGATCAACGTCTCGGCCAACACCTCGGGCGTGACGATCAAGCAGTACCTCAACAGCACCGATGCAACCTCGCAGACAACCGACAAGGCGGCCACCGGGTATGATCCCGATACCGCTACGGTCTACACCTCGATCACCGGCAACATCTATACCGGCAGCGGCAACGACACGCTGGACGTGGCCTCCGGCAAGGTCACCGGCAACACCTTCCTCGGCGCGGGTGACGACACGGTGAAGCTGGCAGACGACGCCAAGTACGTCGGCAACATCGATTTCGGCACCGGTACGGGCTCGCTCTCGATGGCGGGCAACTCGCGCTTCACCGGTACGCTGATCCTGAACGATCAGGTCGGCACGCTGACCCTTGCCGACAAGGCGATCTACCGCGGCACCGTGACCGGTGGCTCGCAACTCGCCGTGACCGTCAACGGCGGCACCTTCGGCGCGAATTCGGCCGTGACCACGACGGTCAAGTCGATCAATGTCGGCGCAAACGGCACGCTCGGTGTCTACATTGACGGCACGACCGGCACGGCCTCCAAGCTCATCACCGATAGCGCCACTTTCGCCAGCGGCGCGAAGATTTCGGCCAGGGTCACCTCGCTGGCCAAGGCTGAAGGCACTTACACCGTGCTCAGCGCCGGCACGCTGACCGGCGGCACCAACGTCGCCAGCTCGGCGCTCAATCTGCCGGTGCTGTTCAAGGGCACCGTCGCGGCGGTGGGCAATGACGTGACACTGACGATCGCGCGCAAGTCGGCCAGCGAGATCGGGCTCAATGTCCCGCAATCGCAGGCCTACAGCGCGATCCTTGCGAACGCGGCCAAGGATACACTGCTGCAATCGAGCCTGCTGCAGGCCGCCGATACCGCCACGCTGCAGACCCAGTTCAACCAGATGTTGCCCGATTATGCAGGCGGTTCGCTCGATCTGCTCACGCGCGGCACGCGCCTTGCCGCGCGCCGGATCGACGACGATTCGAGCTGGTTCACCATCAGCAACGCCGGGGCCTGGATCGAGCCGCTCTACTTCAAGGGCAAGAAGTCGGCCGGCACGACCCAAGGCTACAGCAACAGCGGCGGCGGCATCTCGCTCGGCTTCGAGAAGGCACTCGGCTTTGGCCACCTCGGCGCCTCGTTCACCTACATCACAGGCAATTCGACGACTGATTCGACGCAGAAGGTCAAGGTCAGCAACATCGAATTTGCCGGGTTCTGGCGCCTCGCCTCGGGCCCGTTCTATGCCTATGCGCGGGTCGGCTACGGCCGTCCCTCGTTCACCTCGACCCGCACCTTCTCCGGCACGGTCGACAGCCAGGCGTTCAGCTATGGCGCAGCCGGGAAGTGGAAGGGCACGCTGATCTCCGGCGCGGGCGGCGTTTCCTATGCGATCCCGTTCGGCGACCACTTCAAGATCAAGCCGCGCGCGACGATCGAGTACTTCCGACTGAAGGAAAACGGCTACACCGAAACCGGCAGCACGCCGCTCGCGCTGACGTTGGCGAGCCGCACGAGCACGGTGGCCAATGCCAACACCACGCTGGTCGCCAGCTGGAGCACCGCCCCGGGCGACTACGAGAACCGTCCCTTCACCATCGAGGTCGAAGGCGGGCGCCGCAGCCGCATCTCGGGCGAAGTGGGCAACACCGTCGCCACCTTCAACCGCGGCGCGACCAGCGGCGGCGACACCTTCACGCTCACCGGCCAGCAGATGCCTTCGGCTTGGACCGGCGAAGTCAGCCTGATCCAGGGCGGGCTCGACTACACGTGGAAGATCGGCTTCGGCTATGAAAAGCTGGAAGGCGGCGGCACCGGCTATTCGGGCCGCGCCTCGCTCGCCATCGCGCTCTGATCGGCTGATCGAAACCAAGGGGGCGGTCTTCGGACCGCCCCTTTTTTGTGTCGGGATCAGGCCTCTGCGAGCGCCTGCTGTACCTGGAACCAGGGCACCATCCGCGCGATCGCCTGCTCCACCAGCGGCGTTGAAACCGCGAAGCTGAAGCGCACGAAGCGGTGCCCATCGACGGGATCGAAATCGATCCCCGGTGCCGTCGCGACGCCGGTTTCCTCAAGCAGGCGGATGCAGAACGCCATCGAATCCTGCGTCAGATGGCCGACATCGGCATAGACGTAGAACGCTCCGTCGGGCGGAGCGATCCTTGCGAGCCCCATGGCGGGCAGCGCCGCCAGCAGCAAATCGCGGTTGCGCGCATACGTGCGCACATGGCCATCGAGTTCCTCAGCGCAGTCCAGCGCGACAAGCCCGGCGTGCTGGCTGAGCGACGGCGGCGTGAGGAACAGGTTACCCATCCGCGCCCGCGCCTGCCCGACGAGATCCTGTGGCACCACCAGCCAGCCGAGCCGCCAGCCAGGCATGCTGAAATACTTGGAGAAGCTGTTGACCACGATCGCCTCGCGGTCGAACGGCAGCATCGAGCTGGCCGGCGCCCCATAAGTGATGCCCTGATAGATCTCGTCCGAGACGATGCGGATCCCGCGCGCCCGGCACACTTCGGCAATCGCCGCCATTTCCTCGGGCGCGATGACAGTGCCGGTCGGGTTGGCCGGGCTGGCGATGATCACGCCATCGGGTGCAGGATCGAGCGCTTCGAGCGCGGCGGCGGTGATCTGGTAGCCGACCTCAGGACCGCACGGCAGCTCGACCGGCTCGATATGGAGCGCACGTAGCGTGTTGCGATAAGCCACATAGCCCGGCCGCGCGATCGCGACGCGCGCGCCGGGGGCGAACCGCAGCGAGAGCGCGATGACGAGGGCAGGCGAGGCACCGCAGGTGAGCACGATCTGCTGCGGCGAGACCGCGACTCCGGTCGTCTCCTCGACATAGCGCGCGAGGCGCGCAAGCAGTTCGGTGCTTTCCCAGTAGCCCTTGTCGTCCTCGTCCAGCACCGCGCGCGCGCGGGCGAGCGCGGCGGCGGGCGCCCCGGTCGAGGGCTGGCCATATTCCATGCGGATGACCGAGCGGCCCTCGGCCATCAGGCGCTGGGCAATGGCAGAAATCGTGATGGCGTGAAAAGGCTCGAGCAGTGCGGTCATGCTGGCTCACCTAGCACCGGGACCATGCGGCGCAAAGGCGCTGCAGTTGACAATGCCGGACGCAAGGACGAGCCTTCGCGTCAGATCCGGGCGGAGAGCCGCACCGGGCACCTTGGGAGAGCCATATCATGTCCACACCAGCCGGGGCGGCAACGCCGCCGCAGATCCCTTTGGGGCAGGCCGCGATCATCACGCTGGGCGTGATCGTCGTCATCGCCGGTTTCGTCGCACTGGGCGCCTGGCTGCATGTCACGCCGCTCTACGCGGGGTTCCTGCTGTTGTGGGCCTGGTCCGCGCTCCACGAACTCTCGCTGAAGGCGCTGCCCGGCGCGCTGATCGGTGCGCTGACCGGGGCCAGCCTCAGCTTCATGCTGCAGACGGGTGCGATGATGGGCAGCCCGCAGCTGATCATCCTCGCGCTGCTGCTGATGATCGTGGCGGTGTTCCTCGTCGTGGCGGGGCGCGCTGCGCTGTTCTGCAACCAGAGCACGATGCTGTTCATCACCGTGCTCAATGCGCCGGTGATCCAGGCCGGAGAGAACTTCCGCCAGGTGATCGTGGCCATCGCGCTGGGCGCGGTGTGGTTCGGCATGGTCGCCTGGGTGATCAGCCGGTTCGTGCCCGCGCCCGCAGCCGCAGCGGCAACGAGCTAGCCTAGCAGGTCGCCACGGTCTGGGTCGGCGCCGGATTGTAGATCTGGGTCAGGTCGCGGTCGTCGCGCACATAGAGCGCGGCTTCCTTGCGGATCACCTTCGAGGGAATAACGCTGCCAAGGAAGAACGGCTTGTAGTTGTAGGCGATCTCGACAAACATGATCGCGGTTCCGGCATCGGCGGTCATCTTCGTCGTGGTAAAGCCCATTCCCGCGAACGAAGTCCCGGTGGCGCCGGTGCCCTGAACACCGTAGCGCGAGGCATAGGCCGTACTACCCCAACACCGTTGCCACGCAATCCACTGGCCGCCCGAACTGTTGACTTGAAGGCTGGAAAGAATGACGCGGCCGCGCGTCGGAATCTGCAGGTCCTCGCCCTGCAGTGCGGCGGCGCGGAACACCTGGTTCACGTCAAATTCGCGGAATTGCGGCGCACCGTTGACCTGGGTCTGCTTGGCGCGGCTGGCGTTGTCGGCGACGGTAATGGCCAGCTGGTTGAGCCGCACGTGGATCAGCGCGAGGTTCACAACCTCGACCCCGGTAAGGGAAAACGCCATCAGGAAAGGCATGGCAAGGCCAAGCTCGACCGCGCTCACCGCACTCGTGCTGCGCGCGAGGCGCTTGAAGAAACGGCGCAGCGGTTGTTTCACCGGGCGGTCTGCGGGGCGATGCGCGATGGTCATGGGCATACGGACGTCCCCGCGCGGGTAGCCTGGGTGGCGTAAGGCTGGTTCATGAGAATCGTCGTCTGCGGAACTGTCTGGTACTCGGGCAGACCGAACATCTTCGCGAACCCGAACCACTGCTTATAGGTGACGGTGACCGTGTAGACGACGATATCGTTTGCGCCGCCAAGTCCGGTTGCGCCCATATCGGCATCCCAAGTGCGGTTGCCGTTCATGTCGACAAAGCATTCCGTCGGGTCATAGACGCCGTTCTTGTTGGTATCGGTGAAATCCTCGGGCATGCCGACCGAAGTGAACTGGGAATAGTTCTTGCGCGTGAACGTCACGCTCGCGGTCGGCATCACATACTTGATCGAATTGGACACGAGCGTGTCGAGCGCTGTCGTATTGGTCTGTCCGCTTTGCAGCGAGGATTTGCGCGCTGCGGCATTGATCGAACCGGTCAGCACGGTGCGAACATAGTAGCTTTGCGCGACCTGCAGCGAGCCGAACACCACGAGGAACAGGATCGGCGCCGTCATGCCGAATTCGATCGCGCTGACGCCGCGCCTGTCGCGCAGCAGGGCTTGGCAGCGGCGGCGCCCGCGCGGGGCAAGGTGCTGGAGACGAATGGCCATCACTTGTTGATCCGCAGGTCGGCCACCTGGCCGGCGATGTACTTGAATGTGTTGTTGAGCGCGGTTGTATCGTTCGCCTGATAGGCGCGGCCCGACGTCGCGCAGGAGGTCATCTGCGTGGTGAGCGATGTGCCGAAGCCGATGACCCAAACGGTATAGCCAAGGTTCTTGGCCTTGGTGCAGGCCGCGAGGAAGCGGTTGTTGTGGTAGTTCACCAGCGTGCTGCTGCTGGTGCCCGAAGGCGCCACCCGGTTGTCATAGAGCTCCTGACCATAGGCGCTATAGGCCGTGGTGGTCGGCGCCATGAGACCGTCGGTCATGAAGATGATGTGGCGGCTGACCGAGGGATACTTCGTCGGATCCGCATTCACGTTGGTCTGGAAGATGCCGGTCGGGCTCCCGAGCCGCGCGCCCCAGATCATGCCGATATCGTGATAGGTGCTGCCGGACGCGACAAGCGTGTTGACGTAGTTGTCCAGCCAGGTCGGAACCACGGACGGGTTCGTCGTGTCGACTTCGGTGAACAGCATCGCCTTGGGCGGGCACTGCGAGCTTACGCGGTAGGTATCGCCCTGAAGGCTGGTCTCGGTCCGCGACGTGACATTGGTGCTGCCGCGGTACCATTCCACATCGTTGAGATTGAGCTTCCATTGAGTCGTGGCATCGGTATTGGTCGGCACCGCATCGATGTCGAGGTCCTTCGCGCCGCTGGGCACGGGGCTCATGGCAAGGTTCTGGACAGTCTGGCGCTCTTCGATGCAACCATCCCAGTTCGCCGTGGCCGTGGTGAGACCGGTCACGCCCGCCGTCCCATTCAAGGCCGCCAGCGCGACCATATCGTAGGTCCCGGCGGTGGGGACTGTCGCATTCGAGGCAATGTTGGTCACAACCGTCTGATTGCTCAGGTTCTTGAACGCGGAGATATTGAGGGTCGCGGCCTTGAAGATCCAGTTGGTGAACTGGTAGCGCGTGACATAGCTCGTCGTGGTCACTGCCTTGTTGCGCAGGCAAGTGCCGAGCGCGTTGCTCCCGCTGCCGGAGACTTTGCTCCACGAGCGATAGGAATAGGAAGTGCTGGTCGTATCGGCCGGCGCCGGGCCGCCACCGGTCACCGGGTTGCCGCCGTTCGACGGATAGCTGTTCGTCCCGTAGCTGTTGCACTGCGTCTGCGTGATGTTCGAGCCATACGTCTCGACGCTATTGACCGGCGAGCCGGCCGTACCGACGTAGACCGGCGTGTTGAAGTACGCGAGCGCGGTCTGGAACGGCTGGGTAGCGGCGAAGTAGGTCGACGGGATCTGCCCGGCCGCGACGAGGCCGCCCAGGTTTACGGTCGCCGTGAACGGCACGAAGCCGAAGCGGATGCGCGTGTTGGTCTTGTCGGTCACGGCGTTGGCGACGGTGGTGTAGAAGTTGCGGATGGCCGTGCGCAGACCCACGATCTTCGAATCCGGGCCGCTGTTGGAATAGCCGTTCGAAGGCGTATCGGCCATCGAGCCGGTGGTATCGAGCACGAACATCACGTCGGCGCTCGCCATCTGCAGTTCGGCGCTGCACGCCACGGTGAGCGTGATGCTCTTGAAGCCGAAGATACCCATGATGACCGTGGGCATCTTCGTCGTCGCGGTCGCGCTGACAGCACCGGTGCTGCTCGACACGGGCGTGAACGAAATCGTATTCGAGTTGGTGGCGAGCGGGTTGAAGTTGAAGTTGAACATCTTGTTCGCCTTCGCCGTCTCCGCCGTGCCGAAGGTGCCAGACGTCGCCATGGCCTTGCGGCCCGCCAGCACGCCCGCGTCGCAGGCACTCTGCAGGCTGGTCTTGGTCATATAGGCGCGCGCCATATCGGTACCGCTGCCCACAAGGCTGACAAGCAGGATGATCGTGGCCAGCGCGATGCCCAGCGTGGTGCCCGCTGTATCGCGCGACAGGTTTCCGATCAGCGATCGCATCGAGGCGCGCAACTGGCCTCCCATTGCTTTCGATCGGCGCGACATGTGGCGACATTCCTCCAACAGACAGGCCGTTCCCGGCCCGGGTGCCTCCCGATTGCTCCACAAACCCGCCAGAACAGGCGGATCGCGGGCACGAGAGTGACCCAAGTTCCGTCCATGCGAGCAAATCGCCTTCCAAATCGTAAATTTGCGGAAAAATTTATCTCGGTGGCTTTACGGAGAAAGCGCGTGCGCCGCAGGGGCGATGGTAAACGCGCCGGTATCTCTCACCGCCTCCGCCCGTGCCCAGTGCGCGCGGCGCGGTCATGCGGTGAAAGCGCGGGAGCCGCGCTTCTGTCCTACATGGCCGCGCTTCAGTATCGTGGGCGCATGGCCCGGGAAACTGCCTTGAACGTCAGCCCAAAGCCCGTGATCGCAGGCGTCCCGCGCCCGGTGCGGGCGCTCGGAGGGGGTCCGGCGGGTTTCCGCTCAGGACTGTGTCAACTGTGTCAACCTGACCTAAATTCAAGCCCCGCGCGGGTCTCCCATGCGAACCAGATCGGCGAGCACGCGAGTCGTCGGCGCGGGCACCTCGGCCTGCTCGGCGAGGCGCACGATGGCGCCATTGATCGATTCGATTTCGGTGCGGCGGCCGGCCAGCCGATCCTGCAGCATCGAGGGCTTGTGGGTGCGATGGTTGGCCAGCGCGAAATCGATCTTGGCGAGGACCCGCGCGGGATCGAGCGGCACGCCGAGCGCGCTCGCGGTGGCGATCGTCTCCTCTGCAACGGCGGTGGCGATGCGGCGGCCTTCGGGGCAATCGAGCCCGCCGACGGGCAGACCGGTGATCGTCGAGAGCGCATTGAGCGCGGCGTTGAACGCCACCTTTTCCCACACCGCGATGCGCACATGCGGATCGACAGCCGCGTTGAGCGCGGCCCGGTTCAGTGCCTCCGCCACGGCATCGGCATGGGCATGCGCGCGGTCATTGGCGCCGCCCAGCCAGATATGCCCCGCACCGAGCGAGGCGACCTGTGCGGGCCCTTCGAGATCGGCGGGAAAGTCGGTGACGCCCCACAAGATGTGATCGGCATGGAACACTTCGGCGATGGCCTCGACATTGCCGAGCCCGTTCTGCAGCGTGAGCACCAGCGGACCATGCTGCGCCAGATGCGCAACCGAACGGATCGCGGCGGCGCTGAACATGCCTTTGGTCATCAGAATGACGAGATCGACTGGTCCTTGCGCTTCGGCAGCGAGGCAGGCCCGCACCCGCGCCGTGACCGTACCGCTGTCAGCTTGAAGCGTGATGCCATCGCGCGCGATCACCTCGAGCCGCGCCTGATCGACGTCGACCACGGTCACCTCGAAGCCGCTTGCCGCCAGCCGCACGGCCAGAAAGCAGCCCATGGCCCCGGCACCGACAATCACGATCTTAGACAGCATGGGCCGTTCCCTTTTGTAGCGGAGTACGTGTTCGGGGGTGCGGCCCGCGCGGTCAATCCCGCAGCGGCCGGCAGGCTGCGAATTGTCGCTTGTCATTTCGCCGGGAATGCCATTGAGGCTATGGCAAAGGCTGGGCATGGTGCGCGAAATCTCGTGCGGGGCCCAGCGCACCGGGAGAGACCATGCCAACCGTTCGCGAGATCACGATTCGCCTGCTGCGCGAGCTGGGCATGACGACCATCTTCGGCAATCCCGGCTCGACCGAACTGCCGATGTTCCGCGATTTTCCCGAAGACTTCCGCTATGTGATGGGACTGCAGGAAAGCGTCGTGCTCGGCATGGCGGACGGCTTTGCGCAGGGCACGGGCAATGCAGCCATCGTCAACCTGCACAGCTCGGCGGGCGTGGGCCATGCGCTGGGCAACCTTTTCACCGCCTACAAGAACCAGACTCCACTGGTCGTCACCGCCGGGCAGCAGGCGCGCTCGATCCTGCCTTACGAGCCATTCCTCTTCGCCGAACGCGCGGTCGATTTCCCGCAGCCCTTCATCAAGTGGGCCTGCGAGCCGGCGCGGGCGCAGGATGTGCCGGCAGCCATTGCGCGGGCCTATGCCGTAGCGATGGAGCCGCCCTATGGCCCGACTTTCGTCTCGATCCCCATCGATGACTGGGACCAGCCGGGCGAGCCCTTCACCCGCCGCCGCATCCACGCCGCCCGCGCGCCCGATCGCGCCGCCGTGGCCGAATGTACCGAAGCCTTGGGCAAGGCCTCGCGGCCTGCGCTGGTCGTCGGCGCCGGCGTGGCGCGCGACGGCGCGTGGGATGAAGTGATCGCGCTCGCAGAGAAGCATCAGGCCCCCGTCTGGGTCGCGCCGATGTCGGCCCGCTGCAGCTTTCCGGAAAACCATCCGCTCTTTGCCGGGTTTCTCACCGCCGGGCGCGAGGCGATCGTGGCCACGCTGCGGCCCCACGATTTTGTGCTGGCGCTCGGCGGACCGATGAACCTCTACCATGTCGAAGGGCACGGGCCGCATATCGCGGAGGGGACCGAGGTCTGGCTCATCGGCGACAACCATGTCCACGCCGCATGGGCCCCCGTCGGCACCGCAATTGTTGCCAATACCCGGCAGGCGTTGGCGCTGCTGCTGGAAAGCGGCCCTGTCGCCCCGCGCACCCCGCCCGCACCGCGCGCGCTGGCGCCGGTGCTTGACGGTTCGGCGATGACTGATCGCTACGTGCTCCAGCGCCTCGCCGCGCTGCGGAGCCCGACCAGCGTGATCGTCGAGGAAGCAGCGTCGAGCCGGGGCCCGATGCACGATTATCTGCCCATCGTGGCGAAGGACACGTTTTACACCTGCGCGAGCGGCGGGCTGGGGCATGGCCTGCCAGCGGCGGTCGGCATGGCGCTCGCCCGGCCGGGGGACAAAGTCATTGCTGTGCTGGGTGACGGTGCTTCGATGTATGCGATCCAGGGGCTCCATGCCGCAGCGCAGCTCGGGCTGGCGGTCAGCTTCATCGTCCTCAAGAACCGGCGCTATGAGGCGCTGCACAGCTTCGGTCGATTGTTCGGCCTGCAGACGCTGGTGGGGACGCAGTTCCCCGAGCTCGATTTCTGCGCGCTGGCCGCAGGGCACGGCATCGCTGGGCGCAGCGCGGCGGATGCGGCCTCGCTCGATGCGGCGCTGGCATGGTCGCTGGCGGCGGATGGACCGACGCTGGTCGAAGCCGTGATCGACTGAGAAGGAGGACGCGATGGACGTGAGCCGATACGTCGATGACCGCCCCGAGGACGGGGTGTTCCGCGTCAACCGTGCGATTTTTACCGACGAGGCGGTGTTCGCACGCGAGCTCGAGCGGATCTTCGAAGGCGGCTGGGTCTTCCTGGGCATCGAATCGCAGGCGGAGAACCCGCACGACTTCTTCACGACCACGATGGGCCGCGTGCCGGTTCTGGTGCAGCGCGATGGCGAGGGGACCTTGCGCGCCTTCGTCAATTCCTGCCCGCACAAGGGCGCGCGGCTGGCGCAAACGCGTGCCGGCAACGCGCGGCTCCACGTATGCCCCTATCACAGCTGGAGCTTCGACAGCGCGGGGCGCAGCAAGGCGATCAAGTCGCAGCGCGCGGGCTGCTACAGCGCGGCGTTCGAGCAGACCGACCATGGCCTCGCCGCACTGCCGCGCTTCGAGACTTATCGGGGGTTTCTGTTCGGCAGTCTAGCTGCCGATGTCCCGCCGCTTGCCGACTACCTCGGCGAAGCGGCCAAGCTGCTCGATCTCGTCGCCGACCAGAGCGCTGAGGGGCTGGAACTCGTGCCGGGACAAGTGACCTTTACCTACGAGGCAAACTGGAAGCTCCAACTCGAAAACTGCTCCGACGCCTATCACTTCACCTCGGCGCATCCCTCCTACATCCGCGTGCTGGAGCGGCGGCAGCAGGAAATGAGCGCGGACGTCGTCGCCTCGGTCTGGGAGAACAGCGACTACTGGAAGGAGGAGGCCGAGGGCGTTGCGGGCGGCAGCTACAGCTTTGCGAGTGGCCACGTGCTCAACTGGGGCATCTTCGGCATCACGCCGGCGATCCCGCTCTATGAAAGCGCGGGCGCGCTCGCGGAGCGCCACGGCGAGGGCAAGCGCGACTGGATGTTCAACATGCGCAACCTCACGATCTTTCCCAATCTGCAGATCGCCGAAAACGCCTCCAGCCAATTGCGCGTGATCCGCCCGGTCGCCCCGGGCCTTACGGAAATGCGCACCTGGTGCATCGCGCCCAAGGGCGAGAGCGACGCCGCGCGCCGCCAGCGCATCCGCCAGTACGAGGATTTCTTCAATCCCACCGGCATGGCGACACCGGATGACACTGTCTCATACGAGAACTGCCAGATCGGCTACAGCGGTACGGTGGAGCCCTGGCTGCAAGGCTATTCCCGCGGCATGACCGCGACGGTGCCGGGCGGCAACCGCTTCTCCGAACTGATCGGGATGACTCCTGAACGCAGCGTGCTCGCGGATGCGCAGCTCTGCGACGAGACCCTGTTCCACAGCTACTACCGCGCCTGGGCACAGCGCATGGCCGGGGGTGAAGAAGCATGAGCGCCCTGTTGACCCGCGCTGAGGCCGAGGACCTGCTCTACCGCGAAGCCCTGCTGATCGACACGCAGCGCTTTGCCGAGTGGCTGGAGCTGTTCACCCCCGACGTCGAGTTCTGGATGCCGGCCTGGCGCGACGAGACCACGACGACCGAAGACCCGGACCGCGAGCTCTCGCTCATATACTACAAGGGCCGCCGCAATCTGGAGGACCGGGTGATGCGGCTGACCTCGGGGCTTTCGACCGCCTCCTCGCCGCTGCCGCGCGTGGTGCATCAGGTGACCAATGTCATGGTGCTGGATGCCGACGAGGCGGCGGCGCGCGTTTCGGCCGCCTTCACCTGCCACCGCTTCGATGTGCGGATGAACCGGACCGACTGCTTCTTCGGCCGCTACGAATACCGGCTGGCGCCCTGCGAGGGTGCATGGCGGATCGCGTGCAAGAAGATCACCCTGCTCAACGACACGATCCCCACTGTGGTCGATATTAACGCGATCTGATCGGGCCGCGCGTGTGCGGCAGGCCTCCGCGCGCGCTGTGCGCGCGTCGCCGGTGCCGCGCGCAAGCCTTTGCGGGCTGGCTCCTGCTGGTTTCAGCGCAGCGAAGAGCCGCGCGGCACCGCGTCCTCACCAGGCGATGATCTGCTGGCGGAAATGCTGATCGCGATCCACCGGAAACGGTCCAGCAACGACCAGGCACACCCGTGAATTCCCTGGCTCGCGGCGATGGCATGGGACCGGCGGGAGAGCCGCAAGTGCGCCGGTGACTATGCCGCAGGATCGAGCATGCCCGGCCTATTCCGTGACGGAATACGGATTATCGCCTTCGGCTGTGGTCCGCCCGGCGTCCGGCAGGCTTATGCCTCCACCAACACCGCCTGAACCCGCACGGTCACGTGAAGGAAACTGCCATGTCGAAGTTCGAATCCTACCACAATGCCTTCCCCAACGCGCGGCTGACCCGCAAGGCCAATGGCGTGCTCGAAGTGGCGCTCCATACCGATGGCGGAAAGCTTGTCTTCAACGGCCACACGCATGAGCAATTTGTCGAACTGTTCCACCAGATCGGCGAGGACCGCGACAACCGCGTCGTGATCCTGACCGGATCGGGCGACGCCTTCATGGACTCGATCGATCCTGAAGGTTTCGATTTCTTCTCGCCGATCGGGTATGACAAGATCCTGCGCGAAGGCCGCAAGGTGCTGAGCAATATCCTCGACATCGAAGTCCCGATGATCGCCGCGCTCAATGGCCCGGTGCTGCTGCACAGCGAATATGCCCTGCTCGCCGACATCATTCTGGCGACGCCTGAGACGGTGTTCCAGGACAAGCCGCATTTCGATTTCGGGATCGTTCCGGGTGACGGCGTCAACCTGCTCTGGCCTGAAGTGATCGGCTCGATCCGTGGCCGCTATTTCATCCTGACGCGCCAGGTGCTCGATGCTGAAACCGCCAAAGACTATGGCGCGGTCAACGAAATCATCCCCGCCGACCAGCTGCTGACGCGCGCGCACGCGCTGGCCGATCAGATCGCCGCGCTGCCGCCGCTGACCAGCCGCTACACCCGCATCGCGCTCACCCAGAAGCTGCGCCGCATCGTCGATGAGGGCGCAGGCTATGGTCTCGCGCTCGAAGGGATCAGCGCCGCAGAGGTTGCCCGCCAGATGGCAGGACAGGCCTGACGCCTCACAAACCCCCGGACAAGGACCACGCTCATGACCACGCCTACATTGCCTGCCACGCCCGACCAGTTTGTTCCGACATTCGCCGAAAATTTCAACACCGGCGATCTGGACCGCGCCGTCGCGGCCTACGCCCACGATGCCGTGCTCAATCTGGGCGGTGGTCAGGTGTTCGCCGGACGCGATGCGATCCGCGCTCCGCTGGCGAACTTCCTCGCCCCGGGCCTGCCTATCGCGGTCAGCCCGCTCAGCACCACGGTGTCGGGCGACTATGCCTTCGTGACGTTTGACTGGACTATCACCGGATCCGACCCGGCTGGCAATCCGGTCGCCCTTGCAGGGCGGGCCAGCGAAGTCCTGCGCCGCGAACCCGTTGGCTGGCGCCAGCTACTCGACCTTCCGTTCAGCGCCGCAACCGACGCCGCCTGACGCGCTCGGGGAGGATCGCACCCATTCCAGCGCGGAATGAAAACTATCGTTCCGACCCATCTGCCGCCGCCGCCCGATCGCGGTCATTGAAGGAGCGAGCCGAAACCGGAGCGCCCACTTCCCAAGGAGTAGAGACGATGATCCAGGTCTATGCCTTTTCCACCCCGAACAGCGTCAAGGTGCCGATTGCGCTGGAAGAACTGGGGCTCGACTACGCGCTCCACAGCATCAACATCCGCCAGGGCGGCCAGAAGACGCCCGAATTTGTCGCGCTCAATCCCAATGGCAAAGTCCCGGTTCTGGTCGATGGCGATCTCACGCTCACCGAAAGCGCGGCGATCCTGATCTATCTCGCTGAAAAGACCGGCCGGCTGCTGCCACAGTCGGGGCCTGCGCGGGCACGGGTGTTCGAACAGCTCTTCGTCCATGCGTCCGGTCTTGGCCCCGCCTTTGGCAATGCCGGCTTCTTCCGCAAGTTTGCGCCTGAGCCGATCCCGCTCGCGATTGATCGGTTCGGCGGGGAAGCGCAGCGTATCATCGGCCTGTTTGACCAGATCCTTGGCACCCAGCGCTTCATCGCGGGAGATGAGCTCAGCATCGCCGATATCGCGAATTACGGCTGGCTGTGGCGGCGCGCCTTTGCCGAAGTGTCGATCGAAGATGCGCCCAACGTCCAGCGCTATGTCACCGAGTTGGAAGCCCGGCCGGCTTTCCAGCGCGGTATTGCCCGCACCATGGCGCTCGCCGAGGCCTGAAGGAGGGCATGTCATGATTGCACGGTTGCACCGACTGACGAATGACAAGCTCTGGCTTGGCATGATCGCCTATGAACAGACCGGCAGCCTGCTCGGCGTCGTAACCGTGCTCGCCGCCGATATCGCGGCCCGTTCCGGCTCCGCCTTGCGCAAGGTACGGTCATGACACGGGCCATCTCCACGCCACGGGCCATCGTCGTGACCGGCGCCTCGAAATGTCGCAGCCATGCAGCGTGGCATGGTGGGCAATCCAATGGGCGGAGGCAAAGGCGCGGTTCAACACCTCGCATCCGCTTCCCTTGTCGGAGCCTCGCCGGGGAGTCGCCAATGGTGCGGAGCTGGGGGTCGATGCTTCCCAGATGCTTCCCCACTGAGGGGCAGAGGATAGGGCAGGGTTGGCTGGAAGGCGCTTAGCCTCCAAAACCCTTGGAATCTCGGCACTTCTACGGCATAAGAATGGAGCCGAGCCGGAATCCAATCAAGGCCACATATGATTGGTTTTTCAACTATTTATTGAGATGGATAGTGCCGGAAGGCCCCACACGAGGCCACAGTTCGGTACGCCTGCAATCGGGAACCTCATCGAGGACTCTCACTCTTACTTCAAAGCACAAACCGCGACCGAAGGGAGCAGCCAAAATCGCGGGGTGGGTGGTTGCGGGTCAAATGAACTGGCGGCCCTTTTCGGGGCGGCCTCGATCATCGGCGGCTATGCC
>CAILIO010000053.1 GCA_903834285.1 uncultured Sphingomonadales bacterium | reverse complement strand
CCATCGCGTGGATCATGATCTTGGCGACGTCATCGAGGCTGATCCAGTTCGCGCCCAAGGTCGGCTTGTGCGGATAGACGTAGCGACGCTCGTGCATGATGAACGGCCGCGCCCAATTGGTCAGGAGGTTGTCCATGAACAGCACCGAGCCGAACACGGTCGCCGGAACCCCCGAGCGGAACAGCGCGTTGATGCCCGCCGTATTGCCCGCATAAGTGAACGCATCGCCCGGCTTGTCCGGGATCCAGCTCGAGGTGTTCCAGACAAAGCGCTTGGCGTCGACTTCCTTCGCTGCCTCGCCGATCCAGCCGGCCAGTTCCGCACGGGAATCGCGCAGCTGCAGCGGGTGGTTGTAGAACACCGCATCCGAACCCTCGAGCGCCTTTACGTAAGTCGACCGGTCATAGAGATCGATCACCCGCGTCTCGATATCGGCATTCGTCGGCCCGAGATCAGGCTTCTCATTGCGCGAAAGCGCGCGGACCTCATGCCCCGCGGCGACAAGCTGGCGCACTTGTGCCAGCCCCTGCCGGCCGGTTGCGCCCACGACGGATACCAGTGCCATTTCGCATCTCTCCTTTGGTGAGGCCGCCCGGCTCTCTGGCCAGGTGCAGCAAGTAATGTCAGCTTAGCTCCGGATCGCGCTGGCCCCGTCGACGTTCAGGTCGGTGCCGCTGGTGAAGCTTGAATCCTCGCAGCTCAGAAACAGGATCGCCCGCGCCACTTCGTCGGGCTCGCCCACCCGGCCCATCGGGTGTGCGGAGGCCATAACCGCCTCGATCTGCTCCGGCGTCGCCCCGCCCGCGTTGAGATAGCGGTTGTACATCGGCGTGCGGATCGCGCCGGGATGCACGGTGTTGGCGCGGATCTTGAGGCCGCGCTCAGCACAATCGAGCGCCACGGTCTTGGTCAGGTGCGTCACGCCCGCTTTGGAAGCACAATAGGCCGCCATGCCGCCTGAAGCGCGGTGCGCCAGCATCGATCCGATATTGACGATGGTGGCGTTCTCGCCGGACGCCGCCAGCGCAGGGAGCGCGGCGCGGCAGCCATAGAAGCTGCCCGTGAGGTTGATGTCGATATGGCGGTGCCAGCTGTCGAGATCGACATCGACCGTGTTCCCCGGCTCGGAAATCCCCGCGATGTTGCATAGCGTCGTCAGCTTGCCGAAGCGCGCGAGCGTTGCCGCCACCGCCGCTTCCCACTGCGCCAGATCGCGCACATCGAGCTGCACGGCATCGACGTTAGGGCCGAGCGTCGCGGCATGGGCTTGCGCCTTGTCCAGCTGCAAATCGCCCAACATCACGCTGCCGCCCTCGGCCACGAACAGCGCCGCAACCGTGCCGCCAATCCCTTCCGCACCGCCCGAAATCAGGGCGACCTTGCCGGTCATCTTCCCCATTCGTCAGCGCTCCAGGATGCACACGCCGGAAAGGCCCGGTGCGCCATAGACATGGCTATAGGCCGCCTTGGGCGCACCCGGCACCTGCCGTCCGCCGCCCCGGCCGCGCAGCTGCACGGTGTTTTCATAGACTTGCCGCAGCCCCGAAGCGCCAATTGGTTCACCGCAGGCCAGACAGCCGCCATCGGTGTTCACCGGGAGCTTGCCGGTCACCTCGGTGCGGCCCTCGCGCAGCCACTGCTCCTGATCGCCGTCCTTGCAAAAGCCGTTCTCAGCCATGTGCATGATCTCAGCGCCGGACTCGGTATCCTGCAATTGCGCGACCGAAATGTCCTCAGGTCCGATGCCCGCCTGCTCAAAGGCAGCCTTTGACGCGAGAATCGTCGGCTTGCCGCCGTTCTCGATATCAACGGAGGGCGCGAAGACCTCGAACGAGCCGGGCGGACGCGTACGCACCGCCACACTGGCGATCTTCACCGCATCCGCGCCCAGTTCGCGCACTTTCTTGCCGCTCGCCAGGATCAGCGCCACCGCGCCTTCGGCGGGCGCGCAGAACATGTATTTGGTCAGCGGGTCGTTGACCATCGGCGAGTTCAGAATCGTCTCCAGATCGACCGGCGAGCGCCGCCATGCATGATCGGCATGGACACCGTTGCGGAAGGCCTTTTCGGCCACGCGGCCCAGCGTCTCGCGGCTGATCCCGTAAAGCTGCATGTAGCGCTGGATCTTCAATGCGAAGAACTGCGTCGTCAGCATCATGCCGGTCTGGCCGTACCATTCGGGCAGGCCGTAATCCCGCGGCTTGGCGTTGAACGCGCCGCGCGGGTGCTTGTCGAAGCCCACTGCCAGCGCCACGTCGAACTCGCCCGCCGCAATTGCGTTGCGTGCAGAAGCGAGCGCCGAGCCGCCGGTGGCGCAGCCGTTGGCGACATTGATGAACGGCAGGCCGGTGAGGCCCAGTTCGTTGACCATGATGTCCGCGCTGCCCGCGGCGGCCGATCCGCCATAGGCGCAGCCCACGTCGGCCCAGTCGATCCCGGCATCGGCCATCGCCTGCCGGACCGCGAAGACGCCCTGATCGCGTCCCGAACGGCCATCAGTGCGGCCGAAGGGGTGGATGCCTGCTCCGATGATATAGACGTCTTCCATCACGCTTTCTCCGGACGAAACGCATAAGTTGCGCGGGTCGCGTCAAACGGCGCGACCACGAATTCCATCGCCATGCCGAGCTTCAGATCCTCGAGCTTGGCATCGACGATGCGCGTCTCGACGATCACCTCGCCGGGCAGCTCGACATAGCCGAGCAAGTACGGCTCGAACGGCTCCGGCCCCTCGAAGGGTTCCTTGGGCTGGAAGTCCTGACGGGTCCACGACCACAGCGTGCCCTTGCGTGAGAGGCGCCAGGGTTCGACGCCTTCCGCTGCATCGCCGCTGGGATAAGGGAACACGATCTTGCCCGAAGGAAGCCGTCCGCCGATCAGCGCGGGCTCCGCCTCGTTGGTCCACAAGTTTGCCGCAATGGGCTCAAGCTGCACCATAGTACCTTTCCCGAGAGGGTCGGACCGCTTGTTGCAAGGTCCCGTTATGCCCGGCATCGTGGCACCAAATCCCGGGACCGACGATCATTGAAAATGGTAGGCGCCCCGATGCGCCCTCCCCCTTTGTGTTAGTCGCCCCTGCGTCCGCGAATGCCTAGCCCTGTTGCAAAGAAGGAGCGGGCGTCTTGGGAGAGCATCGCCACTACCGTCAGTTCGTGCTCGCCGTGATCACCTTCGGCGGGATGCTCAATATTGCCGACCGGCTGATCCTCTCGATCATGCTCGAGGATATCAAGCACGCCTTCACGCTCACCGACACGCAGATCGGCCTCATCACCGGCTTCGCCTTCACCGTGCTTTACGTCGTCTGCGGCCTGCCCATCGCCTGGCTGGCCGACCGGATGAGCCGCCCGCTGATCATTGCGCTCTCGATCGCCTCGTGGAGCCTGATGACCGCGCTCTGCGGCACGGCGACCGGTTTTTGGACCTTCTTCCTGGCGCGCATGGGCGTGGGCATCGGCGAATCGGGCAGCGGCCCGGCCGGCACCTCGCTGCTTACGCAAACGTTCAAGGGCCACGAGCTTGGCCGCGCCATGGGCATCTATTTCCTCGGCCCCACGCT
>CAILIO010000052.1 GCA_903834285.1 uncultured Sphingomonadales bacterium | reverse complement strand
GCGCTGATGACGCGCGCGATCGAGGAACTGCAACAGGGCTTCCTGACCCCGGAGCAGGTGACAGCGAGCCACCAGATCATGGGGCTCGATACGCAGCTGGTGAAAGACCGGACATATTTTATGATCCTCGACGAGGGCGCGCTCGTCGGCTGCGGGGGGTGGAGTTGGCGGGCCACGCTGTTCGGCGGGGATGACAGCATCGTCGCGCGCGAACCGCTGCCGCTCGATCCCGCCAGGGACGCCGCCAAGATCCGCGCGATGTACGTCGATCCCGCCCATGCCCGGCGCGGCATCGGCAAGCGGATCATGGCGCTGTGCGAGGAGGCCGCGCGCGCGGCAGGGTTCGGCCACGTAGAGCTGATGGCGACGCTGGCCGGCCTGCCGCTCTACAAGGCCTGCGGCTATGCCGAGATCGAGGCGGTCGATGCGACCTCGCGCGAGGGCGTGAAAGTGCCGATCATCCGCATGGGCAAGGCGCTCTAGCGCGCGCCAGCCGCGTCTGTGGTGCGACGAAGCGCGCCACTTCGGCCTTGAACCAGGCTCCGTATCGGGCGAAAGGCTTAGCCCGGGGGTACCTGCGCCGACGTGCTGCAACGGAATGGATCGGAACTACCGCATGGCGCAGATCACAGTACGCGACCTCATGGCCGAAAGCGGCGTGGCCTTTGGCACCAGCGGCGCGCGAGGCACCGTCGCCGCGATGACCGACCGGGTGTGCTACGGCTACACGCGTGGTTTCCTCTCCTACCTCGCCGAGATCGGTGAGTTCGGGCCGGGCGGGCGAGTGGCCCTTGGCGGAGACCTTCGCCCCAGTACCCCGCGGATCCTCGCGGCCTGCGCGCGGGCGGTGCGGGATCAGGGCGGCCTGCCGGTTTTCTGCGGCTATGTGCCGACCCCGGCGCTGGCGCTCTACAGCTTCGCGCAAGGCATCCCGAGCCTGATGGTGACCGGGAGCCATATTCCGGCCGACCGCAACGGCATCAAGTTCTACCGGCCGCGCGGCGAAGTGCTCAAGCAGGACGAGGCGGGCATGTCAGCCCAGCTGGTTGATCTGCCGGACCGCGCCTTCACCCCGGTCGGCGCGCTGGCCGAGGCGGAGGCGCTTCCGCCGATCACCGACGTCGAGACCGCTTACGTCGAGCGCTATATCGATCACTTCGGTGCGGGCGCGCTCGGCGGCAAACGCATCGGGGTCTATCAGCATTCGGCGGTCGGGCGCGATGTGCTGGTCAAGATCGTGCGCGGGCTCGGTGCCGAGGCGGTGCTGCTCGGGCGTTCCGAAGTATTCATTCCCGTCGACACCGAAGCCATCCGCGACGAGGACGTGCTGCTCGCACGTGGCTGGGCCAGCGACGGGACGCTCGATGCGATCATCTCCACCGACGGCGATTCGGATCGCCCGCTGCTGGCGGACGAGGCCGGCATCTGGATGCGCGGCGATGTGCTTGGCATTCTTGCGGCGGCGCGCGTCGGCGCGACCGCGGTCGTCACCCCGGTGAGCAGCAACACGGCGCTCGAGCTTTCGGGCTTGTTCGCGCGCTGCCGACGCACCCGCATCGGCTCTCCCTATGTGATTGCGGCGATGACCGAGGAGCAGGGCACGCCCGGCGATGTGGTGTGCGGCTACGAGGCGAACGGCGGCTTTCTGCTCGGCTCGGATATCCCCGGAGCGGGCGGCAGCACGACCAGGGCGCTGCCGACGCGCGACGCGGTGCTGCCGATCCTGCTCGTGCTGACCGCACCGGCCAGCAGCGTTTCCGCGCAGCTCGCCAGCTTGCCGCAGCGCGTGACCTTCAGCGACCGGATCAAGGCGTTTCCACCCGAACGCAGCGCGCAGCTGTTCGGCATGCTCAAGGCCGGTTCGGCGGAGGAGCAGCTGGCGCTTCAGACCAGGCTGTTCGGCGCGTTTGCGGGCGAGGCCCGCGTGATCGACGCGACCGACGGGATCCGCGCGACGTTCAGCAGCGGCGAGATCATCCACTTGCGCGGATCAGGCAATGCGCCAGAGCTCCGGTGCTATACCGAGGCGGACAGCGAGGCCCGCGCTGTGCTGCTGAACCGCGCTGCTCTGGCCAGTGTGAAGGCTGCGCTTGGCCTGCCCTCGGATGAAACCTGAGCGCTGAGGCGCCGTATTCAAGCCTGCGGCGAACATCCGCCTTGCGCGATTTCGGGATCTTTTCCGGTGCAAAGCCTGGCACAATGCGCGCCGCAGAACTTTACGGCCCGCAAAGATCTCAAGGCCGACGATAATTTAGCCAGATATTTCGTTGATGACTTTATCGGGCGCATACCATTAGTCTGGCCGCTCTTTATCGGAAAGCAGCCGTTTTTCAATTTTGGTGTAAGTTACGGTTTTTAATTGTAACCGTTTCGCAGAGATTGCTTCAAGCGACTTCTGAGATCTCCAGCGCGGTCGACTGCTGGCGGCATATCGGATGGTTATTTCTTCACCGCAGTGCCGGCAGAGTGACGTATTTCGTCTGCCCTGACCCTCGCTTGCGACCCGAACCGAGATCCGTACGGGCTTGTGAAAATCAACAAGGCACATCGTGCTTTCAATAACTCGCCGTATGATATTCATCTGGCACCAGCCCACCCAAACACGTTATTGCGACGCGCCATCCCAAATTTTGCGCCGAGCGGGTATAGCCATGCCGTTTATGCCCATACTACATAAGGGAAATTTAGGTATTTTCACTGATCCGCCCTGAACTAGCCGCCATGCTGTGCCTCCGGGTTTTCGCCGCCATTTTGGGCCAAGGCGGGGCAAGGCAGGCTCAGCTGTAAACGCGACGAGCCCGCACCGCCCGTTGTTCAACCATGCGCTTGAGCGCTTCATCACCCGCTCGGCGCAGCTACGCTAGGCTGAGATTGCCGGTAGAGGTCGATCGTGTTTCGAGCCTGCAAGCGCCGGCATTTGCGCGCGCCAGCCGTCGCAAGACGAAGCGAAACTATGGTGCACCCGACAGGATTCGAACCTGTGGCCTCTGCGTTCGAAGGGCAGGAATGGACGCATTGGCCTGCACGCCCATGAAAATCACGATCGCCGCAGCTTAAAATGACAATTTTGTGACATTATGACATTTTAATTGCAGAAGACCTGTTTTCCGATAGGCAAGGGTTCCAGAAACAGGTTGGGACACGCAGTATGGTTTCTCATCTCGCCGACCAGTTTGATCCTCTCGCCGGGAGCGAGCAAACGTTCGAAATGGTCTCAGGGCTTCCTCGGCGGATTGCGCAGGCCCGCATTCGGGCCGCCGCCGCGCTTGCGCGTGACGTCCTGGATCGGGCCCGAACCAACCCCTCGGATCGCGGTCTTTCGTCGGCACGTGACAAAATCGGGTCAAGGCTCGTCAGCCATGCCGCGGTTCAAAACAATGACGACGAAACCTTCTCGTGTGGCGCCGAACTCTTGATCATGGGCGTCTGTTTCGGGTCTATCATCCTGGGATTACTGGTGAACCTGCTGCATTGAACGTGAGCGCCCGACGGATTTCGAGCCAGCGAACACCCCATGGACGCCGATTCGCTGGGCGAAATCCGCCTTTGATCTGTGGCTGAGGGACGTGCGCTTGCGCGCGCCAGGGTTTCCAGGCGTAAACCCACGAAAGACAAGGCGAAGCGTTGGTGCACCCGACTGGATTCGAACCAGTGGCCTCTGCCTTCGGAGGGCAGCGCTCTATCCAGCTGAGCTACGGGTGCGTGGGAGCATTCGCCTAGCAGCGCCGCGCGCGGCTTGCCAGAGGTTTGTCGCTTAGCGATTTGGTAGTGGCCTCATGCCTATTCTTCCGCACATGGCCACCCGCACCCCCTCCTCCGGCGCGAATCGCGGCGGCAGCCGACATCCGGCAAGCCGGATGGCGATCAAGTGGGTGGCAGTGCACGAAGCAGCGGCGGCGATTGCTGAACTGGCCGGGATTGCAACGGAATATCGCACACCCAACATCCGCAATTTCCCGGCGATCATGCGCGATACCGGGGGATGGCGGCTGCGGCTGGCCGAACAGGGCGTCGACGATCTGGCAGCGATTCTCGAGCCCGGCCTTGCCGCGCTGCTCGCACTGCGTGGCTGCGGCGTGCCGGCAGAAGCGGCGGCGCAGGCGTTGTGGCAGGAATTCCACACCGCGCGAGCCGGATTGTTGGCACTGATCGTGCCGCTCGGGACCGAGCGCTAACCCCTAGCATCGTTCCTTTTTTGTTCCTAAACTGGGGTCATGCACGATTCGGTCCTCCCCGCCGCCGCCCCTTCTCCCACCGAACGCGAGGCCCAGGCTGTTGCGCGCGGGATCGGGCGTCTGTTTGCGCGTAACGGCATCTGGTGCCTACCGGAAATGCCGCTCCGCTCGGGCCGCCGCGCCGATCTGATGGGGATCGACGGCAAGGGCCGCATCGTGATCGTGGAAATCAAGGTGGCACGCGCCGATCTGCTAGGCGATGCCAAGTGGCCGGATTACCTTGAGTATTGCGACCGGTTCTATTGGGGCCTTGCCCCGCATCTTGACCGGGCGTGCCTCGAAGCCCCGGCGTTCCGGCCAGACTTGTGCGGGGTGATCGTGGCGGATGGCTATGATGCCGAGATCTTGCGCCCCGCCCCCAGCCTCCCGCTCGCCGCCGCGCGCCGCAAGGCCGAGACTGAGCGGCTGGCGCGCGCTGCGCTGCGGCGGCTGGTGGTGGCGGGTGATCCGCAATGCGCCAGCTGGGGTGAAGAGGTTTAAAGAAAGCCTGCCGTTGCGAGTAGCAGCAGCAGGCCGAGCACCGCGAAGAACAGCGCGGCAATCTTGCGCACGACGCCCAGCGGCACGCGCTTCACCAGTTCGCCGCCGAGCAGGACTGCCGGCACATTGGCCAGCATCATGCCGAGCGTGGTGCCCGCCGTGACGCTGAGCGCATCGTGGAAGCGCGCGCCCAGCGCGATGGTGGCGACCTGCGTCTTGTCGCCCATCTCGACGAGGAAGAACGCGACGAGCGTGGTGAGAAAAGCGCCGCCGCGCGAGACAGCGGGCGCCTCGTCATCGTCAAACTTGTCGGGCACCAGCGTCCACGCGGCCATGGCGAGGAAGCCCACGGCGACGGCGTAGCGGAAGGCGGGTCCATCGAACCACCCGGCCGCCAGCGATCCCGCCATCGCGGCGAGAAAGTGGTTGGCCAGCGTAGCGACGAGAATGCCGAGCACGATCGGCACGGGCCGCTTGAACCGCGCGGCGAGCACGATGGCGAGGAGCTGCGTCTTGTCGCCGATCTCGGCGAGGGCGACGATCGCGGTGGAGGTGAACAGTGCTTCGAGCATGGGCGATTTCCAGGGCCGGGCGAGCGATCGAGACAACGACACCATCTTCCCCCCGCCCGGCCGGACAAGGAAATACGGTGCCATTGGTCTCGCCCGGCAGGTGAAGCGTTGCCGCTCCGTGCCTGCCGCCTGCGCCACGGCCTCTCGGCCAAGCATGTTGACGCGCCAGACGGATCTGGCAGGGGGCTGCGCAAAGCGCAGCGGCTACTCCCCAAGTGACAGCGGGCGCTTTAGTGTGCTCTCGATCACAACGCAACACAGGACTGGACGGCGGCTGTGATTGCTGTATTCACCTGTGCATAGCACTATCAGGCCGACCCGACAGCGGGAGGCGGTGCGCACCAGACATGTGGAAGCGACTTTGACCAGAAGAGCACTCCCCACGCTGGCGGCCTTTGCGGCGCTGGCATTTGCCGCCCCTGCCATGGCCAAGCCCGGCCCCATTGCCGAGGCGCTAGGCGCGCCCGACGATCTTGCGATCAGCCTGACCGTGCGGGCGCGGGTCGAGGGGATCGACGGACAGTTCCGCCCGAGCCCCGCCACCGCCGATTCGATGTTCTCGCTGCGCACGCAGCTCGCCATCGAATACGATGCGGGGCCGGTTCGCTTCGGCGGCGAGCTGTGGGATGCGCGTGCCTATGGCGAGGCGCCGACGTCGAGCATCACGACATCTGAGGTCAACACGCTCGAGCTGGTGCAAGCCTATGCCAAGGTCGAGCTGGGTGACGGGCGCAAGGGCGCAAAGGGGGGCCACGGGTTGCTCACTCTGGGCCGCCAGACCATGGATATCGGCTCGCGCCGGCTCGTGGCGCGCAACCGCTTCCGCCAGACCACCAACGGTTTCACCGGTGCGAACCTCGAATGGACCACGCACGGCGGCACGCGGCTGCAGGCCTTCTGGACCATGCCGCAGATCCGCCGCCCGGACGACACACAGGGGCTGCAGGACAACAAGGTCAAGTTCGATCTCGAGACCACGCGCGTCCAGTTCTTCGGCGCACATGCCACCTTGCCGCATGTGCTGGGCGGCACGCTCGAAACCTATGGTTTCCGTTTGGCCGAGCAGGATGGCGACAACCGCCTGACCCGCAACCGCCGGCTGTGGACCGTGGGCGCGCGGACATTTGTGAAGCCGGCCGCCGGCAAGTGGGACCACGATATCGAAGGCGCCTACCAGTTCGGCACCGCGCGGCGCAGCACGGCCGCGGCGGACGTAACTGATCTCGATGTCTCGGCGTGGTTCCTCCATGCCGAAACGGGCTACAGCTTGAAGGGAGGCTGGGCGCCTCGCGTGGCCGCGCTGTTCGATGCGGCGAGCGGCGATGGCGGCAAGGCCGGGCACTATGGCCGGTTCGACACGCTCTACGGCGCGCGGCGCTTCGATTTCGGGCCGACCGCGCTCTATGGCGCCTTGCAGCGGACCAACATCATTTCGCCCGGGCTGCGGCTGGAAGTGGTGCCGGACAAGCGCAACGATGTGATGGTGAGCTACCGCGCGCTCTGGCTGGAAAACCCCCGCGATACCTTTGCAACGACCGGCGTGCGCGATGGCAAGGGCGCCTCGGGGCGTTTTGCCGGGCATCAGGCCGAAGCGCGGCTGCGGCACTGGCTGGTGCCCGCGGTGCTGCAGGCCGAGACCGGCGGCGCGGTGCTTTTCAAGCAACGGTTCCTGCGCGATGCGCCCAATGCGCCCGCCACCGGCAACAGCGTCTACGGCTATTTCGACCTTACGCTGACTCTCTGAATCGCTGGCTGAAGGCGCTGGCCGACAGCGCCGAGGATCGCATGCTTCTGCGCGGCGCTGGCAGTTGGCCAGGCCATGATTTCCTCGACGGTGCGCGCGCAGCCCCGGCACAGCGCGCTGACAGGATCGAGCGCGCAGGTGCCGGTACAAGGGCTGGCGGGGTGATCGCTCATCGCTTTTCCGCTGCCAGCCGGCTCATCAGCAGGGCGGCGCGCTTGGCCTGCAGGGTGAGGCTGGCAAGATCGACCGTCTCATCGGGGGTGTGGTCACCCTTGCTCGCGGGGCCAAGCCCGACGAGGCCGGGCACATCGGCGGCGACGAAGCTGATATCGCCCGCACCGCGCTTGACCGGATCCAGCGGGGCCATCGCTGGGAGGCCGAGCGCGCCGTTCACCTCATTGAGCTTCGCCAGCAGCGCGCGATTGCCCTCGGTAGGCGCCATTGGCGGGTAGCCGTCCTCGAAGTGAATCGTGGCCTTGGCGCCCGGATAGTCGCGCTGCACGATGGCGCTCATCTTCTGCTGCGCCCGGGCATTCTGTTCAGGCGACAGCGTGCGCAGGTCGCCGCGCGCGGCGGCAGACGCGGGGATGATGTTGGTCTTGCCGGTCGCTGAACCATGAGCGAGGTCGGCGGCAAACTCGGCTTCGGCCCCTCCCACGATCATACCGACATTGAGCGTGAGGTTAGGCTCGGGCACTTCGGCGCGGATCGCGGCGAGAATGCGCGCGAGAGCATAGATAGCACCATCGCCGTTGGCGCCGAACACGCCACTGGAATGGCCGGACTTGGCATCCACTCCGATCGTCCAGCTATAGGCTGAACGGCGAGCGATCGAGCCCTTGTCAACGAGCGTGCCGTCCGGCCCCTCATCGCGGGCCAGACCTTCGAAATCGAGCGCGATGTCGGCCGCCTTCCCCGCGGCAATCAGATCGGCGCGCGCCGCAGCCTGGGGATCGCCCGCGTCCTCCTCGTCGCCCGTCAGAAAGGCAACAATATTGGCATCCTTCAGCGTGCCTGCCGCCGCCATGGCGCGCAGCGCGGCCAGCATGGCAACAACGCCGCCCTTGTTATCTGCGACACCGGGGCCGTGTGCGAAAGCGCTCGGCTTGCGGTCCGAAATGTTGAGCAGCCGCGTGTAGGTCTGGAACGGGGAATCCGCCTCGAACACCGTATCGAGGTGGCCGATCAGCAGGAGGCGCTTGGTGCCCGGCTTGCCTGTGTGGGTGGCGACTAGGTGTCCGGCGCGCCCGGTCTGTTCCATCGGTAACCACTTCACCGTGAAGCCCAGCGCCTCGAATTCGGGCCGGAGCAACTCTGCCACGGCCTTGACCCCGGCGATGTTGTGCGAGCCCGAGTTCTGATTGACGAGCTTTTCGAGCAGCGCGAGATCGCGCGCTTCGTTCGTCGCCACCGCCGCGACCATGCGCTTTTCCGGCGCCGTCAGCGCGGGCGCAGCCTGAGCGCAGGCTGGCGCGCAGATGGGGAGCAGGAGCGCGGCGGCGAACAAGGCGGAGGCATGGCGGTTTTGCATTCGGAGGTGATACAACCACAGCCGCAAGCTTGGAAACCCCCAGCGCCCCAAGCTCTTGGCGCGCAATTTCCTTGCTTTTGCGCGCAATTGCGTTTAAGCGAAGGCTTAGCAGGACTGGCGAGCGGACTTTCCGCCGCAGGCCCGGGCAAGCGTGAGGTCCGCCGTTTCAGGGCGTGTACCCGCCCCGGTCGAACAGCTGCACCGCTTGGCTTCCCCTTCACGCATGGGTCGCATGGTCGACCTTCTGCCTGCGCGCCGCATCGTGCCGTGCGCCCAAACACCCGATTGGATTCTACATGTCTTATTTCAGCGATCTCGGCCTTGCCGAGCCGATTCTCCACGCGCTTGCCAGCAAGGGCTATACCGACCCTACGCCGATCCAGCGCCAGTCGATCCCGGCGCTGCTCGAAGGCCGCGACCTGCTCGGCATCGCGCAGACCGGCACCGGCAAGACCGCGGCCTTCGCGCTGCCTTCGCTCCACCGCCTTGCGGCCGACATGAAGCCGCGCAAGCCCGCCTCGTGCCGCATGCTGGTGCTTTCGCCCACCCGTGAGCTTGCCGCACAGATCGCCGAGAACATCGCGGCTTATGCCAAGAACCTGCGCCTGACGGTCGATTGCGTGTTCGGCGGCGTGCCGGTGGGCAAGCAGGCCCGCCGCCTCGTGCCGGGCTGCGACATTCTGGTTGCGACGCCGGGTCGCCTGCTCGACCTCATCGACCAGCGCGCGCTGACGCTCAGCCGGGTCGAGATCTTCGTGCTCGACGAGGCGGACCAGATGATGGACCTCGGCTTCATCCAAGCGCTGCGACGGGTGGCGAACCTGCTGCCCAAGGAGCGGCAGAGCCTGTTCTTCTCCGCGACAATGCCCAAGGCGATCGCGGACCTCGGCAAGCAGTTCATCAACAACCCGGTGCGTGTCGAAGTGACGCCGCAGGCGAGCACCGCCGAACGCGTCGAGCAGTTCGTCACGTTCGTCAACCAGGCCGAAAAGCAGGCACTGCTGACGCTGCGCATCCGCGCGCTGCTGGCCGATGGCAAGCTTGACCGTGCGCTGGTGTTCACCCGCACCAAGCACGGCGCGGACCGCGTTGTGCGCCACCTCTCTGCTGCCTCGATCAGCGCCCGCGCGATCCATGGCAACAAGAGTCAGGCGCAGCGTACTGCCGCGCTCGACGCGTTCCGCCAGGGTTCGTGTCCGATCCTCGTCGCGACCGATATCGCCGCGCGTGGGATCGACGTGTCCGGGGTGAGCCATGTGTTCAACTTCGAGCTGCCCAATGTGGCCGAACAATACGTCCACCGCATCGGGCGCACCGCGCGTGCCGGCGCGGATGGCGAGGCGATCAGCTTCTGCGCGCCGGATGAAAAGCCCTACCTCAAGGACATCGAGAAGCTGACGGGCATCAAGCTCATGCCGCTGCCGCTGCCCGAAGGGTTCCTGGCCGAGGCCGCACGCCTTCCCGCCGTCAGCCGCCAGCCCGAGGAAGCCGAGCGCGATGCGCGCCGCGATGACCGCGATGCGCGCGGGCGTGGTGGCAACCGTGGCGGCGGTCAGGGTCGAGGCGGTCAGGGTCATGGTGGTCAGGGGCGCGGCGGAGAAGGCCGCGGCGCCGGCGCCAATCCCAATCGGCGCGACGACCGCTCGCCCGGTGGCCGCGCACAAGGGGTCGATGGACGTCCCCGCGATCCCAATCCGCGCAAGACCGATGATCGGGGCCCGGTGGGCAACCCGGCCCGCGCCGAACGCGGTGATGCGCCGCAGGGCGACAAGCCGCGCAGCTTCCGCCCCAATGGCGGCGGCCCTCGCGGGCCCGGTGGCGGCAATGGCGTCGGCCAGCACCGCAACAAGGTCCGCCGCGCGGTCTGATCGGCAACGCGCCTTGTGGACTGGCCCAACGGGGCTCTGTCCACGGGCGCGCCGCCTTGGCATAGAGGCTGACGTGATCGCGCATTCATCCCCGCCGAAGACCGGACAACACGCCGCATGAGCGAGCTGTGGCTCTCTGCGCTGGTCATGACGGTGATCGTCGCCGTGCGCTATCTGGCGGTTAGCGGCCTGTTTGCCTGGCTGACCAAGCTGGTGCGCCCCGGGCACTACGAAGGCCTCGCCCGCCAGATGCGCAGCGAGATCACATGGAGCCTCGCCTCCGCCGCGATCTACGGCGTGCCCGCCGGCATCATCGCCTGGGGCTGGCAGCATTATGGCTGGACCCGGGTCTATACCGACGTGAACGCCTATCCGCTGTGGTGGCTGCCAGTATCGCTGTTCGTGTACCTGGCGCTGCACGATACCTGGTTCTACTGGACGCACCGCTGGATGCACCGCCCGCAGGTGTTCCGCGCCGTGCATGCGGTGCACCACGCCAGCCGGCCGCCGACGGCGTGGGCGGCGATGAATTTCCACCCGGTCGAGGCCGCGATCGTCGGCCTGTTCATTCCGGCGCTGGTGTTCGTGGTGCCGATCCACGCCGGGGTGCTCGGCCTTGTGCTGATGGTGATGACCGTAATGGGCGTGACCAATCATATGGGCTGGGAAATGTTTCCCAAGGCACTTGTTCACTCAACTGTAGGGCAATGGGTGATAACAGCGAGCCATCATCACCGTCACCATGAGCTCTATCGATGCAATTTCGGCCTCTACTTTCGCTTCTGGGATCATGTGTGCGGGACCGACAAGGGGCTTTCGGCGCCATGAAGCGCGCCATCAAGCATCGGGGCCTGCCGCTTGGTCTGGCGGTGCTGGCGGGGCCGCTGGTCGTGGCGGCAATGCCGCTGCCCCAGATCCAGCCGCGCCAGCAGGGGCCGGCGCAGACGGGCGCGCTCGCGCCGAGCTCGATCCTCGTCGAAATCGACGGGTTGCGGTCGAACCGCGGCCAGATCCTGGCCTGCATGACGGCCGATCCCAAGACATTCCCCGATTGCCAGAAGGACCCGAAGGCGCGGCATCTCACCGTGCCGGCGGTGAATGGCGAAACAGTGCAGTTCAAGGACGTGCCGCAGGGCCGCTATGCCATCGCGCTGTTCCATGACGAGAACGGCAACGGCCGCATGGACAAGATGATGATGCTGCCGCGCGAGGGCTTCGGCTTTTCGCGCGATGCGCCGCTGCAGTTCGGCCCGCCCCGCTTCGGCGCAGCCTCCTTCCAGGTCGGCGCGGCCCAGCTGCGGACCGCCATCAAGGTGCGCTACCTCCTCTAACAATCGCTTGCGCAGCAAGGCAGCATCGGGAAAGGGCGAGGCCCAGACGCCCCATGCTGTTCGGAGACGTGCGTGCCTGATGCCCTGACTCCCGCGCAGCCGCTGCGCTCGTTGCTCTACATGCCTGCCAGCAACGCCCGCGCGGTCGACAAGGCGCGCGCGTTACCCTGCGATGCCGTGGCGCTCGATCTAGAAGACGCCGTCGCGCCCGAGATGAAGGACGAGGCCCGCACCGCGCTGGTGGCAGCGCTGACCGCCGGCGGCTTCGGGCACCGGCAGATGATCGCGCGAATCAATCCACTCGGTTCGCCCTGGGGCAAGGCCGATCTGGCCGCGCTCGCAGAAGCGCCGCTCCATGCAATCCTTGCGCCCAAGGTTGATGACACGGCCGATGTTGTTGCGCTTTCGGTGGCGATGGACGGAGCGGGCTATGATCCCGCCGTGCGCCTGTGGGTGATGATCGAAACGCCGCTTGCCGTGCTCGCGCTGGAGCGGATCGCCGCCGCCGCGCGGATCTCGCGGCTGGCGGGCTTCGTCCTCGGGCTCAACGACCTCGCCAAGGAAACCGGCATGGCCCAGCTGCCAGGCCGCGCCGGCTTCGTGCCGGTCATGGTCCAGGCGCTGATGGCGGCGCGCGCCTATGGCCTGACGCTGCTCGACGGGGTGTGCAACGCGATCGACGATCCCGGGCGGCTCGAGGCCGAGTGCACGCAGGCGCGCGAACTGGGGCTTGACGGCAAGACGCTGATCCACCCTTCACAGATCGAGACTGCCAACCACGTCTTCGCGCCCGGAGATGCCGAAGTGGCGGAGGCGCAAGCAATCGTTGCTGCCTTTGCCGACCCGGCCAATGCCGGCAAGGGCGCGCTCAAGGTCGGCGGCAAGATGGCCGAACTGCTGCACCGCGACATGGCCGAGCGCCTGCTGGCCAAGGCGGCGGCGATCGCGGCGCGCTGAAGTATCGCGCCAGCGGAACAAGACAGCGCCACATTCGAACAATCGCTTACGCGAAAGCGGCGCAACTTAAGCACATCTTTACCATGTTGCGCCATGACAGACCCCATCGGACGACCACGGGGGCTGGTTCATGGATACCTATCGCGGCATCAGCAAGGAAGGTTCGGAGGGCCAGGACCCTCTCGACTATGCCGCCGACTATGCCAGCTACGACGAATCAATCGACGAGCAGGGCCCGGCCGCCGCGCCGCCGCCGTCGATCGGGCAGGACGAGCGCCGCATGCAAGTGCGCGCCTACAATTTCTGGGCCAGCCTGCTCGATCAGGGACAGTTCCCGCCCGTTCAGTCGCTGCTCGACGGGCACCTGCCCGACTTTGCCGACCATTCGGTACTGCTCCATTTCGATTCCGGCATCGAGGATCCGGCGATCCCGTTCCTCGGCCAGATCCTCGCCGATGAATGCGAGGCCGGCAGCCCTCTGCGCCGGCTGAGCGATATTCCCGGCCGCTCGCTGCTTTCGCGCATTACCGACCACTACCTGCAGATCATCGCCAACCAGGCGCCGATCGGCTTCGAGGCCGAATTCGTCAACCAGCGCGGCCGCACGATCCTCTATCGCGGCATCCTCCTGCCCTTTTCGACCGACAACGTGACGATCGATTACCTCTACGGCGTGATCAACTGGAAGGAGCTGGCGGACCAGCAGACCACCGATGCGCTGCTGCTGGAGATCGACCAGGCGCTCGACCAGCGCCCGAGCAGCGCCACGCTCGCCCCGCGCCGCGCGTCTTCGCCAGTTCCGCTCGCCGGATGGGCCGACGGGCCGGACAGCGAGATCGCGCCGATGGACGATACGCCGCTGCTCGATCTGGCCGAGTTCGGCGCCGAGATCATCGCTGGTGAACCGGCCGAGGCCTTACCTGCGCCCGCACCCAACGAGCCGGAACCGGCGTGCCTTGCCGACTGGCTCGCCTCCGCGCGCGACCTTGCCCATATCGCCCATGCGAGCGAGGACCGCACGCGCGGCGCGCTCTATGCCGCGATTGGCCGCGCCTGGGATTTCGCGCTGGCGGCCGAGGATGCGCCCGAAGACTATGCCGAACTGGTCGCCGATGCCGGCCTCACTATGCAGGCGCGCGCGCCGCTGACGCCGCTCGTGAAGCTGGTGTTCGGCGCGGACTACGACAAGACGCGCATTGCCGAATACACCACTGCATTGACCCATGCGCAGCGGCTTGCGCTCGGCTACGGCGACTTGAGCGAATACCTCGCCAAGGCGCCCGGCGGACTCAAGGGCGTGGTCGCGCTGGAGCGCAAGCTGCGCCGGGAGGAAACCGGCAAGGCCGCGCCGAAGCCGCGCGCATCGATGGTAGAAGGCCTGCGCGCGCTCGATCACAAGCCGCTCTATGCGCTGGAGCCGGAAGGCGCCGAATTCGCGCTCGTCGTGGTGCGCCGTCTGGCCAGCGGCTCTGCCGTGCTGCTGGGCGAGATTGCCGACGACCAGCCGATGCTGGAGCGTGCCGCGCGCCACCTGCTGGGCTGAAGGGCTCCTTCCCCGCTTGGGCAAAACCGTCTAGCCATACCCCATGGCAGACGTAACGATCCTTCCCCGCACCTCCCGCAAGCCGCGCCGCCGCTGGCTCCTTTGGACGCTGGCCGTGCTGGCGCTGCTCGGCGTGGGCGGTTTTCTCCTTTATCGCCAAGCGCTTGCGACCGAGGCGGTGGCCATGCTCGACAGCGCCGACCGCCTGCTGCACGGGGGCGACGGTGCGATCCGCGAGGTTGCCGCGGTGCGCTATGGCAGCGATCCGGCGCAGAAGCTGGAGATGTTCCTGCCGGCCGAGGCCGATGTGCACAAGGGGCCGCTGCCGATCGTGGTGTTCATCCACGGCGGCGGCTGGCGATCGGGCGATCCGCACGACTACCGCTTCATCGCCCGCGCACTCGCGCCGCAGGGCTATGCCGTCGTGCTGGCGGGCTACCGGCTCTATCCCAAGACGCGCTACCCCGGGATGCTGGAAGATGGCGCCGCCGCGCTGCGCTGGGTGGCGGACAACGCCGCGGCCAAGGGCGGCGATCCCGGCCGCGTGGTGCTGATGGGCCATTCCGCCGGGGCCTACAACGCGGTCATGCTCGCGCTCGACAAGCGCTGGATGGCGGCGCGGGGCCTTTCTGCCGACGCCTTGCGCGGCGTGGTCGGCCTTGCCGGCCCTTATGATTTCTACCCTTTCGATACCGAGGCAACAAAGCTGAGCTTCGGCAAAGTGCCCGATCCGGAAGAGACCCAGCCGGTGGTCCACGCGCGCGGCGGGGGGCCGCCGCTGCTGCTTGTCCACGGCACCGCCGATACCCGCGTGCGCCCGCGCAATTCGGTGGAGCTCGCCCGCACGATGACCCGCGCCGGTGCGCCGACCCGCGCCGTGCTGCTGGACGGCGTGACCCACGAAGGCCTGATCATGCTCTTCGCGCGCCCCTTCTCGCACGATGCGCGCGCTATCGACGCCGTGCTGCCGTTCCTCGCCAAGGTGACCGCTTCACCGGCGGTTCAGGCGCATGGCGGATAAGCTGCGCACGTCGTGACCCGCTCCCTTCCCCGCCGCATCGGCCAGGCCCTCGCGGCCACCCTCGCGCTGGTGCTCGCCCCGGTTCCCGCCGCCGCGCAATCGGTGCTGCGCGATGCAGAGACCGAAGCCTTCTTCCAGGACATGGCCGCACCGATCGTGGCCGCGGCGGGCTTCAATCCGCGCGCGATCGATCTCGTGTTGCTCAACGACCCCTCGATCAATGCCTTCGTCGCCGGAGGACAGGCGGTCTACATCCATTCCGGCCTCATCAGCGCGGCGGACAACGCGCAGGAAGTGCAGGGCGTCTTCGCGCACGAGCTGGGCCATATCACCGGCGGCCACGTGATCCGCGGCGACGAGGGCGGCAAGCCGGCCACGGGCATCACGATCCTCAGCCTGCTGCTCGGCGCGGCGGCAGCGGCGGCGGGTTCCGGGGACGCGGGCATAGGCATTCTCATGGCGGGCCAGCAGGCGGCGCTGGGCAAGTACCTTGCCTTCAGCCGCGCACAGGAATCATCGGCCGACGCGGCGAGCGTGCAATTCCTCTCGAAGGCGGGCATTTCCGGCAAGGGCTCGGTCGATTTCTTCAAGAAGCTGCAGAACCTCGAGTTCCGTTATGGCTTCAAGCGCGATGCCGATGCGGAGTTCTATTCGACCCACCCGATGACGGCAGACCGCCTGACCACCTTGCAGGACAGCTTCTCGCAGGATCCCGCCTGGAACGCGCCCGCCGATCCTGCGCTGCAGGTGCGGTTCCTGCGCGTGAAGGCCAAGCTGGTGGGCTATCTGGCGGAGCCTGCCGCCACGCTCGCCGCCTATCCCGAATGGATGCAGGACGCGCCCGCGCACCTGGCCCGCGCCTATGCCTTCCACAAGGAAGCGCTGATGGACAAGGCGCTCGCGGAAACCGACGCGCTGCTGAAGATGGACCCGAACGATCCCTACGCGCTCGAACTGATGGGGCAGGTCTTGCTCGAATCAGGCCGTCCCAAGGACGCCATTGAGCCACTGCGCCGCGCGACCGAACTCACCCGCAACACGCCGCTGATCGCCACCACGCTGGGCCACGCGCTCCTGGCGACCGAGGACAAGGCCAACTTCCCCGAGGCCGAGCGCGTGCTCAAGACAGCCGTGGCGCGCGACCGCGACAATCCCTTCGCGTGGTACCAGCTCGGCGTGGTCTATGAAGCGCAAGGCGATATCCCGCGCGCGCGGCTTGCCAGCGCGGAGCAGCAGCTGGGTGAACTGCAGTTGCCCGAGGCGCTGCGCAGCGCCGAAGCAGCCGAAGCAGCTTTGCCCAAAGGCTCGCCCGACTGGCTGCGCGCGCAGGATATCGCGATGTCGTCGCGCGCGATGATTGAGCGGATGAGGAAGTCACGGTAGCGCTCGGCACTTAGAGATCGGGCCCGTGGCCCAGCAGGAGTTTAATGCATGCGTTTCAGTCCGTTTCTTGCCCTGGCGCTCGGGGTCGGCGCAGCGGGTGCCGCCGGCGGGTGGTGGGCCATGCATGGCCGTAGCGGCGAATCTGAGACTGCCGCGCAGGATGGCAAGCTCGAAGGCCAGCTGGCGGAAGCGGGGATCAATACCCGCGAGCGCAGTGCGATCGAGGCGCTGGTGCGCAGCTATATCCTCGAGCATCCCGAAGTCCTGCCCGAGGCGATGGAGAAGCTCCAGGCGCGCGAAACAGAAGCGCGGCTCGCCCCGGTGCGCGGCGCGATCGAGACGCCCTTCCCCGGCGCGCTGCTCGGCAACCCGGCGGGCAAGCTCACGCTGGTCGAATTCACCGACTTTTCCTGCACATACTGCCGCAGCAGCGTGGCCGATGTCGAAGCACTGGTGCGCGACAATCCCGATCTGCGCGTAGTGGTCCGCCAGCTGCCGATCATCGCGCCCGAAAGCGAGCCTGCCGCGCGCATGGGCCTCGCCGCCGCTGCACAGGGCAAATATGCCGCGTTCCACAAGGCGATGTTCTCGGGCGAGCGGCCAAACAGCGCGAGCATCGCCGCGGCCGCCGGCGCGGCCGGGGTGGACCGCGCCGCTGCTGCTGCCTTTACCCAGCAGCCCGGCGTGCATCAGGAGCTGGAGCGCAATCTCGGTTTCGCGCGGCAACTGGGCATCAACGGCACCCCGGCGTGGAGCGTGGGCGGCAAGCTGATGACCGGCGCCGTGGGCCGCGAGGCGCTGCAGCAGGCCGTCAGCGCGGCGCGCAAGGGCTGACATGCGCGTGGCGGGCGGCCCGCTGGCGCTTCTGCTGGCAGCCCTGTCGGCAACGGGGCTCCCCGTGCAGGCGCAGCCCGTGGACGACCTGCAGCGGGCCGACGCGCAAGTTCAGACCATCGGCTGGCGGCTGAGCCGCGCCAATGCGCGGTTCTGCGCGCGCGGCGCGCCGGGGATCGGCTTGCTGCTGGGCGATGCGCAGACTTTTGCCGATCCGGCAGCAGCGCGCGCCGCCTATGGCCTTTCCGGAGATATTGCCGTGGCAGCCGTCGCGGCCGGGAGCCCCGCGGAGGCGGCCGGGCTTGCCGCCAACGCGGTCGTGACCGCTGTCGCCGGCACAGCCGTCGGCCCGGCGCCGCGCAAGGGCAGCTGGGACCGCGTCTGGGCGCTGCAGACGCGGCTCGAGCAAGCAGCGGCGCAAAGGGGCGAGGTGGCATTCACGCTTGCGGACGGGCGCACCGTCACCGTCAAGGCAGCGCCATCATGCGGGGTGCGCTTCTTCCTTGATGACGCGAAGGACAATGCCGCGGCCACGCGCAGCGAAGTGCGCGTCGGACGTGATGCGCTGGCCCGGCTCGGCGGCGATGAGACGATGATCGCGGCAATGCTGGCGCACGAGCTTGCCCATGCGGCGCTCGATCACGAAGGCGTGCTGGGCCCCGGCACATGGACCACCGCCGCGGTGCGCCGCACGGAGCGCGAGGCGGACCGGCTTTCGGTGTGGATCATGGCCAATGCAGGCTATGATCCCACCGCAGCGCTGCGCATGGTCCGCCTGATCGGCCCGCGCGGGCTTCTCGTGATTCCGGGCGCCAGCCACGGCAAGGCCAGCACCCGCGCACGAGAAATGGCCGCCGAGATCGCGGTGATGCGCGCTGCGCCCGATATCGACTGGGCTCAGCGCTTCCGCCGAGAACCTTAAGCGGGGACTCCTGCCTTGGCCGCAGTCGTTTCCATCGCCTTGATCGACGTCTCGCTGCGCGGGCGGGCCAGGACCCGGCGCACCATCGGCTCGAAGAAATCGAGCGGCAGCGTGTCATAGTCAGGGTCGAAGGCGGACTGATCGTATTTGGCGCAGAATTCCGCGCAGGCCTCGAAATGAGGATTGTCGCGGTGCTTCTCACGCACGTTGCGGTCGATGCCGAGGTAGTGGAAGTAGTAATAACCCTGGAACGCGCCGTGGTTGCGGCAGATCCAGTGCTCTTCCTCACTCACGAAAGGCTGGAGGATCGCGGCGGCGATTTCCGGGTGGTTGTACGAGCCCAGCGTGTCGCCGATGTCATGCAGCAGCGCCATCACGACGTAGCTTTCGGGCCGGCCGTCGCGGTGCGCGCGGGTGGCGGTCTGCAGGCTGTGGGTCAGGCGGTCGATCGGGAAGCCGCCGAAATCGCCGTCGAGCAACTTGAGGTGCGCGAGCACGCGGTCCGGCAGGCCGGCGGCAAAGCCGACATAGTCGCGCGCGATGATGGCCCAATCTTCCTGCGTGCCTTCTTCCATCGAGTGGAACTGCGCACGCTCTCCGGAATCGCCGTGATGATCCATGGTTCTCTCCCTTTTGACGCGAGAGTAACCGGTTTGGCGGCGCACGCAAAGCCCGGCTGTGGGATGCGTACCCACAGCAGTGGCGCAGGTGCGCGCGCTGGGCTACACACCCATGCATGGCAATGTCGCTGCCGCTCCGCCCGACGCCGTTCTTCGGCAACAAGAACCGCGCCTTCTGGCGTCTGCAAATGCTTGGCTGGGGCGGCGCAATGCTGCTGCGCGCGCTCTCAAGCCTCGCCAATGCGCAGCCGTGGTCGTTCCTGGTCATCGTGCTGATCGCCACGATCACCGGCTTCTCGATCAGCCTCATCCTCTCGGTGATCTACCGCGCGCTGATCAACCGCACGCCGCTGATCACCTGGGGCATTACCGCTTTGGTGCTCGCGATTGCCGTGGGCCTCTATGCCTTCATCGATTCCTGGGTGATCAGCCTCTACCGCTCGGGCGGCGACTCGGGCTTCGCGCAGTTGTTCCTCGGCGTGTTCTACCTCGATCTCACGCTGCTCGGCGCATGGTCGGCACTCTATTACGCGATCAACTTCTACGTGCAGGTGGAAGAGCAGAACGACCAGCTGATGCGGCTCGAAGCGCAGGCGACCTCGGCGCAGCTGGCCATGCTGCGCTACCAGCTCAATCCGCACTTCCTGTTCAACACGCTGAACTCGATCTCGACGCTGGTACTGCTCAAGCAGACCGAACCCGCCAACGCGATGCTCAGCCGCCTTTCTTCGTTCTTGCGCTACACCCTGATCAACGAGCCGACCGGGCGCGTGACAGTGGCGCAGGAAGTGGAGACCTTGAAGCTCTACCTCGATATCGAGCGGATGCGCTTCGAGGAGCGGCTCAGCACCGAGTTCCGCATCGACGAAGACGCCTCGCCCGCGCTCATGCCCTCGCTCTTGCTCCAGCCCTTGGTGGAAAACGCGATCAAGTACGGCGTCAGCCCGCTGGAGGAAGGGG
>CAILIO010000051.1 GCA_903834285.1 uncultured Sphingomonadales bacterium | reverse complement strand
CTTCTCCGGCCCGATCTTCCAGGAGATCAAGGCCGTGTTCCCCGACGCGAACGTCATCGACCGCACGACGATGAACACCTGGGAAGACGAGCGCATTGCCGTGCGCGTCAATCAGTACGGCAAGGACAAGATCGCGCTGGCCGGGCTCTGGGCAGAGTTGCTCGCCGCGCACGGCCTTATCGCCGCGCAAGTGCTGCTCACGCTCGAAGATCTCGAGGACCGCCGTCGCTACCTCAATGTAACCGCCACGCTGGGCACGCTGCTTGCCGCCGGTGCGGTTCCTGTGATCAACGAAAACGACACCGTCGCCACCGAGGAAATCCGCTTCGGTGACAATGATCGCCTTGCCGCCCGCGTCGGGCAGGCGGCGGGCGCGAGCGCGGTCTTGCTGCTCTCGGATATCGACGGGCTATATGACCGTGACCCCCGCCTCGAAGGCGCGGTGCGCGTGCCCGTGGTGCGCGGTGTCACGCCGGACATCCACTCCATGGCGACCGGCGGCTCCTCCTCCGGACTCGGCTCGGGCGGGATGACCTCCAAGCTCCAGGCTGCCGAGATCGCGGGCCTTGCCGGCATCGCGCTCGCGATCATCGATGGCCGCCCGGACAGCCCCGTCGCTGCGGCCTTGGGCGAAGAGCGCGGTACCTTGTTCTGCCCGCCCGGAAAGGCCCGCGCGCGCAAGGCCTGGCTCGGCGGCAAGCTGCGCATGAAGGGCGCGGTCACGGTCGATGCGGGCGCCGCCGCAGCCCTCGCGCGCGGCTCAAGTCTGCTCGCCGCCGGAGTCATTTCGGTGGACGGCACGTTCCTGCGCGGCGACGCCATTGCCGTCCACGGCCCCGATGGCGCAGTCCTCGCGCGCGGCCTCAGCGAATATGACGCGGCGGAATGCGCCGCGCTGATGGGACACCCCTCCGCCGAACACGAAGCGCTGCTCGGCTATGCCCCGCGCTCGGCGCTGATCCACCGTGATCAGCTGGTGATGCTGTGAGCAGCGGAGATCTCGTTGCGGTCACCGGAGCGACCGGCTTTGTCGGGCAGGCCGTGCTCATGGCAGCGGGCCGCCACGGGATCGACGTCCGTGCGCTCACCCGGCGCAAGCAACGCCTGCGCGGCGGGGTCGAATGGATCGATGGCGATCTTGCCGACAAGACCGCGCTGATGTGTCTGATGGAAGGCGCCAGTGCTATCGTCCACATCGCCGGGGTGGTGAACGCCCCCGATGCGGTCGGGTTCGAGGAAGGCAACGTGCAAGGCACCCTGCGCGTGATCGAGGCGGCGCACGAGATGGGCGTGGCGCGCATGGTCCACGTCTCCTCGCTCGCCGCGCGCGAACCGCAGCTTTCGATCTACGGCGCGTCCAAGCTGCGCGGCGAGAAGCTCGTCCGCGCCTCCGGGCTCGACTGGACGGTGGTGCGCCCGCCTGCCGTGTTCGGCCCGCGCGATACCGAAATGCTCGAGCTGTTTCGCCTCGCGCGGCGTGGCGTCGTCCCGCTGCCGCCCCCGGGCCGGCTCTCGGTGATCCACGTTGCTGATCTGGCCGAACTGCTCCTCACCCTGCTCCCCAGCAGCGAGGAAGCCACCCACCAGATCTTCGAGCCCGACGATGGCGAGCCCGGCGGCTGGACCCACGTGCGCCTCGCCCACGCCATCGGCGCGGCGGTGCGCGACAAGCCCATTCGCCCGATCTCGCTGTCGCCGCGTCTCGTCGGGATGGCGGCGCGCGCCGATCGCCTTTTTCGCGGCAGCAAGGCCAAGCTGACGCCCGACCGCGCGCGCTATATCTGCCATCCAGACTGGACCGTGGGTGAGGGCGCCCAGCCGCCCCGCAGCCTCTGGCGCGCCCGGATCGATACGCTCGAAGGGCTCCAGGCCACCGCGGCCTGGTATCGCGAGGCCGGCTGGCTTAAATAGCTACTGCTGCCGGCTCGGCGAACCCCGCCAGTCGCGCCGCGACCATGCGCTGCAGCGGAAGGCGCGCCTTCATCCGCACCGCGAGCAGCGCGGTGCCGCTGACCTTGCGCTGCACGAACAACGTATCCATCGGCGGCAGGTGCCAGGTGTCGCGGTCCTGCGCCACCGGCTCGCCGAAATCGCGTAGGCGGGCGACAAAGCTGCGGTCGGCAAAGTCGAAGATATCGGCCTTGTTCACATGTTCGAGGATCACCCCGATCACGCCTTCGAATGCCGCTCCGTGCCGCGCCATCTGTTCCTCGGAAGCAAAACCCACCTCGCAAATGCGGCGCTTGAGCTCGGCCGGATCGCCGTCGAGCCCGGCCTGCATCATCCGCCGGTAGGCGCTGCGCGTTTCGTCGGGCACGCCGCGCGCCGCGCCGAAATCGAGCAGCACCACGCGGCCCGTCTCGGGCTGCCAGCGATAGTTGGCGAAGTTCGGATCGGTCTGCATGAAGCCGAACACGAACAGCTCGCGCAGTACCAGATCGAGCATTGCGCCCATCACCCGATCGCGTACGTCCTGCGGGGCATCGGCGAGCGTATCGATGGGCTTTGCGGCAATGAAATCCATCGTCAGCACGCCCGGCCCGGTCAGCTCGTCAATCGGGGCGGGGACGACGAACTGCGCCTCGCCCGCCAGCATCGCACCATAGCGGCGCATCTGCTCGGCCTCGCGCAAGTAGTCCGCTTCTTCGTGCAGCTGGCGCTTGGCCTCGGCCAGCAGCGGCGTGATATCGAGCGACTTCGGCAAGAGGCCCGAAACGCGCAGCAGGGTTGCGACATTGTCGATATCGGCATCGATGCTCGCGGCGATCCCCGGATACTGCACTTTGACCGCAACCGTGCGCCCGTCGTGCATGACCGCACGGTGGACTTGCCCGATCGAGGCGGCCGCAATCGGCGTCGCCTCGAAGCGCGCAAAACGGCGACGCCAGTCCGGCCCCCAGGCGGCGCTGAGTACCGTCTGCAACTGCTTGGGCGGCATGAAGTGCGCCGCATCGCGCAGCCGCGCGAGGATCGTGGTGAGCTCCTGCGGCAGCAAGTCCCCCGCATCGAGCGAGATCATCTGACCCAGCTTCATCGCCGCGCCGCGCAGCCGCGAAAGCTGCTCGGTCACGCGCGTGGCGTTGGCTGGGGTGAGCAGCAAGTCCGACATCTGCGGCCGCTCGCCGCGTGCGAGCCGCTTCGCGCCTTCGGCGATCACCCCGCCCGCGACACCGCCCGCCAGCTGGCCGAACGCGGAAAAGCGCGAGAGGCGGCTCGTCGGAACCTTGCGATAGCGATCGTCACTCATCGAGCCAGCCTTTGCAAAGCGGGGCGCACCCGGAGGAAGCGGACATAAGCCCATTCCAGCGCGCTGAGCACGTGCCGATTGCGCGCGAGCAGCCCCAAGGGCCGCAGCACCGGTATCGCGCGCCACATCGCCGCAAAGGCCGCCGCGCCGCTCAGCAGCGCGCCATCTTCGCGTGCATGAAAACGCGCCAGCAGCAGCGCCGGATCAATCGGACAGCTCGCGCCCGGCTCTGCCACATCGACAAATGCGATCCGTCCCGCGCGGTCCAGCCGCCGCATCAGCGCGATCTCGCGGGTGCAGAGCGGGCAGGTGCCGTCATACCAGACAGTGAGCGGGTGAGTGGACATGACTGACCGCCTAGGCCCCTCGGCCAAGACCCCGCAAGTGCTCAATGGTGAGGCGGTTTTGAGGCCCACACAAGTCCCGTTCGACACGAACGGATGTGGTTTGCGAACCTGTGCCCTCAGAACGCCGGATCATACCCTGGGGGCAGCTCATCACCCGTTGCGCTGCTGTCCGGTGAACCCGGCACGTGAATGCCGCATTCCACTTTGTCCCAGCCCTTCCAGCGGCCGGAACGCGGGTCCTCGCCGGGCGCGACCTTGCTGGTGCAGGGCGCGCAGCCGATGGAAGGGTAGCCTTGCTCCACCAGCGGATGGCGCGGCAGATCGTGCTCCACCATATAAGCCTCAAGGTCCTCGGAGCTCCAAGAAGCGAGCGGATTGAACTTCAGCCGCCCTTCGGCATCGGTCCGGTCGATCTCGAAGCGCGGCAAGCCGCTGCGCGTGGCGGATTGAAAGCCCTTGCGCCCGCTGATCGAGGCATCGAACTCGAGCAGCGCGCGCGCGAGCGGCTGCACTTTGCGGATATCGCAGCAGCCATCGGGGTCCCACGACCAGCGCAGGCCGTTGTCGTCCTTCTTCGCGACGAGTTCCATATCCGGCTCGACGATCAGGAGCCCCGTCAGCCCGAGATGCGCGACGAGCTGATCGCGATAGGCAATCGTTTCCGGGAAATGCTTGTGCGTTTCCAGAAAGATCACCGGGATCGACGGATCAACTTGCGCAATCAGGTGCAGCAACACTGCGCTTTCCGCGCCGAAGCTCGAGACGACCGCCATCTCGCCAATCAGCTTGTCCTTGAGGACGCTGCGCAGCATTTCGGGCGTATCGGTCCCGCGGAACAGGTTGTTGAGCCGGATCGCGTCACTTTCGGTGAAGCGCGGTCCGGTCTCGATCCGGTCTGCCGTCCGGTCAGCGGGGCGGGTCTGTTCAGAGGCCATGGCGCTTGGCCCAGATGGGCGCGCGGCCGTCCACCGTCTTCTGATACACGTCGGGCCAGGTCGCCAGCGCCCGGTCGGCGGCCACCCGCTCGATCGGCCTGTCGGGCGCGAAGGCGTCGAAGCCGCAGCGGCGCATGTGGCTGAGCTGGTCGATCAGTACATCGCCCACCGCGCGCAGTTCGCCGGTATAGCCATGCTCGCGCAGGATCTGCGCGGCGGAGTAGCCGCGGCCATCGCCATAGCTCGGGAAGTTGATCTCGATCAGCGCGATGCGCTCCAGCTGCGGCAGCAGCATGCGGGCATCGTCGCCCGGCTCGATCCGCACCGCCGTGGCGTTGCCCTGTACGGCAAAGGCATCGACTGTGACCGCCGGGTCGCCCACGGGTTCGTCGTCGCGGTAGCGCAGACAGTTCTCAACCATAGATCGCCTCCTTGAAGGGCGCCATGCCGATGCGGCGATAGGTATCGATGAAGCGCTCGCCTTCGGCGCGCGCCTTCAGGTACACCTCGGTCGCGGTTTCGATCGCATCGACGATCCCGTCCTCGTTGAAGCCGGGTCCGACGATCTGCGCAAGTGAGGTATCTTCCGCCTCGGAGCCTCCGAAGAGGAGCTGGTAGTTCTCGGTGCCCTTCTTGTCGACGCCGAGAATGCCGATGTGCCCGGCATGGTGATGCCCGCAGGCATTGATGCAGCCCGAAATCTTGAGCTTGAGCTCGCCCAGGGTCCGCTGCCGCTCCGGCGAGGCAAACCGCGACGAAATCATCTGCGCCAACGGGATTGAGCGAGCATTGGCAAGGCTGCAGTAGTCGAGCCCCGGGCAGGCGATGATATCGCCGATGAGGTCGAGGTTTGCCGAGCCGAGGCCCGCCGCATCGAGCTTCTGCCACAGGCCGTAGAGATCGCTCTGCTTGACATGCGGCAGCACGATGTTCTGCGTGTGCGTCACGCGCAGTTCGTCGAGGCTGTAGGTCTCGGCCAGCTCGGCCATCAGGCGGATCTGGTCCGCCGTGGCATCGCCGGGAATGCCGCCCGTGGGCTTGAGGCTGATCACCACCGCCTTGTAGCCCGCTTGTTTGTGGGCGGCGGTGTTCTGGTCGGCCCAGACGGCAAAGTCCGGATCGCTGCGGTCATAGCCATCGGCAATGCCCTCCACGAGGCCAGGATCGGCAAAGAAGCCCCGGATGCGCTCCAGCTCGGCCGCTGGCGGCTCGAGCCCCAGGGTGAGGATATGCGCGAACTCTTCCTCCACCTGCCGGCGGTATTCGTCCGCGCCGATCTCGTGGACGAGGATCTTGATCCGCGCCTTGTACTTG
>CAILIO010000050.1 GCA_903834285.1 uncultured Sphingomonadales bacterium | reverse complement strand
GGCACCCAATATGAGTGCTCGGACTGGGACGTGATCGAGCGGTTCTCCGAGATCGTCTTCAACGCCGGTTACGCCAGCCCCGTGCGGACCCCGCGCGGCCGCGACATCCTCGCCGCCTGCGGTCAGCTCAAGAGCGAGACCGAAAAGGTGCGCGCCCGCGCCCGGCTGATGATGCAAGAGGATGAAGCGGACGAGGCGGGGGATGGGGAAGCGGCGCCCCACTAGCCTCTTCAGTCCGCGTTAACCCGCGTCCCCTATGCTGACGTCGCCGCTGTATGTCTGCGTGGGTGCGTGTCATGCGTGAACAATTTCTGGAAGAACGCCTCGTTCGCATTGAGGCGGAGATCGCAGGTCTGAGCGAGATCGCGCATGCGCGCACCATCGCCTCCGTCGACATGCGTCCGCGCATCGACCGGCTGGAGACGCAGATGCGCGATGTGGTCACGATGGCGCATCATCTGGCGGAAATGCTGGGCGAGACGTCGGCGCGGCTCGCGCAGCCCACCGATCCCGCGATGGGCGCGTTGCGGGCGGAGGTCGAGGACCTGCGCGATTGCGTCAGCACCCTTGTTCAGCTCGTCGCCCGGATCGCGTCAACCCGCGCCGCCGCCTGACCGCACCGCATTGCGCGCGCCGGTGAAGGCGAGCGCCGCCATCGCGGCGGAGAGTACCGCGTTCCAGCCCGCCAGCGACAGGCCCAGAATGCGGATCGCCACCGCGTCGCAGCGCACCACTTTCGTGGTCTCCAGTTGCTTCATGAAGTCCTGCATGGAGTCCGCACGCGCGAGCGTGCCGGTGCAGCCCGTGGGGCCTTGCCAGAAGCCCCATTCCACTCCGGCGTGATAGGCGCCGAAGATCATGCTGCCGACAAACACGAGCCCCAGCAGAGCCAGGCCCGCGCCCGCAAGCCCGCGCAGGCCGCGCGTGGCGGTCAAAGCCACGAGACCCGCCAGCGGCACGCCCGCATAATAGGCCCAGCGCTGCAGGAGGCAGAGCTCGCAAGGCAGGTAGCCCGCCCATTCGAAAGCCCATGCGCCCGCGATGGTGGCGAAGGCGAGGATGAGCACGCCAAGGGCTGCTTGCAGGGGCGTCACAGTCTGGAGCGAACGGGGCAGTGTGGGCATGGGGGCCTGTGGATGCTGATCGTTGGCCTCTTTCAACCGACGATCATCTAGAACATATGCAGCGCCAGCCAGAAACCGCCGATCACTGACGCGAGGATGATCGCCAGAAAAACGGCGAAATAGCGTTCGAGCAGATCCCGCAGGCGGTCGCCCCACAGGTTCATGGCGCCCGCCACCAGAAAGAACCGCGCCCCCCGCGTAATCGCGCAGAGCAGGACGAAGAGCGGGAAATTATAGGCGAGCAAGCCGCTGACGATGGTGACGAGCTTGAAGGGGATCGGCGAGACGCCTTTCACCAGAATGAAGGCCCAGCCCCATTGGTCGTAGAAAGCCTTCATGGCCTCGACCTTCTCGCCATAGCGATAGAGCTCGATCAGCCAGAGGCCCACCGTGTCGTAGAGCAGATGCCCGATGGCGTAGCCCAGCATGCCACCGAGCACCGAGGCGCCCGTGCAGACGCCCGCGTAGAAGAAGGCGCGTTTGGGTTTGGCGAGCGCCATGGGCGCAAGCAGCACATCGGGCGGGATGGGAAAGAAGGAGCTTTCCGCAAAGGCGATCAACGCCAGCGCCCAGGTCGCCCGCGGGCTCTGGGCGAGCGAGAGGGTCCAAGCGTAAAGACGTTTGAACATCGGCCCTAAAACCTCGGCTCGCTGAAGGCGGCCGCGTGGTCGTCGCCCGCCACCTTGCTGAATTGG
>CAILIO010000049.1 GCA_903834285.1 uncultured Sphingomonadales bacterium | reverse complement strand
GGCCATCGTCAGGCCCGAAAGCGCGACGCGAGCGCGGGCGCCCGGCGGCTCGTTCATCTGGCCGAACACCAGTGCGACCTTCGAACCCTCAGGGGTCGGGTTGCCGTCGGCGTCCTTGGCGATAACGCCGGCGTCGAGGAACTCGTGGTAGAGGTCGTTACCCTCGCGGGTGCGTTCACCGACGCCCGCGAACACAGAAACGCCGCCGTGGCCCTTGGCGATGTTGTTGATCAGTTCCTGGATGAGCACGGTCTTGCCGACGCCCGCGCCGCCGAACAGGCCGATCTTGCCGCCGCGCGCATAAGGCGCGAGCAGGTCGATGACCTTGATGCCGGTGACGAGAATGGCCGCTTCGGTCGACTGGTCGATGAATTCCGGAGCCTTAGCGTGGATCGGTGCGGTCTTTTCCGCGTTGACCGGGCCGCGCTCGTCGATCGGCTCGCCGATCACGTTGAGGATGCGCCCCAGCGTCATCGGGCCAACCGGCACCGAGATCTGCGCACCGGTGCTCTTCACCACCTGGCCGCGGGTCAGGCCGTCGGTCGTGTCCATCGCGATCGTGCGGACGGTGTTCTCGCCGAGGTGCTGGGCAACTTCGAGAACAAGGCGGTTGCCGTTGTTGTCGGTTTCGAGCGCGGTCAGAATCGCCGGCAGTTCGCCGGTGAAGGTCACGTCGACGACGGCGCCGATGACCTGGCTGATTTTGCCGGTAGTGGTCTGGTTGAGGACGGCTGCGGTGGCCATGTTGGTTTCCTTACCTTGAATATCTTAGAGCGCTTCGGCGCCAGCGATGATTTCGATGAGTTCGGTCGTGATCGCGGCCTGGCGGCTGCGGTTGTACTGGATGGTCAGCTTCTGGATCAGCTCGCCCGCGTTGCGCGTGGCGTTGTCCATCGCGGTCATCGACGCGCCCTGTTCGGATGCTTCGCGCTCCAGCAGCGCACCGAAAACCTGCGTGGTGACATAGCGTGGCAGCAGCGCCTCGAGGATTTCCTCCTCGCCGGGCTCGTATTCCACTACTGCGTCGCTGGTCGAGGCCACTGCCGGGGCAGGGACGGGGATCAGCTGCGCGGTGTGCGGATCCTGCACCAGCGCAGACCGGAACTTCGGCGCGACGAGATGCGCGACATCGAACTTGCCGCCCTCGAACAGCGCGATCAGTTCATGCGCGATGGCACTCGCTTCGTCGAAGCCGGGCGTGCGCACCAAGCTGGTGTCATAGCCATCGGTCTTGGCGTTCGGATACTCGCGCTTGAGCGGCGCGCGGCCCTTCTTGCCGACGAGGTAGAAGCTCACGTCCTTGCCCGCGGCTTCGAGCGCGCGGGCCTGGAGCTTGGCTTCCTTGACGATGTTCGAGTTCAGGCCGCCGCAGAGCCCCTTGTCGGTGTTGACCACGACGAGGAGGTGGCGCTGGTTCGAGCCGGTGCCGCGCATCAGCAGCGGCGCGCTGTCCTGCCCGGCAACCTTGCCGGCAAGGCTCGCCATCACAGCAGCAAGGCGGCTGGCATAGGGGCGCGCGGCTTCGGCGGCGCTCTGCGCCTTGCGCAGCTTGGCCGCCGCAACCATCTGCTTGGCCTTGGTGATCTTCTGGGTCGATTTGACCGAGTTGATCCGGCCCTTGAGTTCCTTAAGGCTTGCCATTTGGACCTCTTGCTCCCTCTACCCTTAAGGGCAGAGGGTTGGGGAGAGGGGGCTGTCGCCGCCTCAAACGTGATCGATCGGGTGAGAGTGTTCCCCTCTCCCAACCCTCTCCCCGAAAGGGGAGAGGGCTAAAGAATTAAGCGAACTGCTTGCCGAACGCTTCGAGCGCGTCCTTGAGCTTGCCGCGGGCCTCGTCGCCCAGATCCTTGGTGTCGCGGATCAGGGTGAGCAGGTCGGCGTGGCTCGAGCGCAGGTAGCTCAGCAGCTCGGCCTCGTACTCGTTGACGCGCTTGACCGGCACGCTGTCGAGGTAGCCCTGCGTACCGGCGAAGATCACGCAAGTCTGCTCTTCGAAGCCGAGCGGCGAGAACTGCGGCTGCTTGAGCAGCTCGGTCAGGCGCGCACCGCGGTTAAGCAGCTTCTGGGTCGAGGCGTCGAGGTCCGAACCGAACTGCGCGAAGGCCGCCATTTCGCGGTACTGCGCCAGCTCCAGCTTGATCGAGCCGGCAACCTTCTTCATCGCCTTGGTCTGCGCCGACGAACCGACGCGGCTCACCGAGAGGCCGACGTTGATGGCCGGGCGGATGCCCTGGTAGAACAGGCCGGTTTCAAGGAAGATCTGGCCGTCGGTGATCGAAATCACGTTGGTCGGAATGTAGGCCGAAACGTCGCCGGCCTGCGTTTCGATGATCGGCAGCGCCGTCAGCGAGCCGTTGCCATGCTCGTCGTTCATCTTCGCCGCACGCTCGAGGAGGCGCGAGTGGAGATAGAACACGTCGCCCGGATAGGCTTCGCGGCCCGGCGGGCGGCGCAGCAGCAGCGACATCTGGCGATAGGCCACGGCCTGCTTGGAAAGATCGTCATAAACGATCACGGCGTGCATGCCATTGTCGCGGAAGAACTCGCCCATCGTCGCGCCGGTGTAGGGCGCGAGGTACTGCAGCGGCGCGGGCTCCGAAGCGGT
>CAILIO010000048.1 GCA_903834285.1 uncultured Sphingomonadales bacterium | reverse complement strand
TCGCATTTTCCGTGGCGGCGTGGAGGAGCGTAACTGGCCAAACGAGATCGAGAGAATACAGCGGCAGTCAATCTCATCCGACATTGCCGCCCGATTCAACGCCGCAGTAGATGACACCATTTTACAGCGCATTCGTGTGGCGGCAGAAATCGCCAGAGCATACAAAAAGCCAAACTACCCCGATCACCTCCGCCCCGCCGCTATCATCGGCGATTTGCGCCGCATTCTGGCGCAGACCTGCGTGTCATCCTTGCGCCCAGATCTCATCATACTCGATGAGTTTCAGCGCTTTGCCGAGCTTTTGCATGATCATGACCCCGATACGGCGCCGGAAAAGGCTGCTGCCGCTGAACTGGCGCGTGCCCTATTCGCCTATCAGAAGGAAGACGGATCACAGGCGAAGCTGCTTCTCCTGTCGGCAACCCCCTATCGTATGCTGACCCTCAATAGTGACGCGCCCGAGGAAGGCGAGCACTATGACGATTTCCTACGAACCATGCGCTTCCTTTTCGGCGATGCCGAAGGGGACCGTCGCGTCGGAGAATTGAAAGCCGAGCTCGGTCGTTTTCGGCGTTCGCTCCAATCCTTGCCTGACGCGTATGAGGTGGCCAAGGAACAGAGGAATTGGCTGCATAAGACATTAGGTGCTGTGATCGCCCGCACAGAGCGAGTCGACTCCACGCAAGATCGAAACGCACTGGTCACCGAGGCTATCCCCCACCTCACCATCAATACCGACGACCTCCGCGAAGCCCGGGCGATGGCCAAAGTTACCGAGCTAATTGGTGCACAGGGCACGATCGAATATTGGAAATCATCGCCTTATCTTCTCAATTTCATGAAGGATTACAAACAACGGGACAAGCTTCAGTCCGTGGCCGAGCGACCCTCGCCCGAATTGCGCAAAGCCATTCGTGAGGCGGGCCCCTGGATCATCAACAAGGATCAGGTCGATGGCTATACGGAAATCCCGTATCATAACGCGCGGATGCGCGCGCTGGCCGATTTAGCCTTTGCTGAAGGCCTGGACCGGGCACTCTGGATACCACCATCAAGGCCATCGTTTGGTGAGGCAAAATCCGCGACGAAAACACTGGTTTTCTCGGACTGGTCGATGGTGCCCGATGCGATCGCCGCGCTTCTGTCGCACGAAGCCAGCCGGCGCATGAACATGATGCCCGAACTGGTCAGCCGAACTCTGCGCCCTATCGGCATAGAGGAAATGATGCCTATGCTGCACCCATCCCCGGCACTGGCGGAATGGGTCGATCCACTCTCCCTGGAACGGCGGTTCGGCCCCGCACACAGTTTCGATGCTTTACATGCTCAGGCCTGCACGGTTTTACGTGAGCGGCTCAATGACCGCCTGCTTTATGAGCTTGCGCAGGGCACTGACCGACTGCTGCCCCTCAACCTCGACAAGACGCTTCAGCGTGAAGTCAATTGGCTGCGGATTGGTGCCGAAGACTATGAAGCGCATGAAGAGCACGGTGCCATGGGGCGGGCCATAACTGTTCTGGGCGAAGCGCTAGACAACGACGGCCATCCCGGCGCTCTCGAACCCGAGACAGTATTAGAAAAACTGGCGTCCCTTGCGCTGGGCTCGCCAGCGATTTGTGCATTGCGCGCCCTCGCGCGAATTTGCCCTGGGCAGGCTTTGGAC
>CAILIO010000047.1 GCA_903834285.1 uncultured Sphingomonadales bacterium | reverse complement strand
TCGCGCGGGCAATCCATGCTGGGCGGCGATCTGGAACTGACCTTGGCGGGGCGCCAAGCCGCGCCGGATGAGCTGGCGGCGATACGCGGGCTGGGCACGGTATCGCAGGGCGTGCGCTTGCAGGCGATGGCGCGCCGTGCGGAAAGCGCGGACGATGCGGTGCCGGTGGAACTGAAGGCCGTCGATGCGCGCTGGCCGCTTTATGGCGCGTTCACGGTTGCGGGCGGGCGCAGGGCGGGGGCGCCGCAGGGGATGACGGCATGGATCGATCCCGGCGTGGGCGACCGGCTGGGCGTAAAAGCGGGCGACCGGTTGAAGATCGGCCAGGCCGAACTGGTGATCGGCGGGGTGATCGCGGGCGAGCCGGACCGCCTCTCCGAAGGCTTTGCGCTGGGGCCGACGGTGATCGTGAGCGAGGAAGCGCTCGCCGCCTCGGGCCTCGTGCAGGTCGGCTCGATGGCGCGGTGGAAGTACCGGCTGCGGCTGCCGGCGAAGGCCGATCCGGCGGTGCTGGCGGATAGCTTCAAGGCGCGGTTTGCCAATGGCGGGTGGCAGGTGAAGACGCGTGACAAGGCCTCGCCGGGTCTCGACCGGTTTGTCGAGCGGATGGGGCAGTTTCTGGTGTTGGTGGCGCTGGCGGCCTTGGGAATTGCGGGCATCGGAATTGCGGGGGGCGTCTCCTCCTACCTCGAGGCGCGGCGGGCGAGCATTGCGACGCTGAAGATTCTGGGCGCGGATGCGGGCGACATCGTGCGGATCTACCTGCTGCAGATCGCGGCGGCGGCCTTGGCGGCGATTGTGCTGGGGTTGCTGCTGGGAGTGGGCATCACGCCCTTGCTGGCGCGGGCGCTGGAGGGGCTGCTGCCGATCCCGCCGGGCTTTACGGTGGATGCGGGCGCACTGGCGACGGCGGGGGCTTATGGCCTGCTGATCGCGCTGACGTTTGCCGCGCCCCCTTTACTCGATGCGCGGCGCGTGCCGGCAATGGCCTTGCTACGCGCGCGGGTGGCGCCGCTTGGCAGAGGTTGGCGAGTGCCTTTTTGGGTGCTGCCGGTGGGCCTAGGGCTGAGCGGAATTGCCGCGCTGGCGGTGCTGACATCACCGCAGCCGTGGCTGGCGGCGGGGTTCCTCGGCGGAGCGGCGGCGGTGTTTGCGCTGCTCGCGCTAATCGGGCGTAGCCTTTCATGGGGCGCGGCGCGGTTGCCACGGCCGAAGCGGCCGCTGCTCAGGACGGCGCTGGGCAATCTGCACCGGCCGGGGGCGCAGACCTCCGCGCTGGTGGTGGCGCTGGGCTTTGCGCTGGCGGCCTTCGTGCTGCTGGCGGCGGTGCAGACGAGCATTGACGCCAACATCGCCAAGCGCGTGCCGGACCGCGCGCCCGATTACTTCGTGCTCGATGTGCCGAGGGGCGCGGGGGCGGAGACGTTCAAGGCGCTGGTGACGCGCACGGCGCCGCATGCCGCGGTGCGCATGGTGCCCTCGCTGCGCGGCACGGTGATCGCCTATGGGCCCGACGCGGCGATGACCGATGTGGCGACGCTGAAAGCGATTCCGGAGGATTCGTGGCTGCTGCGAGGCGATCGCGGGCTGACGTATGCCGAGGATATTCCGCAGGGCAACGTGCTGACCGCCGGGCGCTGGTGGCCGAAGGATTACACGGGCGAACCGCTGGTTTCGGTTGACGAGGATCAGGCCAAGGCGATCGGGCTTAAAGTGGGCGACAAACTGCGCATCAGCCTGCTCGGCACCGAACGCGAGGCACGGGTCGCCTCACTGCGGCGGATCGACTGGTCCTCGTTCGGGTTCAACTATGGCCTCGTGTTCAGCCCCAATGCGCTGGAGGACGCGCCGCATACTTATGCTGCGACGATCACTTTGGCGGCGCCCGAAAAGCGGCCGGCGGTGCGGCGCGCGATTCTGGCGGGGCTGGTGAAGGCGCTGCCGGAAAGCTCGGTGATCGAGGTGGGGCCGGTGCTCGGGCAGGCGCGCAACCTGCTGGGGCAAGTTGGCACCGCGATCTTTGCAGCGGCGAGCGTGGCGGTGCTGGCGGGGCTGGCGGTGCTGGCAGGCGCGATCGCGGCGGCACGGGCGGCGCGGCAGTATGACAGCGTGATCCTGCGCGTGCTGGGCGCGAGCCGGGGGCAGCTGCTGGCCTTGCTGGCGGCAGAATATGCCCTGCTCTCGGCGGTGCTGGCGCTGGTCGCGCTGGTACTGGGCGGCGGGACGGCGTGGCTGGTGGTGGTGAAGCTGTTTGAGTTCGACTGGTCGCCGGACTGGGGGCGCGTTTTTGCCGTGCTGGCGGGCGGTGTGGCGCTGGTGATGGTGCTGGCGGTGGCCGGATCGCTATCGGTGCTGCGGACAAGGCCGGCGGAGGCACTGCGGGCGCTTTAGACCTCACCTCGTCATTGCGAGCGCAGCGAAGCAATCCAGGGCGTCACGCACGACCGCTCTGGATTGCTTCGCTGCGCTCGCAATGACGAGGGTGGCTGA
>CAILIO010000046.1 GCA_903834285.1 uncultured Sphingomonadales bacterium | reverse complement strand
CGCGGTGAGCGACATGAAGGGGCTGTTGAAGTCTGCCTTGCCGACCTCGGAGAAATAGACGGCAAGGACAAAGGCCAGCGTGTCGATCCCCTGAACCCAGGGCGCGAGACGGAATTCCCACCACCAGCTGCGCCACGCGATCACGATCATCACCGCAGCCCCGGCGAGGTAGGCCGCCAGCACGAGGTAGATGGTCGTACCCCCCCTGCCTGGCGCGGAGGGATCAAGCAGAAGTGCCACGAGGAAGACAAGCGCCATCGCGGCGCGGCTGGTCGCCAGAACCTTTCCGGTTCGCCTTGCGAACATCCGCGGTCTCATGACGTGCTTTCTCTCCGGTTAATAACGAATTTAACCGATGTTAGGGGAAGCTATGATTTTTTGAAGAGGGCCGCAATGCTGGCCGCCCCTGCCTAGCAAGGGGGCCACGCGTTTTGATCGAGTTGGTCTTGCGGTCAAGTCGTTATTCATCCATTTTTACTGTCGCATTGGTGAAGTCAGGGTCGTGGTACAAAAAACATGAACAAGTCGGGTCACATTGTTGCGTCACCATCCCCGCCGGGCGCGGCTGATCCGGCTCAGCCGCCGGGCGGCCAATTCCGGATGTCCCCGGGCGAGGCATCCGGTAGCACATCATCTGATTCGGATGGTCAAGGTATCTTGACAGCGCTGACCGATAAGCAGCGCGCCGTGCTGGACCTCCTGATCGAGCACAAGACCTCCAAGGAAATTTCGCGCACCCTTGGCATATCGCACCACACCGTGGATCAGCGCATCATGCTGGCGCGCGCCAAGCTTGGCGTGGCGACGCGCGGCGAAGTGGCACAGGCCTATCGCCGCCTTGTCGCGGAATCAGCCCCGTCAGCATCCATATACGAACGATCCGTATATGACTTTTCCGACGTCGCCCTGCCGCTCGATGCCCTGCAGGAAGCGGATCGGGAAGACACGACGGGATGGATGCAAAGTCCGCCGATCCGCCGGGAAGCACTGCCGAAGGCGATGTTTCAAAGCGGTGAAGCCTTGGCCGAGCCCTACCATCATGTCCTCCCGGAGATGTTCGACGGGCCTTACGGTACTTATGTCCGGCTCGGGACCATTGCGGGCTTCGCGATGTTTCTGATCCTGATCGTCATGGGTGGTCTCGCGATGTTTGCGCAGCTGTCGCAGATTATCGCGCACTGATCCGGCGCGAACCTCTCCACCACCATGGACCACAAGGGCCCCGGGGGGGGGCTCCAGGACGGAGAGACAGTGATGACTGCATTTGCTACCCAGACCACGCCCGAAATGCCGCTTTCGGTGGCGCAGCTCCGGATCGCCCGCGATCTGCACCAGGCCGAGGCTGCCCTTGATGAGGCGATCGTTCGCCAGGCGAAGCTGCTTCAGACGATGGTCGGCGCCCGGCGCGAGACCGGCGTTGCCCCGTTCCTTGGCCAGGACGCCCTGATGCGCCTCGTCAAGAGCCAGCAGGCCATGCTCGATGCCGGCGGTGAACTCGCCCGCGTCCATGGCCGCCTCAGCACCATTTCTCTCGAAACTTGCGGTGGCAACGATGCTTGCCCGCCGGCGGCGCTCCTCGAAGGTGCCGGTCTCGTCGAGGATGATGCCTCGATCGCGGCGCGGGCGGCCTGATGCCGGCCTGGTCCGCCAAAAGAGGATCCTGATGTGCAATGATCTGGCTCTGGATTCTTCGCATTGCCCTGATCGCCACCGTGTTGTTCGCCGCCCGCAAGGGCGATGAACCCGAGCAGCTGGTGGCGACAGTGCTGCTTTCCACATTCGCGCTGGATGTGGGCAATCACATGCTGTTCGGCGACCCGGCCTGGTACACGGTCAACCCGGGACACCTGGTGATCGATACCTGGGCTTTCTTCACCCTGCTCTGGGTGGCGCTTTATGCCAATCGCGGCTGGCCGCTGTGGGTTTCTGCCTCACAGGTCCTCGTCGTGCTCGGGCATTTTGCCAAGCTCTGGGAAGTGGACATGGTCCGCCGAGCCTACTGGACGATGACGCAAATGCCATTTCTATTCCAGCTGGTCGTGCTGGCTATCGGCACGGGGGCGCATGTCGAGCGCCAGCGCCGTATTGGCCGCTATCATTCCTGGCGCCTTGCATGAGCGGGCGCTTTGTTCGCCGCCACGAACGTGGCCGCCGCCGCGCCGCCCTGCGCCGCTCTCATCCTGAGGTCGCCGTGGCGCACGAAAGCCTTGCTGTCGCCGAGAGCGCGGCTGTGCCGGACGTCACGGCCGCGCTCGCGCCCGGCCTGCACGAGGCGTCGGCGCGGATCACCCCCGAAGCGATGCTCGCTTTTGCCCGCGAGACGTACGCGGTCCGCCGCCGGCGCGATCGCTACTTGCCGGGCGACCTCTTCGGCGAGCCGACCTGGGACATCTTGCTCGATCTCTATGTCGCCACGCGGGAGAATCGGCCGGTGCCCACCACCAGCGCCTGTATCGGGGCCAATGTCCCGCCAACGACGGCGCTGCGCTGGCTGCGCATCCTCGAGGTGCGCGGGCTGGTCGAGCGCGAGGAGGATGGCCGGGACGGGCGCCGCACCTTCGTGCGTCTCTCGGCGCGGGGGCTCGCCGCGATGGACGATTGGCTCCACGTGGCGCTGAGAACCCTGGACCAGACGGTCGGCGCGATTATCCGGAATGGCGGCGGGCTAGGCGGGCCGATGATCGAAATGGCAGAAGCCGCAGAATAGCGCGGCATTTTGCCTTCGGTTTGTCAGGCGATCTTCTCGAACGCGACCCTTGCGACGGGGAAATCGGTCACCCGACAGCTTCTGCGCCAGCGCAAAAGCCCGCCCCCGATGGCGTCGTCGTGGAGTTTTGGATCAAACGGTCCAAGCAACAGGCGGCCCTTGGGGGCATGGTCATAGGCTGCACGCACGGCCCGCATCGTGAGCCACCAGGACACGGCGGGCCCGTCGCGGCGAGTCGCGCCGACGAGATAGTGCGTGTCGCTGCCAAAGTGCACATGGAACTGGGCAACGCAGGCGCGTCCGTCGATCTCGGCGCTTAGCAGCGTCGCTGCTTCGCCGAACGCGATGCAGGCCGAGCCGACTTGTGCCAGATCACGCAAGCCGAGAGCGAGAGCACCCTTGCGCTCGCGCACCGTGCTGGCCGCGCGGATGAAGCCAGGCAGATACCACAATGCGCGGCTGCCGGTCCGGGTGGTTGCATGGAGATTGGCGATCTCGTCGGCATGGACCACCGCGCGGCGGACATTTCCATTCAGCGCCATCCAGTAGTCGTTCCACTCGCCAAATCGTTGAAAATCGATGGCCTGGATGAAATACTCATTGACCTGCTGAACCCTGCACCCGGCGAGTGCGGCTATCTGGTTTTGACGCGGCAGCTCGATCGCCCCGGAAGAGCCGTAGAGGTAGCGTCCCGGGCCGGCCAGCGTGACCACCGCTTGCATGGCATCGGTCCAGAGTGGCTCGGCATCGGGCGCGAGCAACAAACGGTCGCGGAACACGTTCACGCCAAGCCTGCTGCCAAATGCGCAATATCCGATCAGGCGGTCAGCTACCCGCAACCGAACGAACACGGTTTTGCTGCCACCAAGTGCCAGGCGACGACGCCACAGGGCGAGGTCACCGAAAGCCGACTTCAGGGTACCTCCCGCAACCGCGGCGTGTTTATCCCAGGCTATCGGATCAATTTCGGACCAAGCGATCTGCTCAGCCGTGATCGTCGATGTAGCCGTCATGTATACTCCACTAAACCAAATGACTATATCAATACAAAAATGCTTTAAACACCGCCAAAGATTCAACGCTGGAAAACGATTGACGTACAAAAAGCTGCCTGCAATACGAAAATATGCCTCGTTTTGACAGGGCGCGCCGACGTAATCTCCCGAATATTTTTTATTGTGATATGGAAGCAGTTGTAACTACGCCGTATGGCCTAAGCGCAGGTCTTTTGTTTGGCGCGGCCGTCATCATGGCGCTTTTCACTACTCGCGAAAGCTCCCAAGCGCCTCGGATTAAGCAGCCTGCCAGCGGGCATGCGGCGGATTGCGACGATTGGCCCAGCACAATCCAGCGCGTGACCCGAGAGCATGGCGGCTTGCATGCTTGACCCGCAGCTGGTTCCGGCTTAAGGGCGCGACGTCCCGAACGGCCGCAGGCTTGCCGGTTCAACAGAGCTGAACATTGCCGGTGTGCGGCAAGTGGGGTCTCGAAGGCGGGTAATCTGCCGTTCGCGGGTCCCTCTTGTGTTTGGCCCAGCCTTCCGAATCGGGAGCGATGGGCCGGGCATTCTCCGTTAGCCGACAAAGTAACCCGGTGGTGACTTGCCCCGGGTGGAGTGTTTTCGGCTCATGCAGCGTTGAGGCGCAAGGCCATTGGTCTTGTCTGCCGCTGCATGAGGCTTCCGCAAGCCTTCACCCCGGTCCAGCCGCGCCCGCAACCAAGGTGAAGAGTCCTTCATGCCTACGATTAACCAGCTGGTCCGCAAGGGCCGCGAACCGCAGAAGACCAAGTCCAAGGTCCCTGCGATGGAGCAGAACCCGCAAAAGCGCGGCGTCTGCACCCGCGTCTACACGACGACCCCGAAGAAGCCGAACTCGGCGCTGCGCAAGGTGGCCAAGATCCGTCTGACCAACAGCCGCGAAGTGATTTCGTACATTCCAGGCGAAGGCCACAACCTGCAGGAGCACTCGGTTGTGCTCATCCGCGGCGGCCGTGTGCGCGACCTTCCGGGCGTACGCTACCACGTGCTGCGCGGCGTTCTCGATACCCAGGGTGTCAAGGACCGCAAGCAGTCGCGTTCGAAGTACGGCGCCAAGCGTCCGAAGTAAGTTTCATCTGGGATCGGAGCCGCAAGGCAGGCCCGGCTGGGTCCGCCGCGTTCCGAAGGAGTAACGCATATGTCTCGTCGTCGTCGTCCCGAAAAGCGGGAGATCCTGCCGGATCCGAAGTTCAACGATCAGATTCTCTCGAAGTTCATGAACAACCTCATGCTCGATGGGAAGAAGTCGGTTGCTGAAAGCATCGTCTATGGTGCCATGGAAACCATGCAGACCCGCGCCAAGGCCGATCCGCTGCAGCTGTTCCACGATGCGCTGAACAACGTGAAGCCGCAGATCGAAGTGCGCAGCCGCCGCGTCGGTGGTGCAACCTACCAGGTACCCGTCGAAGTGCGCGTCGAGCGTGCCCAGGCACTGGCGATCCGCTGGCTGATCACCGCTGCGCGCAACCGCAGCGAAACCACCATGTCGGCGCGTCTTTCGGCGGAGCTGCTTGACGCTGCCAACAACCGCGGCAACGCGGTGAAGAAGCGTGAAGATACCCACCGCATGGCCGACGCCAACCGCGCCTTCAGCCACTATCGTTGGTAATCTGGCGCTGGTAAGGCGACCTGCCCAAGAGGGCCGCTGGACAGTCACAAGCTGATCAAGCGGCCGTCTTGAAATGGTCACCTAAAGAACACTATGGGGCGGGCCGAAACCATACGGCCCCTCCCGAACCCAAGGAACCCCCCATGGCCCGCAGCCATCCGCTCGAGCGCTATCGCAATATTGGTATCATGGCGCACATCGACGCCGGCAAGACCACGACGACCGAGCGCATCCTTTACTACACCGGCAAGTCCTACAAGATCGGCGAAGTCCACGACGGCGCCGCGACGATGGACTGGATGGAGCAGGAGCAGGAACGCGGCATCACCATCACCTCCGCCGCCACCACCTGTTTCTGGAAGTCGGACAGCGGCAAGGGTGAAGAGTTCCGCATCAACATCATCGACACCCCCGGGCACGTCGACTTCACGATCGAAGTCGAGCGTTCGCTGCGCGTGCTCGACGGCGCTGTGGCATGCTT
>CAILIO010000045.1 GCA_903834285.1 uncultured Sphingomonadales bacterium | reverse complement strand
CATCCGCTGATCAAGTTCAAGCGCGACCATCTTGACGCCAGTTTCAGAGAGTGGACTGGTGATGACTCCGGGGCCGGGGCCGATTTCGAGCACTCCAGCGCAGCCCGCGAACGCCGCCACGATTGCTTCGACGGTGGGTTTTGAGCAGAGAAAGTGTTGGCCGAGACTCTTGTCGGCCTTCAATCCATGGCGCTGAAGTAGGGCCCGCAACGTTGCGGGCTCATAGAGATTCAACGGAGGACGTGAACCCGGACAGTGCGGCGACCAAAGTCGGAGGCCGAGTGGCGGTCTTCGAAGCAAAGGTCAATTCGGTTGCCCTTGATCGCGGATCCGGTGTCTGAGGCCAGCGCAAAGCCGTACCCCTCGACGAATACCAACGAACCGAGGGGGATAACCCGCGGATCGACGGCGACTTGCCCGTAAGCCGTACGATGTCCCATCTTGGTAAAGTGGGACCCGCCGTTGCTACGGGGGGATGGGTCGTAGGCCGAAGCGCTCATATCGAGAACGCGATGGCGTGAGAATGAACCACGAGACGCGACGGCATAACCGGGGCGACCCATGAGAAATACGGTGGGTTCGGAGGCGGTGCTCTCCTCCTTCACGAGTTCCTTGGACACGACCTTTTCGCCGTCCATTTTCACCCGATATGTGCGGGTGATAACCCCTTCTCGTCCGGGGAAGCCTTTTACAAGGCGTCCGCGTCCGACCGAGCGGCTGAACTCATACCGAACCGTGGGTTTGACGGTGGACGATACCACCTTCAACACGGTTTTAAATTTTGCTTGTCCATGTCGATGTGCGGATGCAGAACCTGCGACCGCGATCATCGCCATAGCGATACTCACTTTTTGTGAGCAGTTGCGCATTTGGAACCTCCTCTTGCCTGGCTGCGACAGCAAATGATACCAGAAATACCTGGGTTATGGAGATCTTTGGCCGATTTATGTGGACTTTCAGGTTCTCCTAGGCCAGCGGTGAACCTAGGAGTGGCACAGTTGCGGACATTTCCGCTTTATCGCGGAACCGTGAAACTTACGGGGTTTCTCATCCGTCACGCTATCCGAGCGCGGGAATTAGTTCCTTTTTTAGCATCGCACGGGCGCGGAACAGCCAGCTTTTGATCGTGCCTTCGGGTCGATCCAAAGCCAATGCGATTTCGGTGACTTCCATGTGCCGGAAGTGCCGCATGAGGATAATGTTGCGATATTTTTCGGGCAGATGCGAGATCGCGTCGAACAGTTGGCCGCGCCGGATGCTACCCGCCGCTTGTGATTCAACCTCGTCGCCCTCGCGAATCATGTGCTCATGATTCTCTAGATTTTCACCAGAAAACCTTCGGTGTCGCACGAGGTCCACACAGCAGTTGTTGCAAATTCGGCAAAGCCATGGCCGAAGGGGCCGCTCGGGGTCGAATTCTTTAATTGCCCGCAGGGCCTTCAGGAAGGTCTCCTGAACGGCATCATTCGCATCGTCAGCATTCCGAAGCATGCGCATGGCCTGGGCCAAGAGGGTTTGGCGATAGAGTTCGCTCAGCAGATCGAAGGCAACTTCGTCTCCATCAGCAGCGCGGAGGATGAGGTGGGATTCCCAGCTCAAGACGCGTCCATATTTCATAGTTTGTGTCCTCTGGTAACAAGGCGAGAGACATCGATATTGTATGCGCATTCCGGATGCGTGGTGTGAAGATTTTTTACTGATGGGACTATTGCCGGAATCGGCGCTCTGGCCCGACTCAATTTGCTAGTAGAAATACTAGTTGAACCCAACCCGATACATTCCAACGATTCCTATGTGATAGCGGCAAAGACACTAGGATTTAAGGCCATGATGGCCACTCCCGCGTTCCTGATCGTAGCGATCGGGGCCAACGCGCGTTTCAAGGACAGCAGCTTCGAATTCGAGAATCTCTCACCGCAGGCCGAAAACCAGATCCTGGCCTACGTGCCTTACGTGCGGTCGGTTGACAAAATTCAGCAGCAATACAGCTTTTTGGCTCCGCTTCCGGTTCTGCGGGAGGAAGCGCGAAAGTGGGCCGAGGCTGGTGAGTCGAGAAAGCTGGGACCGCTGGAGCCGCAATTCCGCGGCGATACGATGCAGGAGTCGGTCAAAGGCGATGCGCTACGGGCGAACAGTTGGTTAGTCACCCAACTCGTACTTCGTTCAGAGGAGCAATTTAGCCACGCGCACTCCGCCGAGGCGGCGTCGGACGCCCTGCTGGCGCTACGGTG
>CAILIO010000044.1 GCA_903834285.1 uncultured Sphingomonadales bacterium | reverse complement strand
GGTCCAGGCGATCCACTGGAACTGCGGGCAACTCGCCGTTGCGCTGCGCACGCTTGAAGAAGCCCCACCGCTGATCGTCGCGCTCAACACGTTCGAGGACCACTACCGCGCCGCCATGGCCCGCCGCTGGTGCTGGCGGCTTGGCGTGGCGCAGCGCGGGATCGAGGAAGACACCGCGCTGATCGGCCATTGCGAACAGGCCATGGCGGAGAGCGGCGAAGGACCGGACGCGTTCTTCTTCCGCAACCGTGGCGGGCGCGGGCAGGCCAGCGGCGCGCTCGGCGAAGCGCTCGCCGCCTATACGCCGGTGGCGGACACGCATGCCTACTGGGCTGATCCTGCCCCGCAATCGATGCTGATCGAGGAAGTCGAAGCGATCTGGGCGCCGATTGCGGAAAGCGACGACTGGTCGCTGCTCGAGGCCAAGATCGCCGCGCTGCGCCGCATGGGCGAGGCGCACGGCGCGGCCCCGCCTCCTGCCGGACATGCCTGAATAACCGATTAGGCGCGGCGGGGTTTCTTGTTTGGTTACCACTCCCATGCCATAGGCCGCACACGCAAGCGGCCACGCGCCGCTCCCGAGGCAAGGCAGAGGAAGGCCCAGCGCACCCGTGTCAACCGGCGAACTCGTCTCGTTCGAACCCGCTACGGGAACGGAACTGTGGCGTGGCCGGATCGGCGACGCCGAGGACGTGATCGCCCGCGCGCGCCGCGCCTGGCCGCTCTGGGCTGCACAGCCGCTCTCCACCCGCATCGAACTCCTGCGCCGTTTCGCTAATGAAGTGCGCAAGGAAGCCGAGAAACTCGCCGATTTGATCGCCCGCGAAACCGGCAAGCCGCTGTGGGAAGCACGCGGCGAAGTCGACGCGGTGATCGACAAGGTCGAGGCCTCGGTGCGCGCCTATGCCGAGCGCACCGCGCAGCGCAAGCTCGACAGCGCGCTCAACGGCACTGCCGCCGTCCGCCACAAGCCCCACGGCGTGCTGGCGGTGATCAGCCCCTACAATATGCCCGCACTGCTCCCGGCCGCACAGATCATTCCCGCGCTGATCGCGGGCAATGTCGTCGTGTTCAAGCCCTCGGAAAAAGCCCCCGCGACTGGCGATCTTCTTGTCCGCTGCTTCCACCGTGCCGGTATTTCGGCGGCAGTCGTGCAGGTCCTGTTCGGCGGGTCGGAGCAGGCCCAGTCGCTCGCCATGCACGACGGCGTTGACGGCGTGCTGTTCACCGGTTCGGCCCATGCCGGCGTCTCGATCAATCGCAAGCTTGCGTCCAATCCGGGCAAAATCGTCGCGCTCGAGCTTGGCGGCAACAATCCGATCGTGGTGTGGGACACGCCCAAGATCGTCGATGCCGCCGCGATCGTGGTGCAATCGGCTTTCACCAGCGCCGGGCAGCGCTGTTCCTCGGCGCGGCGCCTGATCGTCAAATCGACGATGTATGACGCGGTGATCACCGAAGTGCGCCGTCTCACCGAACGGCTGATCGTCGGCGCGCCGTTCGATACGCCCTCGCCCTTCATGGGCCCGGTGATCGACAATGGCGCTGCCGACGGCCTTACCGAAAGCTTCGTCTATCTCCTTTCCAACGGCGGCCGCGCGATCAAGCATATGGCCCGCTTGCGCGATGACCTGCCCTTCGTCAGCCCCGCGATCATCGACGTGACCAAGATCGAGGAGCGGCCCGACGTCGAACTGTTCGGCCCGCTCCTCCAGGTCATCGCGGTCGATGATTTCGACGAGGCGATTGCCGAGGCCAACAACACGCGCTTCGGCCTCACCGCCGCGCTGCTCGGCGGTTCACCGCAGGACTACAACCGCTTCTGGGCCAATGTCCGCGCCGGGATCGTCAACTGGAACCGTCCGACCATCGGCGAAACCGCCGCCGCGCCCTTCGGCGGCATCGGCCTATCGGGCAACAACCGCCCCGGCGGCTACTACATGGCCGATTCGTGCGCCTATCCGGTCTCGTCCGCCGAAATGGAACAGCCGCGCGCCACAATCGGCCTGGGCCTGCGCGATACCTGAGGCTTGTCGGCTGCGTGGACGAACGCAGCGATGGGGCGAACGGCTGGGATTGGTGGGAAGCGGTCAAGGCAAAGGCGCGTTGTAGTGTTTGATCAAGCAGATTGTTGCGGAGTTCCAGTCTGGACCGAACTTCATGACCAACCTGTTGTCGATCCAGCCGAATAGATGTGCCGGGCCGTTGCTGCCAATCTTGCGATAGAGCCCGCAGGTAACGTGCTGACCGGACCTAATCTCCTGAGTCGCGTGCAAAATCTCGAAACGACCATGCTCATGAGAAGCCAACGCTTTTAGAATGCGCTGCTTCTCGGAAGCGCCCACATCGGCCGCCGCTGAAACGCCGCAGGCAACCAAGCAAAAGGGGGCCGCCGCATAAATTAGTTTCCACATTAGCTTGCGATACGTTTCGAACGCACGGATTACAATGTCCGCAACTGGGGGTGGGTTCAACCGGTCGATGCAACGCTCTGAGCGAACTTCTCAGCTGGCGTTTGGTACATCAAGGTTTTTCTCGGCCGCTCGTTGAGCTGTCTGGCGATGGCGCTGAGTTGGGCCTGGCTG
>CAILIO010000043.1 GCA_903834285.1 uncultured Sphingomonadales bacterium | reverse complement strand
CGCCAGACAGCTCAACGAGCGGCCGAGAAAAACCTTGATGTACCAAACGCCAGCTGAGAAGTTCGCTCAGAGCGTTGCATCGACCGGTTGAACCCACCACTGATAGCGGACAAAGAAGCTGCCGAGCGTCAGCGCCGAGACCGGCGAAGCGAAGCTCAGCGTGAACGCGCCGGTGCCGCTCTGGCCCAGGGTGAGGCCGCCGCTGCCGCCACCTGCGCAAGCACCGGTCGACGCGTCCTTGAAGCACACGTCGACATTACCAATCCCGTTCGGATAGTTCGAATTGGTCTGTGCGTAGCTAAAGGCGCCGGTCGAGGATGCGCTGGTGATGTTCGGATCGGTGTTGAACGCGAAGCCCGAGATGCGCGAGCCGGCCACGGGCGAGGAGCTGGTGTTGGCCACTGCGTAGTCGAACGAATAGTCGTTGCCCGAAACGCCCGTCAGCGTGAAGGTGGTCGAACCGGTAAGGCCCGCGATCGAGCTACCACCATTGCTGTCGAAGCCATTGTAGTTGAGCGAGACCGACTTGCCGATGTCGCTGGAGTTGAACAGCATCGTATCCGCCAGCGCCGGCGACGCGATCGTCAAGGATGCCAAAGTGGCGAATGCAGCTAGCTTGGAATACCTGGTCATGGTCCTGCCCCGGATTGATGGAAATTTGGTCCGTGCAATGCAACGCACACACCATGCCATCGGCGTTAATCCTCCGTTTCGGATGATTAACGGGAGGGCGCCTGTAAACCATTCCGACGTTTCCGGCCCCCACACATGGTTCACGCTTTTTCACCGAAATTTCAGGGGTTAGGTACTATTGGTGAGGGGATGAACCGCGCCGTCCTCCTTGCTGCTCTCCTGCTTGTCGCGGCGTGCTCGCACGCTGATCCGGCGGCGCAGTTCGGTGCGGCGCAGCGGGCCTTCGCCGCGGAAGACTATGCGTCGGCGCGCACGCAAGTGCTGGCCGCGCTCGACAGCGATGGCGGCAACCGCGATATGCTGCTGCTGTTTGCCCGCACCCAATTGAAGCTGGGCGATGGCGACGGCGCGCAGGCCACGCTTACGCGGCTTGAGGAAGCGGGCTTCACCAGCGCCGAACTCGTGCGGCTCAAAGCCGAGGCCGCGATCCTCAGGGACCAGCCGCAAGCCGCGCTCACCTTGCTCGGCCGCGACGGCGCGGCAGAGGCCTGGCGCCTGCGCGCGGCGGCGCACAGCGCGCTCGAGGATTCCCCCGCCGCGCTCGATGCCCTGCGCCGCGGGCTTGCGGTTGACGGGCGCAATTACGCGCTGGTGCATGATTACGCGCGCTTCCTTATGGCCGCGCAGGACTATCCGGCGGCAACCAAGGCGATCGCGACCTTGCGCCAGCTCGGCCCTCGCCGGCTCGATACGCTGATGATGTCAGGCACTTTGGCGGCGCAGCAGGGCGAGCTGGAGGTAGCGAAGCGCAGCTATACCGCAGCGGCCGCGGCCTTCCCGTCGCGGGTGGAGCCGCTCACCGCCCTTGCCAGCCTCGCGGACATCAGGGGGCAAGTCGATGCGGCGCAAGCGATCGTCGCGCGCGCGGCGAACATCGCCCCTGGCAGCCCGGAGGTGAAAGACCTCACGGTGCTGCTCGCATCCGAAAAGGGCGATTGGGAAACCGTACGCAAGACGCTCGTTGCGCAGGAAGCCACGCTCGATCCGCGATCGGCCAATGGCATGAGCTATGCCGAAGCGCTGCTGCGGCTCGGCCATCCCGAACAGGCGCGTGCGATGTTTGCGCAGGCGCTGCTGCTCTCGCCGCAGAACCCCTACGCGCGCCTGATGCTGGCAGAAGCGCAGCTGGCGGTGGGTGATGGGGCAAGCGCGCTGCGCACCGTGCAGCCGCTGTCGGACAGCGTCCTGGCAGGCCAGCGCGAGCTTGATCTGGCGGTGCGGGCAGCGCAGGCGGCCAATGATCCTTCAGCCGATGCGCTGGCCGCGCGGCTCCGCTCGCCGGCGCTGAAGGCCAATGAGCAACTCGCGAGGACTGGCCAGGCGGCGCTGGCGCGACAGGACTGGCAGGCTGCGCTGACCGCGTTCGGCAAGATCCCTGGCCACGAGAATGATGCAGAAGTGCTGCGCCGCATGGCGCTCGCGGCCTCTCGCGCCGGACAGGCGGATGCTGCGCTCGGCTATGCCGACAGGGCGCTTTCACTCGCGCCGCGCAATGCGGACATGATGCATACCGCGGCGCTGGTTCGGCTCGAAGCAGGCCGCGACCGCGACCAGATGCTGCGGCTGATGAAAGAGGCCAACCGGCTCGATCCGGTCAACCGCTTGTTCCGCGCGGACCTTGCGCGTGCGGCAGCAGTGAGCGGCTGACCCTGGCGGGCTAACGGTTCACCCGTATCCGTTACGATATCCCCCGCTGCGAGCCCGTCCGGTCCTTCACGGGCCGCTTTGCGGAGCCGTGAAGGACCGAACTGTGGGGCAAGGGGTTCGCTGGATCAGCGGCGGCGGCGACGCGCCAGGGCAAGGCCGACAAAGCCCAGGCCCATCATGCCGAGCATGCCCGGCTCTGGAACGGCGGTGCCGCCGGTGCTGCCACCCGAGGTGCTGGTGCCGCCGGTCGTGGTGCCGCCCGTGGTCGAAGTGGTGGTGCCACCGGTGGTCGTACCGCCCGTGGTCGAAGTCGTCGTGGTGCCGCCGGTGGTGGTCGTGCCGCCCGTGGTCGTCGAGCTCGTGCTCGAGCTGCCGCACATGGCACTGCCGGCCGGGTGGCCGCAGTTGCAATAGTGGGT
>CAILIO010000042.1 GCA_903834285.1 uncultured Sphingomonadales bacterium | reverse complement strand
GGGTCGATGGCGAAAGTCTCCAGCGGACCATCGGCGATCATTTGCACCAGCGGCGCCGTGCGCAGCACCTGGGTGCCTGGCGGCGCGACCTGCTCCGCGCTTTCGACCAGCCAGATTTCGTCATCGACGCTGTTCAGAAGGCCAGCAAGCTCCGCCTCATGCCCCGGCGCGGCGGCGGCGAAGGGGCCATACGTCGGGTCGATCCGGCAGACCGTGCCGCTCGCCACGGCGAGTGAGGCCTGCGGACCATTGAGCAGGGACCAGATCGGGCGGTCGAGCGGATGCGAAGTCATTATTGGTTCGCTCAGGCCTGTTCAAGCAGCCGTTCGGCCTGCGCGCGGGCCTCTGCGGTGATCTCCGCGCCGGAGAGCATGCGGGCGATTTCCTCTTGGCGCCCGCTCGCATCAAGCTGGACCACCGAAGTGCGCGTAACGGTGCCCTGGGAAGACTTCGCGATCAGGTAGTGCGCCGTGCCGCGCGCCGCCACCTGTGGGCTGTGCGTGACCGCGAGGAGTTGGCCGCCCGCCGCAAGCCGCGCGAGCCGCTCGCCGATGGCGCTGGCGACCGCGCCGCCGACGCCGCGATCGATTTCATCGAAGATCACAGTCGCCGCGCCGCCTTCTTCGGCCAGCGCCACTTTGAGCGCGAGGATGAAGCGCGAAAGCTCGCCCCCCGACGCGATCTTGGTGAGCGGCGCGAAATCGGCGCCGGGATTGGTCGAGATCAGGAATTCGGCCGCATCGACACCGAGCGGGCCCCAGCGGTCCTCCTGCAGGCGCACGACGGCGGTGCGGAAGCGCGCCGCATCGAGCTTGAGCGGCGCAAGTTCGGCCGCCACCGCTGCATCAAGCCGCCGCGCCGCTTCGGCCCGCGCGACCGAGAGGCCCTCGGCTTTGGCACGGTAGTCGAGCCCCGCGTCGCGCGCCGCGCGGGTGAGGCCGGCAATTGCCGCCTCGCCGCCCTCGATCCGGTCGAGCGCAGCGCGGATCTCGATCATGCGGGCGGGCAGATCATCGACGCTGCAGCCATGCTTGCGGCCCGCGGCACGCAAGTCGAACAGCCGCGTCTCGATCCTGTCCAGCAGCAGCGGATCGTGCGACAGCGCCTCGGCCGCCTTGTCGAGCTTGTCCTCCGCCTCGCCCGCCTCGATCACCGCACGGTCGAGCGCTTCCATCGCTTCGGTCAGCAGAGGGTGTTCGTGCGCGATCCGGTCGAGCCGGCGCGAGGCGCTGCGCAAAGTCGCCAGCGCCGAATCCGAACCGGTCCACAAGTGCTGCAGTTCAGCAAGATCGCCCGAGAGCCGCTCGCCCTTCTGCATCACCGCGCGCTGACCGGCCAGTTCGGCTTCCTCGCCCACTTCGGGCGCAAGCAGGGTCAGTTCGGCGAGATGCGCGACAAGCAGGTCCTGCTCGGCCGAGGCCGCGGCAAGGTGGGCCTGCGCCTGGGCGAAAGCGCTTTCCGCCGTGCGCCACTTTTCCCATGCCGCGGCGACTTCGCCGACTTCGGCGTGGGCATAGCGATCGAGCAGCGCGCGGTGGCCGCGCGCGTTGACGAGGCCGCGATCATCGTGCTGGCCGTGCAGCTCGACGAGCCCCCGCGCCAGTTCGCGAAGCAGCGCGACGCTGACTGGCTGGTCGTTGACGAACGCGCGGCTGCCGAGCGAATTGCCGCCTTCGCCGCGCAGGCGGCGGCGGATGATGAGCGGCTCGCCCGGCTCGACTGCGATCTCGGCATCCGCCAGCGCCGATGCCAGCACATCGGGCAAGCGCGCGAACTCGAACGTCGCGGTAACGCTCGCTTCGTCGGTCCCGGCGCGGATCAGCCCGGCATCGGCGCGGTCCCCCAGCACCAGCCCCAACGAATCCAGCAGGATCGACTTGCCGGCGCCCGTCTCGCCGGTGAGCACGCCAAGCCCGCGCCCGAACGCAAGATCGAGCGCCTCGATCAGGACAACATTGCGAATGGAAAGACCCGTAAGCATCAACTGTGATCCATACCCAGTCCGCCGCGCCGCGTCACCATGCTCGCAGGGAGAACCCGCCATGTTCGCAAACCTGTGGATAAACCCGGGATTTCGGGAATTTCATGACAATGGGATGACAGTGTGCAATGTGAACGACATGCGATTGTGACAGGGATTCGGCTCAGTTATCACACTGAACGAGGGTTTCGGAATGACGCGCCGCGCACAAGCTTGGGGTTTGTCCCCCGCCGCTACCGAACTAGCCAAGTCCATTCCGGCCTGGCTCGACCTTCCCGAGCCGCGCGGATTCCGCCCGAAGCGCAAGGTGCGCACGGTCTGGATCTCCGATATCCACCTCGGCACGCGCGGCTGCAATGCCGATATGCTGCTCGATTTCCTCGCCTCGATCGAATGCGAGACGCTTTATCTGGTCGGTGACATCGTCGACGGCTGGCGCCTTTCGCGCGGGTGGTACTGGCCCGATGCGCACAATGAAGTGGTGCGCCGCGTCCTGAAGATGGCGCACCGCGGCACCCGCGTCGTGCTGATCGCCGGCAACCATGATGAGATGCTGCGGCCCTACGCGGGCATGAGCTTCGGCGGGGTCGAGATCGCGCTCGAAGCCGTCCACGTCACCGCTGATGGCCGCCGCCTGCTGGTCACGCACGGCGACAAGTTCGACGGCGTAGTGCTCTATGCCCGCTGGCTCGCCTTCCTTGGCGATCAGGCCTACGCCTTCCTGCTGCGTGCCAATCGCTGGTTCAACAAGGTGCGCCGCTGGTTCAAGCTGCCGTACTGGTCGCTTTCGGCCTACCTCAAGAAGCGCGTGAAGAACGCGGTGCAGTTCGTCTGCGCGTTCGAAGAAGCGGTTGCACATGCCGCGCGCGACATGGACGTCGATGGCGTGGTCTGCGGCCACATCCATTGCGCCGAGATCCGCCAGATCGGCGATGTGACCTACTACAACGACGGCGACTGGGTCGAAAGCTGCACCGCGCTGGTCGAGGACCACCAGGGTGCGATCTCGATCGTTGACTGGGCAGCGATCTGCTTCGAGGAAGCCTTCGCCAAGACCGCGAAGGACGAAGCCGAGGCCCAGCGCATCAAGGAAGAAGCATGAAGATAGCGCTCTGCACGGACGCCTGGCACCCGCAGGTGAACGGCGTCGTGCGGACGTTGGCAACCACGGTCGAACGGGTGACGGCGCGCGGGCATGAAGTCATGCTGGTGACGCCGAACCAGTTCTTCACGTTTGGTCTGCCCGGCTACCGAGAAATCCGCCTTGCGATGCTGCCGCGTTTTCGCACCCGGCGGATGATGCGCGATTTCAACCCCGATATTGTCCATATCGCCACCGAAGGCCCGATCGGCTGGGCGGCACGGGGCTGGTGCAAGGCAAACGGCGTACCCTTCACGAGTGCCTTCCACACGCGCTTTCCCGATTATGCAGCCATGCGCACCGGGCTCAGTCCCGACCGGTTCTGGCCGATCATGCGGCGCTTCCACGCCTCGAGCCACGCCGTGCTGGTCTCGACCCCAACCCTGGCTGCAGAGCTGGCCGGCCATGGACTGGCCCAGGCAAGGCCTTGGTCGCGCGGGATCGATGAGACCCTGTTCCATCCCGGCCAGTCACCACTCGAGGCGCTCGCCAACCTGCCGCGCCCGATCATGCTCAACGTGGGCCGGGTTGCGGTCGAAAAGAACCTCGATGCGTTTCTTGCCGCCGATGTGCCGGGCAGCAAGGTCGTGGTCGGCAACGGACCGGACCTCGCCCAGCTGCGCGCGCGCTATCCGCAGGCACATTTCCTCGGCGCGCTATCCGGTACGCCGCTGGCGCAGGCCTATTGTTCGGCAGACGTCTTCGTTTTCCCGAGCCGGACCGACACCTTCGGTCTCGTGATGATCGAGGCCATGGCCTGCGGGCTGCCGGTGGCCGCTTATCCGGTGCCGGGCCCGATCGACGTCGTCGGCCCGGGCGGGCTGGGACCGGACGGCACTTTGCCGCAACCAGTCGGCGCGCTGGATGAGGACCTTGCCAAGGCGATTGCCGAGGCGCTGGTCTGCGACCGGACCGCTGCTGCGGTGCATGGCGGCAGCTACAGCTGGGAACGCGCCACCGATCAGTTCCTCGGCGCACTGGGCAATGCCGCTCGCACGCGCAAGTTCAAGCAGGCCGCCTGACAGGGCTTGCCCAGAACAGCCGGTTCCCTGTCAACTCGCTGTGGTGCCCGGTGCTTTGGCGTTCATGAGCTTGTAGGCACGCTCATACCATTCGGTGCCCGGGTAGTTGGCGCCAAGAACGGCGGCCGACTTCTGCGCCTGTTCGGGCAGGCCGAGCACGAGGTAGCTTTCGACCAGACGATAGAGCGCCTCGGGCGTGTGGCTCGTCTGCTGGTACTTGTCGACCACGCTGCGGAAACGCAGCGTGCCTGCCAGCCACTTGCCGCTGCGCTGGTAGAAGCGGCCGATTTCCATTTCCTTGCCGGCAAGGTGATCGTTTACGAGATCGAGTTTGAGCCGCGCATCGATGGCATACGTCGTGTTGGGATAGCGGCGCATCACCTCGGTCAGCGCGGTGAGCGCCTGCTGGGTGATCTTCTGGTCGCGTGTCACGTCGCTGATCTGCTCGTAGTAGCAGAGGGCCACGAGGTAATAGGCGTAAGGCGCGTCCTTGTTGCCAGGGTGGATCGACAGGAAGCGCTGCGCGGACTGGACCGACTTGGGATAATCGCGCGCGGCGTAGTAGCTGAACGCGCTCATCAGCTGGGCACGGCGGGCCCAGGGCGAATAGGGGTGCTGGCGCTCAACTTCGTCGAACAGGGCGGCGGCCTGCTTGGCATCGCCGCGATCGAGCCGGTCTTTCGCGGCGGCATAAAGCGTATCGACGTCGCGTGCGACGTAGGCCACGTCCTTCTTGGCCTTGGTCCCCGCACAGCCGGCGGTAAGCCCGAGAAGGACCGTGGCGGCGGCGAGTGCGAGAAGGCGCAGCGGACTGCGACCATTGGTGACGGCTGAGACTGAGGCGTTCATGGCGGTGCTATAGCCAGCAGGTGCCTGAACGCCAAGTGAAGTTGCGCGGTTTTCCCGGGGCTCTTACGCGGCCTGCTCTTCGAACGGCGGCTCAAGCGTGATCCGGTCGGCCAGCGTGATCCGGTCGAGCATTGCCGCCATCTCGTCGCGCAGCTGGAGCATGAGCCCGCGCAGGCGGCAATCCGCTTCGGGCAGGCAGTTGTTGCAGGTCTCGTGCGCATTGCGGCTGGCGCAAGGCGTGAGCGCGAGGCTGCCGCGAGTCAGGCGAATGATATCGCCGTAGCGGATATCGACTGGCGGGAGCGCGAGCTCATACCCCCCCTCCCGGCCGCGATGCGAGACCACGATGCCCTCGCGCGCCATCTCGGACAGAATGACGGTGAGGAATTTGCGCGGGATGTTCTGCGCCTCGGCAATCGCGTCTAGACGCACCGCCCCCTGCCCGAACGTATCAGACAGGTGCTGGAGGGCGCGGATCGTGTAGCGCGTCTTTTGCGAAAGCATGCCCCAGATTTGGGCCGGTGCGAGCGAATGTCAACGCCGGGAGTAGAAATACCCCCGGCGCTTTGCTGTTCAGTCGAACGCTGCCGAAGCCTCCGCGTCGATCGACGCAACTGGCCGCAGCGCAAAAAAGCCGAAGGCGACAATCACCGCGTAGCAAAGCGCAGGAAGCACGAGCGCCATGGTCAGGCTGCCGGTCATGTCTGCCAGCGCACCAGTGGCGAGCGGGATCACCGCGCCGCCAAAAATGGCGACGTTGATGATGCCCGAACCATCCGCCGCGCGCTTGCCGAGGCCTTCGCAAGCCAGCGTAAAGATCGTCGGGAACATGATCGAGTTCATCAGGCCGATGGCGAGCAGGGTGTAAGCCGAGACAAGGCCCGAGGTGTGGGTGGAAATCACCAGCAAGGCGATCGCACCGGTAGCGCAGCCTGCCAGCGTCTTGGCCGGGCTGACCACGCGCAGCAGCGCCGAGCCGATGAAGCGGCCTACCATCGCGCCGAACCAGTACTTCCAGATCTGGCCGCCCGCCGCTTCGTGATCGATGCCCATGACGCTGGGCTGAGAGAGGTAGTTGACGATAATCGAGCCGATCGAGACTTCGGCGCCGACATAAAGGAAGATGCACAGTGCGCCGAAGCCGAAGCGCGGACGCGAGAGCAAGGCGAAGCTGGCCGCGATCGAGCTTTCCTCGTGGCGCTCGCCCTTCAGGCGGTTGCGGTTCGCCCAGACGACCGCGGCGACCAGCGCGAGGCTGACGGCAAGGCAGAT
>CAILIO010000041.1 GCA_903834285.1 uncultured Sphingomonadales bacterium | reverse complement strand
TGCTCGCACAGCGACTTGCCGACATCGACCCCGCGCGCGGCGAGGAACGTGTTGGCCATGCCGCCACCGATGATCAGGTGATCGACCTTGCCGACCAGATGCTTCAGTACATCGAGCTTCGAAGAAACCTTCGCCCCGCCGACCACAGCCGCCACCGGGTGTTCGGGATGATCGAGCGCCTTGCCCAGCGCCTCCAGTTCCGCCTGCATCGAGCGGCCCGCATAGGCTGGCAGCACATGCGCCAGACCCTCGGTCGTCGCATGCGCGCGGTGTGCGGCGGAAAAGGCGTCGTTCACATAGATGTCGGCATTGGCGGCAATCGCCTTCACCAGTTCAGGATCGTTCTTTTCCTCGCCCTTCCAGAACCGCGTGTTCTCGAGGCAGGCGATCCCGCCTTCGGGCAAGATTCCGACAACCTGCTTCACCACCGGCCCGGCGATCTCGGAAACGAACATCACTTCCCGGCCAAGCACCTTCTCCACTGCGCCGATCACCATGCTGAGCGACTGCGTGGAGACGCGCTCACCCTTTGGCCGACCGAAGTGCGCCAGAAGCAGAACCTTGGCGCCCTTGTCGGCGAGTTCCAGGATCGTCGGCTTCGCGGCCTGGACGCGGGTATCATCGGTCACCGCACCGTCCTGCATGGGGAGGTTGAGGTCCACGCGCACCAGCACGACCTTGCCGCGCACGTCGCCGATATCGTCCAGGGTCTTGAAGCTCATTGCTCGATCCTCACTTCGTCACCCAAGGCAATCTCGCCCTCGCTGATAACCCGTCCGCAAATCCCGCCGCGCCAATCGGGAGTCAGTGCCGCCCGCAGCCCGTCGCGCAGGGCGTCCATCCGGCTGCACGGATCGCATTCGCAGCGCACCTCGATCCGCAGCCCCTTGCCGATCGCAATCACCTTGCCCGACTCGCGCGGCAAGCGCACGCCCGAAACCAGCAGATTGGCGCGGCGATCAGACCAGACAAGGCCATCGGCTCCGCCAAGGTCCTGAACCGCCGCAGCCCAACTCTCGGCCTCGATTACCGTGATCTGCCGGTTGCCCTTCTTGCCTTCCGGCACTGGCCCCCGGCAATCGCCCTCCAGCCCCTTATCCGGGGTGACAAGCGCGCGTTCCAGCGTCTCCATGGGCCCGCGCGACACCTTGTGCCGGGCAATGCCCTCAAGCCGTCCCGCGCCCATGTTGTTAGAGCAGGTGCTCAGAGCAGCCCGCCCATGACGCCGGCCGTATCGACCATGCGGTTCGAGAAGCCCCACTCGTTGTCGTACCACGAAAGCACGCGTACCAGCTTGCCGTCGATCACGGCCGTTTCCAGGCTGTCGATGGTCGAAGAGTGCGAATTGTGGTTGTAATCGATCGAGACCAGCGGCTCGGTGCTGAAGTCTAGCACGCCCTTGAGCGCGCCTTCCGCAGCCGCCTTGAGCAGCGCGTTGACTTCCTCCTTGGTCGTGTCACGCGCCGGCTGGAAGGTCAGGTCCACCACCGAAACGTTCGGGGTCGGCACGCGGATCGCCGAACCGTCGAGCTTGCCCTTCAGTTCGGGCAGCACTTCGCCCACCGCGCGGGCAGCACCCGTCGTGGTCGGGATCATGCTCATCGCGGCCGCGCGCGCGCGGCGCGGATCGTCATGGATCTGGTCGAGTATCTTCTGGTCGTTGGTATAGGCGTGCACCGTGGTCATCAGCCCACGTACGATCCCGATCTCGTCGTTGAGCACTTTGGCGAAGGGCGCGAGGCAGTTGGTGGTGCACGAAGCGTTGGAAACGATCGTGTGCTCGGCGGTCAGTTTTTCGTGGTTCACGCCGTAGACGACAGTGAGGTCCACGTTCTTGCCCGGCGCCGAAATCAGCACCTTCTTCGCGCCCGCTGCGATGTGCTTCTCGCACGAAGCGCGGTCGGTGAAGAAGCCGGTGCATTCGAGCACAATGTCCACGCCCTGCGCGCCATGCGGCAGGTTCGCGGGATCGCGCTCGGCCGTCACATGAATGCGCTTGCC
>CAILIO010000040.1 GCA_903834285.1 uncultured Sphingomonadales bacterium | reverse complement strand
GGCGCCGCCTCCTCGCCGCACTGTTGGCCATCGTCGGGCTGGGAACGGCTGAAACCGCCGGCGCCCAAGGTTCGGGGACTTGCCATGGCCATTTCCCGAACCCGATCACCGACATTTGCTGGGACTGCTTCTTCCCGCTGTCGATCGGCGGCTTCGACTTGTGGCCGAGCGACAAGCCCGATCCGCCTAATCCAGCGTTGCCGGTGTGTCTCTGCGGCCTGAGGCCTGGCCTGTCGTTCGGCTTCTGGGAGCCGGTTCGGCTCGTCGATGTGACGACCAAGCCCTTCTGCTTCCCGAACCTTGGCGGGATCACGATCAACCCCGGCATGTATGTTGGCAACGGCCATGTCTCGGCTGCCTCGCAAAAGGGCGGGAACACCGAGATGACCGCCCAGTATCAGGCGCACTATTACGTCTACCCGCTGTTTTACCTCCTCGAGTTGCTGGCGGATTTCATCTGCTTCGAACAGGCCTCGTTCGACCTCGCCTACATGACCGAACTCGACCCGACCTGGCAGGACGATACGCTGGCCGCGCTGGTCTATCCCGAAACGGTCGTGTTCGACTTTCCGCTGGCCCAGGTGGCCTGCGCAGCGGACTGCGTGGCCGCGACTGCCGCTTTGCCGCTCAACTCGCTGTTCTGGTGCGCTGGCTGCAACGGCTCAATGTATCCGATGACCGGGAACATCGGGAACAACTCGACCATGGACCAGTCGATGCGGCTCGCGGCCGAACGCATGGTCTACAAGATGCATCGCACTGCGCTAGCCTGGGGGACAATTGGGAGCCAGGGCCTCTGCGGCAAATACCTCATGCCGATCATGCAGAAGCAGCAGTACCGCCTGCAGATGGTGAACCCGGTGGCCGCGACATCCGGGCGCTACGCCTGTCAGCCCCCGGGCGGCTCGACCGTTTTGCAACTGAAATCCCATACTTACCCGGTCGTCGGCGAGGACGTCGGCTACCTTGTGTGGCGCAAGCGTAATTGCTGCGCGTTCTGATGGGGGAGCCATGACCAAGCGCTTTCTCCTCAGCAGCATCGGCATCGCCGCGATCAGTGTTGGTGCTGCGATCGCGCAAACGAGTGTTGACGGGCTCGACCTCGAGGCGATCGACAAGCGTGCGCATGCGGGGGCTGCCGATCTGTCTCAGTTCGTAGCGCAAGTGCTCCACGCACAAGTGAAGGCGAACGCCGAGCAGCGCACGACGGTCGAAGGCATGGTCGAAGCGGCTGCCAGCAATCTCGCAGCGTTCAAACAGATCACCGCCCACCCAGTAGCTGGCGGTTTCGATCTCGATTCGCTGGTGAGCCAGGCCGGGCAAACGATGAAGCCTGAGGACCGCTCGGCGCCAATGTTCGTAGCGTTCGCCAGCCTCTCGATGCCGGAGGATTCGCTGCATCACATGATCGCCGATGTCACCAAGGCTGGCGGCATGGTCGTTTTTCGCGGGTTCTCCAGCGGAGGTGGCCGCGCCTTCATGGACCAGCTTCGCAAGGTCGTCCCTCCCGGCGAGCCTGCTCATATCAGCATCGATCCGCGCCTGTTTCGCGCCTATCGCGTCGAAGCGGTGCCGACCTATGTCGCCGCCTCGTCGAGCTTTGCGCTGTGTTCGGG
>CAILIO010000039.1 GCA_903834285.1 uncultured Sphingomonadales bacterium | reverse complement strand
CGGCGATCCCGCCCGCCGCTTTCAGCGCATCGCGGCGGACCAGCATGCAGCCCCCCGCCGCTGCGCCGATGCCCTTCGCGCGGTTCACCGCCGCAAAGGGGTAGAGCATCTGGAAGAAGTATACGAAGGCCGGGACCAGCATGCGTTCGGGCGGGGTTTTGCAGTGCAGCAGGGCCATCAGCGACACGAGCGAAAGTCCGCCCGCTTCGCCGCGCGTGACCAGCATGCGCAAGGTATCGGGCGCGTGCTCGATATCGGCGTCGGTCAGCCACAAGTAGCGGGGCGCCTCGCCCGCACACGCCACGCCCTGCGACACGGCCCAGAGCTTGCCGGTCCAGCCGCGCTCCAAGGGTGCGCCGGTGAGGACTGCGAGCCGGGCCGAACCCTGCGCCCGCGCAATTGCGGCCGTGCCGTCAGTGCTCTGATCATCGACGAGGATGATGCGAAAAGGGCCCGGATAATCCTGCGCAAGCAGGCTGCCGATCGAGCGCGCGATCACATCCGCCTCGTCGCGCGCGGGGACGACTGCCACGACCTCCGGCCATGTCTTCGGCTCGACCGGCATGGCGCGGGTATCGCGTTCGCGGGCGAGCCAGAACATGTCGCGCCCCAGGAGGAGCACGAGCCAGATCAGCAGCGCTAGCGCACACAGCGCTGGAGCGATCATCCGATCATGCCCGCCTGCCGGAACCAGTCGATCGCGTCGCGCACCGCGTCGCCCCACGGGCGGGCCTGATAGCCGAGTTCGCTCGCCGCCTTGTCCGATCGGAAGAACATGCGGTGGCGCGACATGCGCAGCGAATCGAGCGTGAGGAACGGGTCGGCCTTGCCGGTGGCACGCGCCAAGGCCTCGTTGAGCCACGCGAGCGGCATCAGCGGAGCGCGCGGCAGGCGTACGCGGGGCGGTCGGCGGCCCATTTCGGCGGCGATGCAGATGAGGAGATCGCGGAGCATCACGTCCTGCCCGCCAAGAATGTAGCGCTCCCCCACCCTGCCCTGCTCGAGCGCGAGGCGGTGACCTTCGGCGACATCGTCGACATGAACGAGATTGAGGCCCGAATCGACATAGGCCGGCATCCGCCCGCTGGCCGCCTCGACGATGATCCGGCCCGTCGGCGTCGGCTTGATGTCGCGCGGGCCGATCGGGGTGGAGGGCAGGACGATCACCGCGGGAAGGCCCTGTTCGGCCACCATCTGCTCGACCAGCCGCTCGGCGACGACCTTGCTGCGCTTGTAGGCACCGACGGCCTCGTCGGCGCTTGCAGCATGCCGCTCGTCGACCGCGCCGGCATCGGAGGGTTTCAGCGTGGCGACGCTGCTGGTGTAGACAAGGCGCTCCACCCCGGCGCCGATGGCCGCGCGCATGACCACGCCGGTGCTGGCGAGGTTGTTGCGCACGATCTCCTCCGGGTCCGGCGCCCAGAGGCGGTAATCGGCAGCGACGTGGCACAGGAACCGGGCGCCGGCCATGGCGCGCGCGACACTGGCTTCATCGCGCGCGTCGCCTTCGACCAGTTCCCCCGGAAAATCGCCGAGATTGCCGCGCGGGCTCGACGCGCGGACAAGCCCGCGCACGCGGTAGCCGGCCCCCGCCAGCCGCCGCGCGACCGCCGAGCCGACGAAACCCGAAACCCCGGTCACGAGCGCGAGCCCCCGCGTATCGTCCATCAGAACCCGCATTTCCCTGTCATCACTACCATGCCGGCTTGATTGACCGGCCCTGCCCCGGTGGCAAGGGGCTTGGCATCCGGATCCCATGTTTTGTGCAAATGTTTTGCGCGGGGCGCGAACTTGACTAGGACTTCGTGCGATGATTGCAGCTGCGCATATCGCCTCCCTGATTGGCTGGCTTATCCTGTCGCAGGCCGTGATCGGCACGCTGTACTGGGCCTATGCCACCTATGTGTTGTGGCGGTTTCTCGCGACGCGCGCCCCTGCGCCCACGCGCCGGGAGGCGGTCACCCTGCTCAAGCCACTTTATGGCGCCGAGCCGCAGCTGGAGGCCAACCTCGCGAGTTTCCTCGATCAGCGGCATGACGGGCCGCTGCAGATGATCTGCGGCGTGCAGCGCGCAGACGATCCCGCAATAGAGGCGGTCCGGGCGCTCAAGGCGCGCTATCCTGCGGCGCGGATCGACCTTGTCATCAATCCCACCCCGCACGGCGCGAATGCCAAAATCGGCAACCTGATCAACATCATGGCCCGCGCCGAGCACGACATTCTGGTGCTGAGCGACAGCGATATGGCGGTGGGCCCGGATTATTTGGCGCAAGTTCTCACCGCACTCGATACACCGGGCACCGGGGCTGTGACCTGTCTCTATCGCGGGCGCGGCGATGCCGGGTTCTGGTCGCGGCTCGCAGCGGCAGGGCCAAGCTACCAGTTCCTCGTCGGGCTGGTGTTCGGCACGACCAAGGGGCTGGCCGAGCCCTGCATGGGTTCAACGATTGCGCTGCACAGCTCGACGCTGGAGGCCATCGGCGGGTTCGCAGCTTTTGCTGATGTGCTGGCCGACGATCACGCCATTGGCGCAGCGGTGCGCGGGCGCGGGCTCGGCATTGCCATTCCGCCCATTCTGCTCGTCCATGCTTCCGCCGAGCGCAGTCTCGCGCAAGTCTGGCGACAGGAACTGCGCTGGGCCGCGACGATCCGGGCCCTTGCGCCCGCTGGCTATGCCGGTTCGGTGATCGGCATGCCGCTGGCGCTCGCGATGCTGGGCGGCCTCTTCCATCCTTGGCCGGGTCTTCCGGTGATCGCCGCCGCCTTGCTGGTGCGCCTCTGGACCAAGCGGGTGGTTGACCGCTACGCCGGGGCCGCTACCGCGCCGTGGTGGCTGCTGCCGCCGCGCGATGCGCTGAGCCTCGCGGTGTTTGTGGCAAGCTATTTCGTTCGCGTTGTTGATTGGCGCGGAACAAGGCTTAGAATGGAGGGCGACGGGCATATCGTCAGCCCCGTGGAGAACACCGTCTCATGATGCGCACCCTTTTCCTGCAGGCTCCGTCGTTCGACGGGTATGATGGCGGTGCGGGCGCGCGCTATCAGATGAAGCGCGAAGTCAAGTCCTTCTGGTACCCGACGTGGATTGCCCAGCCTGCGGCGATGGTCGAGGGATCGAAGCTGATCGACGCCCCGGCGCACGATCTTTCCTGGGAAGATATCGCGCACGAGTTTGACGAGCGCGATCTCGTCATCCTCCACACCTCGACGCCGAGCTTCAATCAAGACATCCGCACTGCTGCGCTGATCAAGGAGCGCAACCCCAGGATTGTGATCGGCTTCGTCGGCGCCAAAGTGGCGGTCGAGCCGGACAAGAGCCTTGCCGCCTCGCCCCAAATCGATTTCGTGGCGCGCGAGGAGTACGATTTCACCATCGTGGAAATCGCCGAAGGGCGCCCCTTGCGCGAAGTGGACGGCATCACCTGGCGCGATGCGGACGGCAGCTTCGTGCGCAACAAGGACCGCGCGCAGATCGAGGACATGGACGTGCTGCCGATGGTCTCGCCCATCTACAAGCGCGATCTCGATCTCAAGAAGTACTACGGCGGCTATCAGCGCCACCCCTACATCTCGTTCTACACCGGGCGCGGATGCAAAAGCCGCTGCACGTTCTGCCTCTGGCCGCAGACGATTTCCGGCCACCGCTATCGCCACCGCACTGTGCCCAAGGTGATCGAGGAAGTGCAGTACATCCTGCGCGAAATGCCCGAGGTGAAGGAGATCTTTTTCGACGACGACACGCTGGCAGACGCGCACGATTTCGTCGTCGAGCTTTCGGGTGAACTCGCCAAGCTCGGCTTCGGCAAGCCTGGCTTTCCGGTGACATGGGGCTGCAATGCCAAGGCCAATGTGCCCTACAACGTGCTCAAGGCGATGAAGGCTGGCGGCTGCCGCGTGCTCTTGGTGGGCTATGAAAGCGGCAACCAGCAGATCCTGCACAACATCAAGAAGGGCCTGCTCGTCAAGGTAGCGCGGCAGTTCACCATGGATGCGCATGCGCTGGGCCTGACCATCCACGGCACCTTCATCCTCGGCCTGCCCGGCGAGACGCTGGAGACCATCGAGGAGACGATCCGCTATGCGATCGAGCTCAACCCGCACACAATCCAGGTCTCGCTCGCCGCGCCATATCCGGGCACCTTTCTCTACAAGCAGGCGACCGAAAACGGCTGGTTCGATGGCAGCGATCATCTGCTGACCGACGGCGGCACCCAGATCGCGCAGCTGAGCTATCCGCACCTCTCGTCGAAGGTGATCTTCGACAAGGTCGAGGAGTTCTACAAGCGTTTCTACTTCCGCCCCCGCAAGATCGGCGCCATCGTGGGCGAGATGATGCGCGACTGGGACATGCTGAAGCGCCGCCTGCGCGAGGGTGTCGAGTTCTTCGAATTCCTGCGCAAGCGCAAGGAAGCTGCCTGATCCTTGAACGTGGAGGTTACCAGACGGCTGATTGTCACGGCGGATGACTTCGGCGCATCGTGCGAGGTCAACGCTGCCGTCGAGCAGGCGCACTGCGATGGCATCCTGACCGCCGCGAGCCTGATGGTTGCCGGCGATGCGGCAGACGATGCGGTCGAGCGGGCCCGGCGGCTCCCGGCGCTCGGGGTCGGGCTCCATCTCGTGCTGGTCGAGGGCCGCCCGCAGCTGCCGCCCGAGCAAATCCCCGCGCTCGTGGGCAGCGACGGCCTGTTCCGCACCGACATGGTCCGCACAGCGCTCACGATCTTCGCCTCGCCAGCCGCACGGCGGCAGCTGGCGGCCGAAATCGAGGCGCAGTTCGCCGCCTTTGTCGCGACGGGGCTGACGCTCGACCACGTCAACGCGCACAAGCATTTCCATCTGCACCCGACGATTGCCTCGGCCATCTTGCACGCGGGCAAGCGCCATGGTCTGCGCGCGATGCGGGCACCGATCGAGCCGCCGGGCGTGATCGCGGCACTCGAAGGCACCCGCCAGCACACGGGCATCGAACATCTCTGGGCGAGAGTGCTGCGCCGCCGCCTGCGCCGCCATGGCTTGACCGTACCGGATCAGGTCTTCGGGCTCGCGTGGTCGGGCGCGCTGACGGCGGAACGGCTGCTAGGTCTGCTCGGCAACCTGCCGCCGGGCCTTACCGAGATCTACGCGCATCCGGCGCTCGGGCCCTATCCGGGCAGCGCGCCGGGCTACCGCTACGGCGAGGAACTGGCCGCGCTGATCGATCCGCTTGCCAAAGCCACAATCAACCGCAATGGCCTGCGGACCGGACGATTTGCCGACTTTGGCGGGGCCCGCGCCTGACCATGGCCCGCACCCGGGAAGACGACGAAGCGGGAGGACGCGCCTGAACACCTGGAGCCGGATCGGCATCCTTGCTGCCACTTTGCTCGGGCTCACCATCGCGGCCTGGACGATCGGCGACGTCGGCCTCACGCAAATCGCGCAGACCGCACGGCGCATGGGACCGGGCGGTTTTGCGGCCATCTGCGCCTGGTCGCTGTTCACCTCGGCCCTGCTCGGCGGAGCGTGGCATTCGGCAGCGCCGGGAGAGCCGCCCCGGCGCGTGGTGCTGTTTGCCTGGGCCCGTCTTGTGCGCGACGGGGCTTCCAACCTGCTGCCGTTTTCCGAGCTTGGCGCGATCCTCATCGGCTGGCGAACACTGATCGGGGCATCTGTCCCGGCCCCGCGCGTCTACAGCTCGTTTGTCGTCGACCTGACGACTGAGATGGCCAGCCAGGTCGTCTACACCCTGTTCAGCCTGCTCGCGATCGCGCCGCTGCTGGCGGGCTCCGGGGCGGCGGAATTGCGCCCGGCTATCATCGGTGGCACTGCGGTGATGATTGGCCTGATCGTGCTGTTCTTCACGATGCAGCCCGTGGTGCTGGCGCTTGCGGCGCGGATCGCGGCCCGGTTTCTGCCCGGCGCGACGGTGCTGGCCGAAGTGCAGGCCGAGCTTTCGCGCACCTACGCCATGCGCGGCCACGTGTTCGCCGCCTTCCTGTTCAATCTCGCGGCGTGGACGGCCACCGGCACCGGATCATGGTTTATGCTGGAGCTGATGGGGAGCGATATCGCGCTGTGGAAAGTGCTGTCGCTGGAGGGGCTCATCTTCACCTTGCGCAGTATCGCCTTCTTCGTTCCGGGGGCGATCGGCGTGCAGGAGGCGGGCTATCTGTTCGTTGCCCCGCTGTTCGGTCTGGCGCCGGAAGCAGCGCTGGCGCTCTCGCTGGGCAAGCGCGCGCGCGACATGCTGATTGGCGCGGCAGCGCTGCTGATCTGGCAAATCCGCGAATCAAGAGCGCTGATCGCGCAGCGCTGAGCAGACTTTCCCCCGCTTTCCTAGCTCTGCTCCGGCCCGGCAAAGCCCGGCAGATGGGCCGCGGCCGGCGATCGCGCCAGAATGAGCGCCTTGGCAAGCGCCTTGGCAAACTTCTCCTTCACTTGGTGCCCGGCGATCCGGTCGCGCAGGAAGTCCGCCCAGAGAAACTCGGTGTAGGGGGTTTGCGATTTGGCATAGCCGCCCGCGCGCCGCACTTCGCCCGCCAGCGAGCGGTAGGGATCGTCCGCAAGCTTGCCGATGTGGCGCGGCAAGTCGGCAAAGTCGCAGCGCTTGCCCTCGTCGTCATAGGGGTGGAGCCAGTTGTGGCAATCCATGAAGCTGAAGAAGCGCCGCTTGGGCAGGTGCTCCAGCCGCGCAACGACGGAAACCAGCACACGCTCGACACCCTCCTCATGCAGCGCGCGGGTCAGGTGGTGGTGGTCGATCAGCCAATAGACACCGTTGGGACCGATCACGGCCGGGATGACATGCGAGCCGAGAAACTCGCCGCCATCGCGGTCTCGTCGCGCGCACCACTCCGCGCGCTTGCGCTCGACTTCGCGCTGTCCGATCGTCATCTGCGTCGGGCGCAGCGACCGGATCGGCACGGGATGGACGATGGGCTCGATCGGATTGGTCATGGCCATGGCGGGTCTCCTGTGACGGCGCGCTGCGCAGCGTCGGCAACGCTGAACGTGGAATCGCGGGCAAGCTCTGTCATGCCGGCCGCGACGAGAACATCGCGCACGCGGTCGTGCGCCCGGGCGAGGATCAGGCGCTTGCCGCCCTTGCGCAACTCTTCGGCAAATTCGCCGAGCGCCTCGATGGCGGTGCCGTCGAGGTCGTTGCTTTCCTCGAGGCTAAGGATCACCACGGCAGCCGGGCGCGCCAGCGCCCCGCGCGCGATAACGGCCAGCGCGGGTTCCGCATTGGCGAACATCAGCGGGGCATTGGGGCGGAACACGGCGAGCCTGCTAGTCGCCAGCGCGTCGGGATGGCGCGCCATGTCGACAAAGTCATGGCTGTCGCCGATCCGCCCGAGTTCGCTGATCGTGGGATGCGACAAGGCATAGAGAAGGGCCGCGACCGAGAGCGCGATGGCCGCGAGCATCCCGCCGAGCACGCCCAATGTCAGCACGCCCAGCGCGGCGGCGACCGCAATCCACTGGTCGCGGCCAAGGCGGAAATAGCGCGCCAGCGGGGCGGGCGAGAGGGCATGGGTGAGCGCCGCGATGACCACGGCGGCGAGAACTGGCTCGGGGATCTGCGCAATCCACTGGCCTCCAAACAGCGCGAGCATGAGCAGCGCCACGCTGGCGGCCGCGGCAGCAAGGCGGCTCTGCGCCCCGGCTGCGGCGTTGGCCGAGCCTGCGGAAAAGCCTGCGCCCACCGGCATGCCCTGCACGAGCGCGGCGGCGAGGTTGCTCGCCCCCAACGCTCCAAGTTCGCGATTGGCTTCGAGCGCATCGCCATGTTGCAGGGCAAAGCTGCGCATCGTGCCCCAACTCTCCGCGAACAGGATCAGCGCGATCGGGGCGGCGAGCTGGACCAGCCGGCTCCACAGCGCAATACTTTCCGGCATTGCCATGGCGGTCAATGCGATGTGGATCGGTCCCGCCACCGCGACACCCCGCGCGGGCAGGCCGAGCACGATGCCAAGCACGGTCCCGATGGTGAGGACGAGGAGCGAACCCGGCACATGCGGATGGCGCCGCAGCCACAGCAGCGCGGCGAGCGCGCTTACCCCCAGCACCGCGCTTGCTCCATTGAGCGCACGCGCGTGCTGCACCAGTTCGGCAAGTTGCCACCAGATGGGCACCGCCTCGACGGCAATGCCCGTCAACTTGGGCAGCTGGCGCACGATGATCACGACCGCAAGTCCGAACGCGAAACCGCGCAGCACCGGGCGGGAAATGAACCCGGCGAGGCTGCCGAGACGGAAGACATGAAAGATCAGGAAGATGCCGCCGACGATGGCCACCAGCGCTGTCGCCATGCCTGCATGCTCCGCTGCGTTGCCAGGCAATCCCGCCAGCGCGGCGGCAAGGATCGCGGCTGAGGACGAGGTCGGCGCGATCACGGCGAAGCGGCTCCGTCCGACGAGCGCATAGACGAGCCCGGCCGCAATCGCCGCCAGCAGCGCACGGCCCGGCGCGAGCCCGGCGATCCCGGCATAGGCAACGCCTTCGGGCAGCATGACCCCCGCCACGGCCAGTCCCGCGATCAGATCCTTGGCCCTTGCCCTTTCCATGGCGCGCGCCTTGTCTCCCTCTCTTCTGCTTGCAGCGGAAGTTTGGGCGCTATGGAGACGATTTCAAACCGAATTTTGCAGAGGCTGTGCCAGTCGATCGCCGCAATATCCCTCAGAAACGGGCCGAGACGGAAACGTACCCCCGCTTTGGCTGCGCGCCCGGCCCCGAATGATCGATCGCCCAAGCATATTGCCCGCGAATGCTGATGTGGCTGTTCAGCGAAAACGCCAGCGAGGTGCCGATATCGGTCGCGCGTTCGGCGGGTTGGCCGGCGGCAAAGGTTTCGGCATGATCGAGGAACAGCCCGACATCGATGGCGCTGTGCCCGATCGGCCGGGCCTGCCCCGTCTCCAGCGCGACGGTATAGCCACTGTCCCCCGCGGCGGTGCCAGGATCGAGCGCCCGCGCTGAGCGTGCGCCGCCGATCTGGTACTGCAGCAGGCCGGGGAGCGCGCCCGCGCCGGTCCACTGGCCATCGCCGCGGAACCGGACGTAGGTGCCGTGGCTGCCGAACGGGCGGCTCAATTGCAGGTCAGCGCGAAAAATCAGCGGCTCGGCCACCGTGCCCGAAACCCGCTCCTCGACGTGGCTGAAATTGGCCTCGACATGACCCGAGCCGACAAGGTGGGGCGTGAACAGATCGAACAGAAGCGAGGTTCCCGCCGTCGTCACCTGATTATCGACCACCCGTTCACCGCTTATCCGGGTGTCGGACTGGGTAAAGCTCAGGGTGGTGTCGATATGGAGGGCAAAACTGTTGCGATTGGCCAGCGCAACCGCGACATCACCGCTGACGGTATTGGAGCGGCCAGCAATCGCAAGCGGATTGGTGCCGGCCTGCCGGATCGTCGTTTCCCCGTGCGAAGCGCTTAGACCGAAGCGCGTGCCTGCACCAACCGCGACGGACCACGCGCCGGACACCGACTTCACCCCCGGCGAGCGCACCGCAACCAGCGAGGCCCGGTCCGACGCGCCCAACACGCGGAAGGCCCTGATGATGGCGCCTTCCTCCCACATGCCGGTGGAGCGGTAGCCGTTGTTGTCGGCAAAGACCTCAAGGCCAAGCCGGGGCGGTTCGACGAGTTGCAGTTCGAGGTCGGTCTGCCCAAGGCCCTGCCCGGCCGACAGACCGGCGCGCAAGTGGCTGTCGTTCTCGCGGTTGAACAGGCGCAGACGCGCTTCGAGATTGCGCGGATCGGCCACATCGCCCGGCTGCACAGCGATGACATCGCGCACCCGGCGCTGGCTGCGCGGGCTTCCGCCCTTGACGGTGATCGCGCCGAGCCGCCCTTCGACAAGGCGGATCGCCACGGTGCCGTCCTCGACCGCTTGCGGGGCGAGCACGGCGCGCGCAGTGGCAAGGCCGCGCGCGGTATAGAGCGCGTTGATCCGCGAAACGAGCGCCTGGAGTTCGTCGATCCCGACCTCGCGCCCCTCGAGCGGACGCGCGAGCGCGGCAAGCGTGTCGGGCCCGAAATAGTGGCTCTGATCGAAATGGATGGCTTTCAGCGCAAATCGCACGGTGCTGCCAGGCGTCACGGACTCGGTCGGAGGAGTAGCATCGACGCTGACGTTCGCCTGCGGGGGGAGTGCCGGGCGATCAGGCTCGAACTGGCGGCGCAGGCTCTCGTTGATGAGACCGGGATCGATACCCGGGGCCAGCACGGGCGCTGTTGCCGCGCGGACCGTCGCGGGGAGCGGCGCGAGGGTGACCAGGACGAGGGCCGCAAGGCGGCGGCGGGGACGAATGGACATGGGTTTCACCGCTGCGGCTGGATGGAGAGTTGCGGCTCGATCGGCCGGGCTTCGACGAGATCAAGCGCAGGCGGCTGCGCGCAGCGGCCCGCAGGCCCGCCCCAGACTTCGAACCAGCTGCCGGCCGCGACCGGCAGCATGCTGCACTCGCTCCAAGGAGCATAACGCACCATGCCAGCCTCATCGATCCGCAAGCTCTGCACTTTGAGCAGGGTGAAATCGATCGGGCGCGGCGTATCGAAGAGGAACCGCGCCGAGCCAGCCTCGGGCGCGGTGTAGCCGGCGACATTGAAGCGCACCGGCTGCGTGCGCGCCGCGGCATCGCGGAAGGTGACCGCGATCCGGTCACCGCGCAGCGCGATCGGCGTGCCGGCAGCGAGAGCGTCGGTGAGATAGCCCGCCCCCGTCGTGGTGATCGAACCGGCGGAAAGCGTGATCCCACGCTGCGCCGCCATCGGCCCCTCGATCGTGATCGACCCGGTCGCGCGGGCGGCAAGGCTGCCGTCATCGCTGGCTGGAGCAGCCGTGCGGGCGATGGCAGTCGGGGTAACAGCCCGTTCGATCCGCACCGGACCGCCAAAGTCGATATTCCCGCTGATCGAGACGAGACGCGCGCGGTGTGCGGCGAGCGCGCCCAGCGCAATATCCCCCGCACCTCGGACCGAGAGCGCACCGCCGTCGATTGTGCCAAGCCGCACTCCGCCTATGGTTGCCGTGATCCAGGTGTCGATCCCCCTGATAACCGAGGTCGGGGCAAAATCGATGCTGGCGCCGGTGATCGTCAGCACGCTGTCCGCCGTGCCGCTGATCACCGCGTGGTCGCCGAGCGTGACCTCGCCGCCCGCGACTAGCGCTGAGACGGTGTGTCCCGACGGCGAACGCAGCGTAATCGAATGCGACAGTTCGAGATCGCCGGTTACCGTTACGTGCAGCGAGTCAGCGACGATCGTGTTCTCGAGGGTGACGTCGCCTTCCGAGACGATCACGAGGTTGGTCGTGTCGATCGCGCCGTCTACCCCGGTGGTCCTGCCCATCATCGTGATCGATGTGGCGTTCAACTTGCCCGCTACGTCGATGTTGCCATTGGCCGAAACGAGTGCGAGCGCACCGCCGAGAATGTCGTGGGTGAAGACCCCGTTATAGCCCGTGAGCGTGAACGGCGCTGCAGCGCTCGCGCTGCCGATCAGGCCCCGGTCGATGGTAATCGTGCCCTGCGTCGATTCGACTTTGCCGCCGCCAGCCGAGAGCGCGCCGAACTCGATGGAGCGCCCGGAAGTGAGGTTGAACGCGCCGCCTACCGTAAGGTCGAGCCGTGAAAGGTCCAGAAGGCACGCGGCGGGACTGGGATCGGTGGCGCAGGAGGCGGGCGTTACGGTCCCGCTTGCGCCTACGGTGACCGTCTGCCCGATGAGGAAGGGCCCGGCGGTGACGAGGCTAGCGCTGCCGCCGACGGCGATCGCGCTTTCGAGATCGACTGTTCCGCTACCCCCGGCGACCTTGCCGATATCGAGGCTACCGCGCGCCCCGATGACCGAGTTCGTTCCGCCGCCGATCACCACCGAACCGCGCAAATCGAGCCAGGCCGAACCGCCAGCCAACCCGGCGGGCGCAGGGTCGGTGCCGATGGCGCCGGTGGGCACGACGAGCTGGTAGCCGATGGTCTGCGTGCCGAGGCCGCTGTAGCCATTGAACTGCAGCTGCGAGAGCGCCGAGACCGGGATCGCGGAACCGTTCTTGATGAAGCGCAAACCGCTCGGCCCGTTGAGCAGCAGGCTGGCGCCGGTCGGTAGCTGGGTGATCGTGATATAGGCGGGTGCGGCCGGATCGAATACGGTCTGGCCTATCAGCTCGGCCGCGGTAAAGTTGTGCTGGCTGCTGCCGTCGAAACTGAATGTCGTCGCCGGGGAGGTCAGCGGCGCGGCGCCAAAGTCGTAGCCGGCGGCGAGTGTATAGAGCTGCGGGGTCTGGATATCGAAGCGCGCAGGCAACCCTGCCGCGGTGATCCCGCTGCCGCCGATATCGCCCGCCGCGCGCAGGCGCACCAGTCCGGCCACGATCCGTCCGTTGCGGTTTTCGCTCGCAAGGTTCGAGGGAACCGCGCCCACAAGCAACGAGCCAACGGGATTGTCGAGCGCGAAAGTCTGGCCTGCGAACACGTCGCCGACGACAAGGTCGGGGCTGTTGGCATAAGCAAGCCCAGCAGTGAAATCGCCCGAGCCGATCATGGCGGGCGCACGCCTGAACAGCCGCGCACTGCCCGCTGCGCGCACCACTTCGAGCGCCTGTGCATCGACCCCGATCGCGCTGCCATCGGCAGATCGCAGATTGCCGTTCGAAGCCTCGAGCCGGATCAGCCCGCCCATGATCACCGCGCGGCCGCCGGGGTCGGTGACGCTCTGGCGGCTAAGGCTGCCGTTGATGTAAACGCGCCCGGTCAGCTGCACCGCACCCTGCGTTACGCCGGTAATGGCGTTGGCGGTAAGGCGGATGCGGCTGTCGCAGCCCGAAAGCGGCACGGCGGGGTTGCTGTTGCAATCAGTACGCCGCAAGCCCGTGACAGGCTTGAGGCTGACGATCGAGCCGATGGTCATCGTGCCGGCATCGGTGAGGAAGATGTCGCCCGAAAGCTGGTCCGCGTTGTCGGCGGTCCAGGTCGTGTTGCGCGAGACGTAGTTGGTGGCGGCAAAAGCATTGACCACGCCGCTGACATCGAGCGGGAGCGGCTGATCGTGGCGGCTCACGAAAGTGACCTGCGTGGCCGGCGAACCGGTGACACTGGCGACGAGATCGCCCGGCCCGGCCGAAGCGAGATAGGCCGCGGCAAGCTGCTTTTTCAGAGGATCGGTGATCGCGGTACCGGCTGCATCGACAAGGCCCGCGCTGGTGAAGCGGAAGGCTTCGGGCGCTTCGAAGTTGCCAATCGAATTGCCGGCCACGAGCGTCAGGTTGCGCGCGGTGATCACGGGCTTGCGTATCTCGAACTGGGTATCGGCAACGGGAACGAAGGCGGTCGAAGGCACCTGGAAATCTAGCTGCGTCTGCCGCCAGGTCGCTCCATCGGTGCGCGCGGCAAGGAAGCTTGGCGCGAAGGCCAGCGTATCGATGCTGGTGCGCGAGGGAGGAAGCGCGCCGAATTCCTGCAACAGGACGGCCTTGGCATCAGCGGTCTGCGCACCCGCATAAGCCGCCAAGCTGGTGGCACTCACCTTGCTATCGATCAAGGCAAATTGCGCGGCACTGGTTGAAAGTCCGGTCAGCGTGGGTAGCGCGCCGCCGAGCAGCGGTTTGATCTTGGTGGTGAGGCTGTCGACATAGGCCTGAAGCCCGCGTTGGACATCCGCCGGAGTGGGCTGGGCAATCGGGGTGATCGCGCTAGCACCGGTGGCGGGCTTGAGCGCGTTGGTCTGGGATTGCAGCGCATTGACCGCCAGCACGGCGAGCGGGGAGCCCGGCGCGACCTTGGCGGTGGCGGCCAGCGTGACTTTGCCGCTCGCATCGATCAGCACACCCTGGCTGCGCAGCTGGTCGACCAGTTGCAGCTTGCCCAGCGCATCGGTCTCGGCTGCCGTCCTGCCTTGCGCCAGCACGAGCGCGGAGACTGCTGCCGCCTTGTCCGCGCTCGCCGAAAGGTTGGGCAGGCTGGTGCCGACAAGCGCGATGACGCCGTTGGCATAGGCCTGCAGCGCACTTGTCACGTCGGCAGGGCTGAGCCCGGTGCGGCCCGTAAGCGTGGCGGCGAAGGCCGCTGCCGTCTTGGTGGTATCCTTGGTGGGGTCATAAACGAGCGTCCCGCTGCGTCCGATGGCGACGCCCACGGCGGCAAGGCTATTGAGCTTGTCGATCCGCGCCGCGATATCGGCGGCCTCGCTCGTGGGCAGGCCGCCTGCGTGGATGATCGTATCATAGGCGGCACGCGCCTGGTTGCGCAGTTCGCCGGTGATCGAGGCGAGGCGCGTTGGATCGGTGCCGGTGCAGGCCGCACCGGTGCAAGAGGCGCTCGGCGCCAGCTGGAGCGTCTGTGCCGCCACGAGGAAGCGGGCCAGCTTGTCCTGATTGATCATTGTGGTGGTATCGAGCGCGACGATCGAACCTGGCGCGCGGATCTGCACGTCGCGGGTGGAGACGATAGCGCCGAGCCGCAGGACATTGGCGATATCGGTGGCGTCGTGGCGCATCGCGCCCTGTACGGTGATGTCTCCGCCCGCGTTGATCCACAGCCCGCCCTCGCCCACATCGACGGTGAGCGCCGGGGCACGCAAGGGATCGGTGCCGCTGCCCGAAGTGGGGTCGAAACCGCCAACCGCGCCGGCGCTGGTGATGTCGATTTCCTTGCCAGCGATATTGGTGCCGTACGCGGTGAGACCGACAAGGCCGGTGCTGGAAGTGATCACGACCTTGCCCGTGGCGCCCACCCCCGCGACCGCGACGGCGTCGAGATCGCCGGCCGTAGCGGTCGAGGAGGCCAGCGAAAGATAGACATCGCCGCCATTGGCATTGGCAAAGACGGCGCCGCCCATGCTCTTGCCAAGGCCGGTCAACGGATCGCCGAGCGCCGAACCGGCGACCGTTACCGCAAGCGGCTGGTCGGCTGAGCCAATCGAGCCGCTGGACACACCCGGCGCGCAATTGGCGGGCGTGACCGAACCTGCGCAACCGACGAAGCCATGCGCATAGATCAGCCCGGCCTTGCTCCCGAGAACGCTGCCTGCCGCGGTGAGTTGAACAGCGCCGCCGCCATAAGTGATCCGTCCGCCCACGACGAGACTGCCCTGCGACGCGACGACATTGACCCCATTGTTGCCAAAGCCGTTATCGAAGTTGATCTTGATCGGGTAGGTCGCCTTGACGG
>CAILIO010000038.1 GCA_903834285.1 uncultured Sphingomonadales bacterium | reverse complement strand
CTGACGGAGCCTGCCCGATGAATGCCAATCTCGTTGCCATCTTCCTCGCCCGCCATGCAGGGCATGAGGGCAAGCCTGCGTGGCTGTGGCAGGGGGAGACGGTCTGCACGTTTGGCGCGCTTCCGGCGATGATCGGGCAGTACCGGGCGGCGCTGACGCAGCTGGGTGTCAGGCGCGGCGACCGGGTCATGATCAAGGCAGAAAACTCGCCCGGTTTCGCGCTGACTTACCTGGCGGTGCTCGCCTCCGGCGGAATCGCGGTGCCGGTAAACCCGGCCTATACGGCGAGCGAGCTTGCCATGTTGATCGAGGATGCCGAGCCAGTGCTGCTGGTGCATGGCTCAGCGACGGCGGTGCCGGAGGTCGATATCCCGGCGCGCGTGACGTTGGAGCCCGATGGATCGGGATCGCTCCCTGCTCTCGCGGCGGGGCTAGAGCCGAATCTGGCGGTGGAAGTCATGGCCGAGACCGATCTGGCCGCCATCCTGTTTACCTCAGGCACCACCGGGCGGCCCAAGGGCGCGATGCTGATGCACCGCAACTTGTCTTCGAATGTCGCGGCGCTGTTCGAGGCCTGGCACTTTTCGGATGCGGATTCGATTTTGCACAGCCTTCCGCTTTTCCATGCGCATGGGCTGTTTGTGGCGCTGCATCTGGGGCTCTACAGCGCGGCGACGGTGCATCTCATTGGCAAGTTCGATGCCGCGAAGATAGTGGCGCTGCTGCCCACAGTGAGCGTGTTCATGGGGGTGCCCACGTTCTATACGCGGCTGCTGGAGCAGGCTGACTTCGGCCGCGAAGCGGTGCGCGGTATCCGGCTGATGATTTGCGGGTCGGCGCCGCTGCTCCCTTCCGTCTTTGCCGAGATCGAGGCGCGCACCGGGCAGCGCAGTCTGGAACGCTACGGCATGACCGAGGCGGCGATGATCACGTCCAATCCCTATGCGCCCGAGGGGCGGCTTCCGGGCACGGTGGGCTATCCGCTGCCGGGGGTGGAACTGCGCGTGGTCGGCGGGGAAGGGCGGGCTGAACTGTCCGCCGGCGAGATCGGGGAGATCGAGATCCGGGGGCCGAATCTCTGCGCCGGATACTGGCGGCGGCCCGAGGCGACGGCCGAAGCGATCGGGCCGGACGGGTTCTTCGTAACGGGGGACACCGGCTTCAAGGACGAGACCGGCCGTGTGACCATCGCGGGCCGTTCGAAGGACCTGATCATTTCGGGCGGTTTCAATATCTATCCGGCGGAGCTCGAAATGGTGCTCGCCGACGTGGAGGGTGTGAGTGACGTTGCGATCATCGGCGTACCGCATCCCGATTTCGGCGAGGGCGTTGTGGCGGTGGTGCTGGCGGCGCGGCCTGATCTGCAGCCCGCTGCCATCGAGGCCGTCGCACGCGCAAAGCTGGCGCGCTTCAAGCAGCCCAAGGCAATCCGGATCGTGCCGGAGTTCCCGCGAAATGCCATGGGCAAAGTGCTCAAAGCAGAACTGCGGCGGCAGTTTGCGGGTTTGTTCGCGGGGGAAGACGAATTGGTCGGGACGAGAGGATTCGAACCTCCGACCCCCACACCCCCAGTGTGGAGCTACAGCGTTCCCGGACATTCCTTGTGATACCTTATGGTATCATAAAAAACTGAAAAATAGAGATTTATAGGGACTCGTGATGTTTTGACTTTCTCTCAGTTTCGTTTAGCGTGATGTCATGGTGATGTCACAGGGCGGCAGCTGATGGGTCAAAGTATCAATTCTGGGGAGCGGATGAGCATATCGAAGTCTGCGATCGATCGGCTCAAGAGGGACGAGCGGTTTCGCAAGGAGCAGGGGCAAGCCGGCAAGACCCACTATCTGTGGGACACCGACCCAATTGGCTTTGGTGTGCGTATCACGCCAGCCGGCGCAATCAGTTACATCTACCAATTCCGTATGGGCGGGCGTGGTTCGCAAGTCCGGCGAGAAGTCATCGGGCGGGTTGAGAAGATTGCCCCGGAGCAGGCGCGGGCGCGGGCGCGAGATCTGGCGTATATGGCGCGTATGGGGACCGACCCAATAGAAAAGAAAAAGGCTGACCGAAAGGCAAAAGCCGAGGCCAAGCTCACTGCCGAACAATTGGCCTTCGACAGGTACTGTAACCGTTACCTCGAGAAGCGGGTGCGGGCAGAGAAACTTGCCTCTGAGGCAAACATCGAAATGGTCTTCAGGCTCCACGCCGTGCCGGTGCTTCGTGACAAGCCATTAATGTCTCTAACTAAGAGGGATTTCGTCGAGGTACTGGACACAATCCCAGCTGCTAGCCTAGCGCTTCGACGTTCGGTTTATGCCATCCTCAACAGAATGATGAACTGGGCGGTAGAGCGGGGTGATATTGCAGCGAACCCAATGTCAGGCATGAAGCGCCCATCGGCACCGCCAAGTCGCGACCGAGTGTTGAGTGATGACGAACTGGCTCTTCTTTTGCGAGCCTTGAATGAGTTTGAGCCCCCATTTGGTCCGTTTGACTTGCTGCTGCTTGCGACAGGCGCTCGGCGGGATGAGATTGCCGCGCTGGATTGGTCTGAAGTCGATAGGCCAAGCGCATCATGGGGGCTCCCGGCAGCGCGAGCTAAGAACGACGAGTTTTCTATTCGTCCACTAAACAAGCACGCCGTCGCGGTGCTTGATCGGGTTGCTGGCCTAGAGTGCGGGGAAGGAGCGCGGTGGCCTCGCCAAGGCTTGGTCTTTTCCACCACTGGATCGACCCCCTTGTCCGGATTTTCGCGTTCCAAGGCGCGTCTGGATGCTCGTATTGCATTGCTTGCTCGCCAAGATGCGGAACGGGCTGGGATAGACCCAGACTTGGCTCAAAGCCCGTGCTGGCGGCGACACGACGCACGCCGAACGATTGCGACCAACCTGCAGCGCCTTGGGGTTCGATTTGAGGTAGTTGAAGCACTGCTGACGCATACGGCCGGCGCCAGTCGATCGGGCATTGCCGCTGTTTATCAGAGATGGGGCTGGGGGCCAGAAAAACGCGAGGCATCAGATCTCTGGTCGGCCTGTTTGGACGCGATTCTCGCTGGGCACCGGCAGTCGGACTTCGCGTCAAAAGAAGACCGGGAGGGTCTTCGTGGCTGGCAGGTTTTTATAAAAGGTTGGGTGAATAGAGAGGGGCCTCCATTCTGTGAACATAAGTAATCTTGTTGACGTGACTGATCGAGGTCGTCTATTACTTGAAGTGCACAGCAGTGACCCCCGGTGTGGTCGGCTAACGCGACTGTAGTGCCAGCCATCAGCTCCCTCGGCGGAGAGCGTGAGAGCAAGAACCTGACCCGGTATTCGGCTGGGCCGGAGTGCTTACTCGCATGCTCTGTCATGCCTATGATGGGAGTGCGCCCATGCGCATCCAAAAAGCAGATTGCTCAAACTATCCGATTTCGTCAGAGGGCCCGCATCGCCGGTTATTGAATGCTACCGAGGCTGCTAGCTTCCTTTGCGTCGTTCCGGGAACGCTCGCAAAATGGCGTGTGTACGGGACCGGACCGAAGTTTATCCGTGTCAACCGCAGGATCGCCTACGACATCGCAGATATTGCTGAATGGCTCAGTCAACGCCGTGTCGGCTCGACCAGCGAGGTGCGGTCGTGACCCGCTCTTGCGTCCAGATCGGACTCCGCGCCTCGCTGCGTAGCGCCATAGATGCCAAGTGCCGAGATTGCGGCGCAGCAGACGGCGGCGCACACTGGCGCTTGCATGTCGCAGCCTGCCCGGTGACTGCTTGCGCGCTGTGGAGCGTGCGGCCGCTCCCGAAGCCTGCCCCGCATTGGCTGGCAACGCGTAATCCGGACGACCTCCCGACTGGTTGGACGCGCAATTCGATTGACGCGGCGATCAAGGCCATCGGTAGCCCCGTTACCGGGCGGCCGGGCGAGGTGAAGGGGCTCGACCACTCAGACCCTGTCAACGCGAGCGAGGGCGCTGCGGGAGCGCGTCTAGGGGGTGCCGAATGAGTACGCTCCCTCCCAAATGGGCTATCCCCCTCTGCCAGCAATGGTCTGTTATTCCGGTGCGGGCGCGCGACAAGCGCCCCGCTATCGCGAGCTGGAAGGAGTATCAGAGTGTCCGCGCTGCGCCCGACACCGTGGCGAAGTGGGCTTCCAACGATGCGTCGAACGTCGGGATCGTAACGGGGCGGGTTTCGGGCCTGATTGTGCTCGACCTCGACAACGCTGATGCGATTGCCGAAGCCCAGCGGCGTGGCTTGCCGGAAACCGTGACTGCCAAAACGGGCAAAGGGCGGCATGTCTATTTTCGCCACACTGGCGAGCAAGTACCGAACCGGGCGGGTCTGTTTCCCGGAGCCGATCTTCGTGGCGATGGCGGTTATGTGGTTGCTCCCGGTTCTGTTCATCCCAGCGGCGCGGTCTACACGTGGATTGCGGCCCCGCCTGCAACCCATTTGGCCGATCCCCCGGCGTGGCTACTTGACGCTCTCGAACCTCAGCGCCCGGATCAAGCGCCGCAGCGGCCACAGGAGACCCGCAGGGCGCGGAGCCAGCCGATGGCAGGAGATTGCACTAGTTATGGACGTGCTGCGCTTGAGCGGGAATCTGAAGCAATCCGCTGCGCCGTGAACGGCGAGCAGGAAAAGACACTCAACGCTTCTGCACTGAAAATCGGTGCGCTGGTAGCGGGCAAGGAACTGGCGCGCGACTTCGCGAGGCGCGAACTGGTGCGGGCGGGGATGTGCATGGTGAACCATGACGCCGGCAACCTATGGACGCTGAACGCTATTATGGCGAAGGTTGATCGCGCTCTGGAAGATGGCGCAGCCTGCCCACGCTCGGCCCCTGAAATGCAGGGGGTAGGCCATGGGTAAGGCTGAACCTATTCCGATGATCGTGCCGGGCTGTCTAAGCCCGGGCGACAAACCCACCGAAGAGAGCCTTGCCCGTGAATGGGTGGCCATCCACGGTGGGAAATGGCGCTTCGACCATTCGGCGGGCAAGTGGTTTCATTGGGACGGGCAGCGGTGGGCGCCTGATGATTGCCATCTTGTCGGGTACCTGATCACGGAACACTTGCGCGCGGCTGGCTCGGCGACAAAGCGTCCCAGCATCGCGATGGCCAAGACCGTGCGCGGGGTCGAATTTATAGCGAGGGCTAACCCGACCGTCGCCTTGACCAATGAGCGGTGGAATGCTGATCCATGGGTGCTGGGCACTCCGGCAGGCATCGTGGACCTGAGGACGGGCAAAGTCCGCCCCGCAAGTCCGGTGGCGCACATCACCAAACTGGCGGCAGTCGCACCCGGCGAAGGCCAGCCCGCGCTCTGGCTGCGCTTTCTCGACGAAGCGGTGGCGGGTGATCTAGAGATGATCGGCTTCCTCCAGCGCTGGTGCGGTTATTGCCTGACTGGATCGACGCAGGAACACGCCTTCGCGTTCATCCATGGCCCCGGAGGCAACGGCAAGTCCGTGTTCCTCAATGTCGTGGCGGGCATCCTTGGCGACTATTCTGCCACGGCAGCCATGGAGACCTTCACCGAGGCGCGGAACGATCGGCACTCAACCGAGCTGGCCATGCTCCACGGTGCCCGGCTAGTGACCGCGAGCGAGACGGAACAGGGGCGCGGGTTTGCGGAAGCGAAGGTCAAAGCCATCACAGGCGGCGACCCGATCACGGCGCGGTTCATGCGGCAGGACAATTTCACGTACACCCCGCAGTTCAAGTTGATGATCGCTGGCAACCATACGCCGTCGCTGCGCAACGTCGATGAGGCTATGCGGCGGCGACTGAACATCCTGCCGTTCGTGGTGAAGCCTGCCAATCCCGACCGCGAGCTAGAACGGAAGCTTCGCGAGGAATGGCCGCAGATCCTCGCTTGGATGATTGCCGGGTGCCTTGATTGGCAGGCCAACGGGCTTCAACGTCCTGTGGCCGTTTCAGGGGCAACTGAAAGCTACTTCGCCGACCAAGACCTGTTCGGCCAGTGGCTCGATGAGCAGTGTGAGCGCGGCGAGGGGACGTGGGAGCAACCGACTCCGCTTTTCCGTTCATGGTGCGAGTTTGCGCGCGACGCAGGCGAGCATCCCGGCAACGTGAAGGACTTCAAGGCCACGCTTGAAAAGCGCGGCATCCTTCGCGGCAAGACCGGGGGCCTGAAGGTCTATCGCGGCGTGTCGCTCAGGGGGGCAAACCAGTGATTGGGGCCACTAGGGCCACGTGGGGCCACGTTTTCCCTATTACACCTTCCCGCGCGCCTACGTCCGATAAGGGCGTTTTGGTGGCCCCACGCGGCCCCAATGTCAAAAAATGGCGGTTTTCTGCGATTTCTTTGGGGCCACGTGGAACTGTTGGGGGCCACCTCCCCCCCCCCATTTGGCTGGATCATCGGCTGGGCACTACTTTTGGAGGCAGCAATGGGACGGTTTGGGGGTTAATCAGGCCTAAATAAGAGGGCCGGGTGCTAAGGCTCGATTGGGCCAGCGCCTGTTGGCTACTGCTCTTCGTCCTGATCGCCACCGACGGCGGCCTCGCGAGGTTCGTCGGCGCGACTGCCCAACTCTTGCACTTATCACCACTACTTCCCCTTTTAGGGGAGTGGGGTGGCGGTGACGGAGCGGACGTTCACTGCCCCGAGCGCAGCGAGAGCGGAACGCCCCGCCCTAGCGGGGCTTCCGCGTGGGCAGGGAAGCTTCCGCACCGGCACCGCGTCAAAAAACTTTCGCCTTTTTGCCTGCTCGGCCATCGAATGCAGACGGTCGATGAATATTTGAAAAGCCATCTCTTCGGCCGCGTGCGGTGAGATTTTTCGTCGCAATTTCTCATGTAACAATGTATCATTGTGCAGAAGATTTCGGTCAGAAAGGGTGCCCCCATGGCCTTTCACGCCACGCCGCAAAAAACCTACGTCCCGACCGTCGATAACTGCTTGGCCATCGACACAGTGTTGCTTCGCCGAGAGGGGATGCTGGACGAGGCCAGTGATCACCACCTCAGCCGCAAATGGCGTGTCGGCCACACTATGGCCGCCGACCTTGTCATCAGCACCATCTTCACCGGCGGCATCGCCTACCCCTTCCTGCACATACAAGGTGAGGCATTCGGCGAGCGGGTTCGCCAGACTGTCCGGCTGGTGTCCAAGCCGATGCGCTTCGGCGGCAAGAGGTGGTACTTTCTCTGTCCATCAACGAAGAGGCTGTGCTGCAAGCTGATTCTTCCACCGACCGGCCAGCACTTTGCCTCTGTGAAGGCTTTTGGGATGGCCTACAGGTCGCAGCGCGACGATGCGGTCACACGAGCCCAGAAGTCCCTGAACCGGCTCCAAAGGACCTCCAGCGAGCTTCCCCAGCGAGCGCGCAGATCCACGCGGGAAAAGCTAATGAGAAGGATCGCAGCCAAGGAAGCTTTCCTCGATCGGGTGGAGCTACGGTGCAACTGGGATCTCGCCCTCGGGCGGCGGTTCTCGCTGCGGAGGGCGTCAAAGCAGTGACCTGCTAGGCGGCTGGCCTAGGGCTCGCAGTGGGAGTGCGAAGTGCACCGTCGGGCACCGGGCCGCACAGGGGGCCTGCAGCCGCCTACAGGCCCTGTCCAAGTATGCCCGCAAGCCGACGCGCGAGCGGCTCCGGGCGAGGCTGATGACGAAGCACCTCTTCGTGGAGGAGGAGTTGGGCCGGCTGAGGTGCGGGATCTGGTGCAACAGCACGACGCTTTCATTCGTGCTCGGAGTAGCCTGATGTCCAAGCAAAGCGGGAGGAGTGGGCCAGAAAATGGCATCTTGCACCTCATATGCGGCGCTAACATCGGCCGGTCACCGTGCTTGGCAGGTCGTGGCTAGCTCAGACAATTTTTTCATTCTAGAGGTTCGACATGCTCAACGCACCTTACACTGCTACCGATCTCGGGGCAGGCGAGAGGATGGGATAGAGCTTCGGGTCCACGTGGGAATTTAGTGATCATGCTTGCGATTGACAAAGTCGGCACCGAGTTTCTGGTCAACACGCAGACGGAAGGCGATCAACTTAATGCTACGATCACGGGCCTTGCCAACGGCGGCTTTGTGGTCTCTTGGGGGGATAGCAGCGGTACGCTGGGCGATGCCAGCGGCTGGAGCGTCAAGGCGCAGGTATTCGGCGCCAATGGCACCAAGGTTGGCACCGAGTTTCTGGTCAACACTCAGACGG
>CAILIO010000037.1 GCA_903834285.1 uncultured Sphingomonadales bacterium | reverse complement strand
GAATCGATCGCCAAGCACAAGTCCGCCTATCTTATGGCGGTCGGCGGTGCGGCCTATCTCGTCAGCCGCGCGATCAAGGAGTCGAAGGTCGTGGGCTTTGCCGATCTCGGCATGGAGGCGATCTACGAATTCACCGTGGAGGATATGCCCGTCACGGTCGCGGTCGATTCGACCGGGCAGAATGTGCACCAGCTTGCCCCGCTGGTGTGGAAAAAGAAGATCGCCGACGAAGGGTTGTTGCCGGCCTGACCTATCGACCAACCGCCAACCGGGTTCGACCACCCGGCTGGCGTTGGCCCGGTTCTTGGGCGTAGAAGTGATCGGATGGCCACAGTTCCCGCGGAAATTGCTGCCGAGAGACCGCACGTGCCCGCGCGGGCCGTCTTTCTGTCTGCGGCAGCGCTGTGGCTCACCTATTTCCTGCTGATCACCTTGCGCGGGATCGTTGTCGATCTCGGCGAGTTCAACGAATTGCTGTGGCGCCGCGCGGTGGTCACGCTGGCGGGCATTGCGATTACGCTTCTCGCCTGGCCGGTGCTGCGCCGGTTTGACGGGCGCGGCAACGGTGTGCGGATTGCCGCGGCATTGGTCATCATGCTCCCCGCCGCGCTGGCGCTGGCGGCGATCAACCAGCAATGCTTTGCGCCGGTCGAAAAGAAGATCATCGAACGCGAGGCGCGCGCCGCGCAGCAGCAGGCAGAGGCTGCGGCCAGAGCGGTCCGCGCGGGCAAGGGGATCGTCGCCGGTGCGGTGCCGACCGATGCGCCGCTGCCAACTGTGCGCGTCCGCCATGATGTTTCGGGCAATGTCCTGATCGATGTGGCCGATCCGCCGCAGTCCTTGCCGCCGCCCGCACCTCCAGCCCCGCCCTCGCCGCCGTCGCCGCCCTCTCCGCCACACGGGGCAAAGGCCCCGTCAGCTCCGCCCAGCGCAGCCGCCGAGGAGCCGGGCAACGAGGACGACGGCGACGAGGAAGCCGTGATCACCGCGCCCGGCGGCGTATCGATCATCAAGCGCAGCGATGGATCCGCTGAAGTGCGTGTCGGCGCCCGGCGGATCGTCACCGATGCCGATCATGCCGACGAGATCGCCGATGAACTGGCACAGGCTCAGCGGGAGGTCGCCGAGGCGCAGCGCGAGATGGAGCGGACGCGCAGCGAGGTTCTGCAGTCGGCGGCGCAGGCGCGCCTCGCCGGCATCGACGCGGTGCGCTGGAACGTGCTGCGCGGCCTTGCTGATGCCGGCCTGATCGCGGAGAAGGAAGTGCCGCCCGCACCTGCGGGTCCTGTCGGCCAGGCGGTCAAGGAAGTGCGGGCGCGCGGCGTAAAGGAACACAAGGCGCGCGCCGCCAGGCCCCGGCCCGCTATCCGCCACGAGGCGGCCCAGCCCTCGTCAAAGGCTGCACCTGTCGCCGCGCAGTCTCCTGCTCCGACGGCAGCTCCGTCACCTGCCCCGGCCACCACGGACAGCGATGCCCAGATCCACACCGCGATCATCAGCAAGCTGGTCGAGGACGAAGGCCTGTGGAAGCAGCTCACCGACGTCGCGCTCGGCCGCTATTTCCTGCTGATCGCCTGGGCTGGGCTCTATATCGCGCTGGGCAATGCCGAGATGGCGCGCGCGTCCGAACGACGCGAAGGCGAATACAAGCGCGCGGCCAAGGCGGCGGAGCTTCGCTCGCTGCGCTATCAGGTCAATCCGCATTTCCTGTTCAACACATTGAATTCACTGTCCGCGCTGGTCATGGTCGGCCGCAGCGAGCAGGCGGAGAAGATGATCCAGACCATCTCCAGCTTCTACCGCCACAGCCTCGCCGGTGATCCCACCGCCGATGTGCCCCTGGCCGACGAGATCGCGCTACAGCGGCACTATCTGGAGATCGAGGCGGTGCGCTTCCCGGAACGGCTGGTCTGCGAATTCGATGTGCCGCCAGCGCTCGAGAACGCCTGCGTGCCGGGCATGCTCCTTCAGCCACTGGTCGAAAACTCGATCAAGTACGGCGTTTCTGTGAGCACCCGCCCCGTCACCATCCGCATCGCCGCGCAGGAAGCCGGCGGCAAGCTGGTGCTCACGGTCGCGGATGACGGGCCCGGCAAGACGGGGCAGAACGGCGGCACCGGTATCGGGCTCGAGAACGTGCGCAACCGGCTCGCCGCGCGCTTCGGTGATGAGGCGCGGGTCGAGAGCGGGGCCCTGCCGGCGGGCGGCTATGCCACCGTGCTGACGATCCCGCTGGTGCGGTCGATCTGCGATTGAGGATGGAAACCGGGGGACAGATGCGTACGCTGCCAATGAAAACCCTGATCGTCGATGATGAACCGCTCGCGGTGGAGCGCATGCAGATCCTCTGCGCGCGCATCCCGGCACTCCACGTGGTCGGCACCGCGAGCGACGGCGCTGCCGCGCTGCGCTTGTGCGAGGCGCTGGCGCCCGAACTGGTGCTGCTCGACATGACGATGCCCGAAGTCGACGGCCTCGGCGTCGCGCGCGGGCTCGTGCGGATGTCGCCGCGCCCCGCCGTCATCTTCGTGACTGCGCACGATCACTTCGCGGTCGAGGCGTTCGATTGCGACGCGGTGGACTATGTGCTCAAGCCCGTCGCGCAAGACAGGCTCGAACGCGCGGTGGACCGGGCGCTCGCGCGGCGCGACTCCTCTGCACCCGCCGAGGCGACCCCAGCCGAAAGCCCGTGGATCGAGGAATTCTGGGTCCCCCACCGCAGCGAACTGATCCGCATCGCAGCGGGCGATATCGACCGGATCGATGCCGAACGCGACTATGTGCGGCTCCATGTCGGGGCCCGCAGCTACCTGCTGCTGCACACGATCCAGCGCCTCGAAGATCGGCTCGACCCCGAACGCTTCATCCGCCTCCACCGCTCGACGATCGTGCGCCGCGACCGCATCGCGGGGCTGAAACATGATGGGCTGGGGGTGTGGTCTGCGCAGTTGGTGGACGGCGAATTACTGCGGATCGGGCGGACGTATCTGGCGAAGGCAAAGGCGATGGCGGGGCGCTAAAGCGCCGATACGTTGCGTGGACTAAGTGTCCTCATTGCGTGAGCTTTGCGTGCGCACCAGATGGCCGGGATTGGGTGGGAGGCTGCCGCCTCTCCTGCTAGCTTTGACTTATGCCTTTAGCTCGCAAGATCATCCTACACTCACCAGTTTCCGACGAGAGGCTTCTCGAGGATTTCGTTGAGCAGTGCCTTCGTGATCAAGTTTCCTTGATTGCTGTCGTCGGCCCAGGCTGCGCCTCGCTCGAAGATATGATAGATTGGATTGTGGTTGGCGACGGGTCCGACCCTGATCGCTTCGTTTGTACTACCTCTCACCCCGACGAGTCTTTCGATGATGTCGTGAACATGGTTGACTGCTGGGAGTTGGACCGAGCCGATCCATATCAGGAGGTTCGGCTTTAGCTTCCGCAATAGGGCCGTAACCGCTTAGAAAGTTTCTAATTTCCGCTTGGTCAAAAGCTGCCGCCCATGTCGGGCTGCAATTCGCTCGCGTAGCCTACGCCCTCGGCGCAATCCGCCGATAACTCAGCGCTTCTGCCACATGCACCCGCCCGATCATATCCGCGCCGGCCAGATCGGCAATCGTGCGAGCCACGCGCAGCATGCGCGTGTAGCCGCGCGCGGATAGCCGCATCGCTTCTGCTGCTTGCGCCAGCAGCTTGCGCCCCGGCTCATCCGGTGTGGCGAAGCGTTCGAGGAGATCACCTTCCAGTTCGGCATTGGTGCGCCGGCCGCTGTTCTCAAGCCGTTCCGTCTGCACGCGCCGTGCCGCGGCCACGCGCGCAGCGACCGCGTCCGAGCCTTCGGCAGGGGGCGGCAAGGCCAGGTCGGCGGCTGAGACAGGGTCCACCTCGACATGCAGGTCAATCCGGTCGAGCAGCGGGCCCGAGACCTTGGACTGGTAATCTCCCGCGCAGCGCGGCGCCCTGCTGCACCCCAGCGCCGGATCGCCCAGATGGCCGCAGCGGCAGGGGTTCATCGCCGCGATAAGCTGGACCCGCGCGGGGAACGTCACATGCGCGTTGGCGCGCGCGACGGTTACTTCGCCCGTTTCCAGTGGCTGGCGCAGCGAATCGAGCACCGCGCGCTGGAATTCGGGCAGCTCGTCGAGGAACAGCACGCCGAGATGGGCAAGGCTGACTTCACCGGGCCGCACTTTCAATCCGCCCCCGGTGAGCGCGGCCATCGAGGCTGAATGGTGAGGGCTGCGAAACGGCCTCGCCCGGCTGATGCGGCCCTCTTCCAGCAGCCCCGCGACCGAGGCGACGAGCGAGGTTTCCAGTGCTTCCGCGGGGGTCAGTTCCGGGAGAATGCCAGGCAGGCACGAGGCCATCAGCGATTTGCCCGCACCCGGCGGCCCGATCATCAAGAGGTTGTGCCCGCCCGCCGCCGCAATCTCCAGCGCGCGCTTGGCGGTTTCCTGGCCCTTCACCTGCTTCAGGTCTGCGCGCCGCTGCGGCAGGGCCACTTCGCCCGGTTCGGGCACGGGCAGGCGCAGCGTACCTTTGAGGTGGTTGAGCAAGCTGATCAGATCGGGCGCGGCGACAATCTCGACCCCGCTCGCCCAGCGCGCCTCCGCCCCTTGTCCCGCCGGGCAGATCAATCCTTTCTCGATCCCGCTTGCATGCAGCGCGGCCAGCAGCACGCCGGGGCTGGCGATCACGCGGCCATCGAGTGCCAGTTCCCCCACCGCGACAAAGTCCGCAATCGCTTCAAGATCGACCACGCCCATCGCCGCCAGCAGCGCCAGCGCGATCGGCAAATCGTAGTGCGAGCCTTCCTTGGGCAAGTCCGCCGGCGAGAGGTTCACGGTGATTCGCTTGGGCGGGAGCGCAAGGCCCAGCGCGGCGAGCGCGGAATGCACCCGCTCGCGGCTTTCACCCACGGCCTTGTCGGGCAGGCCGACGACACGGAACGCAGGCAGGCCCGGCGCGATCTGGCACTGCACTTCGACCGCGCGCGCCTCCAGCCCCAGATAGGCAACCGTCGATACCAGCGCGACCATACGAACCCCCAAGCCAGCGAGGCAGCCTAAGGGCGTGCCCTGATGGGGGATAGGGGCACGGCGTCGTTCGCTCCAAAACCGAAGCAAAAGGCGTTAAGCACGATTTACCGGGTTTTGCTGGAAAATTGGCAAGCTTCGATGAACAATAGGGGTGCCATGAACCGAATCGCCTGCGCCCTGCTGCTCAGCATCGCTGGCGCGGCACCTGTTGCCGCGCAGCAGGTGGCGACGCGCACCTGGGTCGATTCGCACGGCACCAAGTGGACCGCGGTGACCACGACGCAGACCGTGATCGAGGAACCGCGCAACCAGCGCATTGCCAAGGCCATTGCCGGGTTGCCGCGCTTTGGTCCGTTCGCGGTGGTTGATGCTTCGCACGCCGCGCTGGTGGGCGAGATCGACAGCCAGTCGCCTATCCAGTTCAGGGACATGCTGAAGTCACATCCCGGCATCCACGTGCTCGAACTGATCGATTGCCCGGGGACCGTCGACGATGGTGCCAACCTCGTGCTCGGGCGGCTGATCCGCCACCACGGCCTGACGACCGATGTGCCATCGGGCGGCTCGGTGCGCTCAGGCGGGTTCGAGCTTTTCCTGGCCGGCACGGTCCGCCATGCTGCGCCCGACGCCGAGTTTGGCGTCCATGCGTGGAAGGACGATAGCGGCCACCAGCCGAACGATTTCGCGCCCGACGCGCCGGCCAACAAGGTCTACCTCGATTACTACCGCGAGATGGGCCTCAGCGCCGAGGATGCCGAAGGGCTCTATGCGCTGACCAATTCGGTGCCCAACGAGGAGATGCTCTGGCTGCGCACGAAGGACATCGAGCAGTTCGTGCCGGTCGAGTAGCAGCCGCCTAGTGTGCGGCACCCCACGATAGTCCGGTCCCGATTTCGACGCCCAACGGCACGGTGAGCTTGACGGCGGGTTCTGCCGCACCCGCCATGACCGCCTCGATCACCGGTCTTGCTGCTGCGACGTCGGCTTCGGGCAGTTCGAACACCAGCTCGTCGTGGACCTGCAGCAGCATCCGCACGTGACCAAGGCCTGCGGCCTGCAGCGCCGGGTTCATCCGCGCCATCGCGCGCTTGATGATATCGGCGCTGGTGCCCTGGATCGGCGCGTTGATCGCGGCGCGCTCGCTGCCCTGCCGTTCTGCCTGGTTCTTGGAATTGATGCGCGGGAACCATGTCTTGCGGCCGAACAACGTCTCCGAATAGCCGAGCGCTCGCACGCTCTCCAAAGTTTCGTGGATATACCGCTGGATGCCGGGGAAGCGTTCGAAGTAGCGGTCGATCATGGCCTGCGCTTCCTCGGCGCTCACGCCGAGGCGACCGGCGAGGCCCCATCGGCTGATGCCGTAGAGGATCGCGAAGTTGATCGTCTTGGCGCGCCCGCGCGTATCGCGGTCGACGGTGCCGAAGAGCTCCTTGGCCGTGCGCGAGTGGATGTCCTCGCCCGCAGCAAACGCTTCCTTCAGCGCGGGCACATCTGCCATATGCGCGGCGAGCCTCAGCTCGATCTGGCTGTAGTCCGCCGCAAGCAGCACATTGCCCGGCTCGGCCACGAATGCCTCGCGGATCTGGCGGCCGATCTCGGTGCGAATCGGGATGTTCTGCAGGTTGGGATCGTTCGAGGAAAGCCGCCCGGTCTGCGCCCCTACCAGGCTGTAACTGGTGTGGACCCGGCCCGTCGCGGGGTTGATCGCGGCCTGCAGCGCATCGGTATAGGTTGATTTGAGCTTCGAGAGCTGGCGCCATTCAAGCACCAGCGTGGCGACTTCGGCCCCTTGTGTGGCGAGGCCCTCAAGCACCGACTGGTCGGTCGAATACTGCCCCGTCTTGCCCTTCTTGCCGCCCTTGTAGCCCAGCTTGTCGAACAGGATTTCGCCAAGCTGCTTGGGGCTGCCGATGGTGAAGGGCTGGCCGGCTTTCTCGTGGATCACGGTTTCCAGGCCTGCGATGGTCTCGGCAAATTGCGCCGAAAGCCCCGCGAGCCGCTCGCGGTCCACGCGAATGCCGCTCCGCTCCATGCTGGCCACCACAGGCACCAGCGGCCGGTCTACCCGCTCGTAGATGCGCGTGCTGCCTTCTTCGGCAAGGCGGGGGGCGAGCAGGCGGTGGAGGCGCCACGTCACCTCTGCGTCCTCGGCGGCATAGCGCGTCGCATCGGCAAGCGGCACTTCGGCGAAGGAAATCGCCTTCTTGCCGGTGCCGCACACGTCCTTGAAGGCAATTGTCTTGTGGCCGAGCAGGCGCTCAGCCAGTTCGTCCATGCCGTGCCCACCCACCCCGGCCTCGCTGCGTCCGGCATCGAGGCAGAAGCTCATCACCATGGTATCGTTGATCGGCGCAACCATCACGCCGTAGCGGGCCAGCACGTTGATATCGTACTTGATGTTCTGCCCGATCTTTAGGACCGCATCGCTTTCCAGAAGCGGCTTCAAGAGCGCGAGCGCTGCCTCGCGCGGCGCCTGCACCGGAGCTTCGGCAAACATGTCGCTGCCGCGGTGGCCGAGCGGGATATAGCAGGCATCGCCCGGCCCCAGCGCGAGACTGACGCCGACAAGGTCCGCCTGCATCGCATCGAGCGCGCTGGTTTCGGTATCGACCGCGAGGACCCGCGCGGCCTGCGCCCGGGCCACCCACTGCGCGATCTCGTCCAGTGACTGCAGGCAGCGATAGCCGCCGGTATCGATGGCGGGCCATTCCGGCAGGCTCTGGCGCGTCGCGGCGCTTTCCACCGGAGTGGTGCCCGCCGCTGCCGGTGCCTCTGCAGGCGCGGTGCCCAGCTTGCGCAGCAGGCTGGTAAAGCCATGCTCGCCAAGGAATGCGGCCAGTGGTTCGGGCGGGATCGCGGTCAGCTCGAACGCCTCGAGCGGCATCGGCAGCGCGCAGTCTTCCTTGAGCTGCACCAACTGGCGCGAAAGCCGCGCCATGTCGGCCTGCTCGATCAGGCTGTCGCGCAGCTTGCCCGGCTTCATCGCGGGCGCAGCGGCCAGCGCGCCTTCGAGCGTGCCGTGCTCCTGAATCAGCTTGGTCGCGGTCTTGGGCCCGATCCCGCGGATGCCGGGCACGTTGTCCACTGCATCGCCCATCAACGCGAGGACATCACCCACGCGCTCGGGTTCGACCCCGAACTTCTCCATCACTTCCGGGATATCGATGCGCTGGTTCTTCATCGTGTCGAGCATGTCGATCGTGCCGCCGGCTTCGGTCTTGCGGCCGACCAGCTGCATCAGGTCCTTGTCGGACGAGACAATGGTGACGTTCCAGCCCTCCAGCGCCGCTGCGCGCGCATAAGAGGCGATGAGATCGTCGGCTTCCAGCCCCGCTTCCTCGATGCAGGCGAGGCTGAACGCGCGCGTCGCATCGCGGATCAGTGGGAATTGCGGCACAAGATCCTCGGGCGGTGGCGGGCGATTTGCCTTGTACTGGTCATAGAGTGCATTGCGGAAGGTGATCGAGCCCTTGTCGAGGATCACCGCGAGGTGCGTCGGCCCGTCTGCCTTGTGCAGGTCCTCCGCCAGTTTCCACAGCATCGTGGTGTAGCCATAGACCGCGCCCACCGGGACGCCCGCCGGATTGGTCAGCGGCGGCAGGCGGTGGTAGGCGCGGAAGATATAGGCCGAACCGTCAATCAGATAGAGATGACGTTGTGCCGCACGAAGCGGCGTGGCTGGCTGCGCTGAGGTGTCCATATACGCTGTGGTAGCGCCTCGACCACGCCAGCGAAAGCGTCCGATGTTGCGGCGCTGCAGCAATCGCACGGCGACTCATGGGCCCCAATGTCATGCTTCAGGTCCGTGACATTGCTGCAAAAATTGTTATTATTGAATAACATAACTGGTCTATGACGGGTTTGCTGCTCCTAAGACTTGCAAGCAGGTGAATTGCCGATTAATTGGGGCGAGAAGTCTACCGCCAGAGTAGGCTTTGCGGCGGGCTGCGGGCCCGGCGCGGTCCACTTCAATCCAGGGATTGTAACGCATGCGCAAGCTCCTCCTCGCCGCAGTCGCCGGCACCGCCTTCGCTCTCGCCGGTTGCTCGGAAAAGGCTCCTGAAGCCCCCGCCACCGAAGCCGCTATGGAATCGACCGACGCCGCTATGGACGCTTCGGGTTCGGCTTCTGAAGGCGCCATGGACGCTTCGGCTCCTGCCGCCGATGCATCGAGCGAAGCCGCTCACATGTAATCAACCCCGCAAGGGTTTGATAGAGATAGAGGGGCGTGGTCGCTTTGGCGGCCGCGCCCCTTCTCTTTGCGCGGGTCACGGGTACGATGGATGAATGCGCATGCTATGCGCAGCAAGCCGTCAGCCTTTCACGAAATCAGCGCCGCGCCGTCTCTAACCCGCTTGGCAGCGGAGACTGGCTGTAGCCGTCGTACAACACGCGGGCGATCTGCGCGATCATCCCGGCATGTGTGGAGTGCCCTTCCGGCCCCGTCACAAAAATCGCGATGGCGAGGTGCCGGCCATCGGGAAGGCGCACAATCCCGACATCATCGGTAACCCCGGCCAGCGTCCCTGTCTTGTGCGCGAAGACCACGCCTTCAGGCAGGCCGCTGCGGATGCGGTTCCGCCCCGTGCTGGTGCGGGTCATCGTATCGAGCAGGACGGCCCGGCTCTCCGGGCTGAGCGCGTTCCCGCGATCGATCGCGGCGAGCAGCGAAACCATGGCACGCGGTGAGCTGCTGGTGCGGGTGTCGATCGTGGTCACCGGATTGACCCGGCCATCGTCGCGCACCAGCGTTGCCATCGTGTGATCAAGATGCTGGCCGGTCACGCCGATGCGGCTGAGCCAGGCATTGACCGCACCGATCCCGCCGACCGCGGCGATCAGGCCATCCGTCGCGTGGTTGTCGCTGCGCGTGATGGAAAGCTCCATCAGGCTTTGCGCCGCCATGACCATGCCCGGGCGGACCGCCGCGACCGCGCCGCGCGCATCGGCGGATTCGGCCACAGGTACCATCATCGGGAACGGCTGGTCGAGCCGCAAGCGGCCCTGCTCCACGCCGGAAAGGTAGGTGGCGGCGACGGCGATCTTGGCCGTGCTCGCCATCGGGAACGGCATGTCGCCGTTGATCATGATCTCACCGCCGCCATCGAGATCGACTGCGGCAACCCCGATCCGGCCGCGCCCCTGCGCGACGATCGAGGAGACTTGCTGCTCGATTGCGGCATCGCGCGCGCTCTGCAGGCTGGAGCCCGGACGCGCCTCTGCAGGAGCGGCGACAAGCAGCAGCGACGCGGCGCACCATAGCGCTGCCGCAATCCACTGGCTCATCCTCATGCGACCGGAAGTCATGGTCCCCCTTAGCCCAGAACCTGTTTAGAATTGATTAGTAGCCTAACTGATTGTGATTCCGGCGCAAGTCCCCCGCAGGCGGGTGGTCGCGTGTGGCGCGCGGCCTGCCGTAAGCCCGCTTTGCACCAAACCGGACGCTGGACATTAATCGCTCGATTAAGGATAGTATCTGCAAGGAACGCATAACAAGGGGCCCTCCAAGGCCCGAGAGGAGCGGATGACGGCGGAGGCGCAGCAAAGCGTGGCCGATGGGCTGACCGACGGGCTAGCCAAGGGCTTGGGCCGTGTGATGGCGCGCGCCGGTTGGCAGGGCCCGGTGACCGGGCTTCTGCGCCTTTCCGGCGGGGCCAACATGCAGAGCTGGCGCTTCGAGACGGGCGGGGAGGCGTTCGTGCTGCGCCGCGCGCCATCCGCCGAATGGGTCGCCAATCGCCTGCTCGACATGGCCAAGGAAGCCGCAGTGATTCGCTGCGCCCGCGCTGGCGGCGTGCCCGCTCCGGAGGTGGTGGCCGAGCTTGCTCCCGATGATGATCTGGGCCTCGGCTTTATCATGCGCTGTGTTCCCGGCTCGCCCGATCCCGAAACTGTGCTGTCCTCGCCGCCCGCGCTGCTGGGCGAAATTGCCGCCGCGATGGCCGGGGTTCACGCGCTCGATCCTGGTGCGTTGCCCTTCCTCCCCGTGCTGGAACCTGCCGCCGGGGTCGAAACGCTGGCGGCGCAGTTTGCGGATTGCGGCGGCGACCGGCCCCCCATTGCGCTTGGTCTTGCATGGCTGCGCGCCAATCTCCCTCTCCCCGTACCGCTCGCGGTGCTGCACGGCGATCTGCGCATCGGGAATATCATGGTCGAAGGCGGGCGCCTGTCCGCCGTGCTGGATTGGGAACTTGCCCACCTCGGCGACCGGCATGAGGATCTCGCCTTCGGCTGCATGACAGTCTGGCGCTTCGGCCGGCTCGACAAGCGCGGCTTCGGTCTCGGGCAGATCGAGGACCTTGCGCGCGCCTATGAGGCAGCAGGCGGCACTCCGTTCGAGCCGGGGCGCTTCCGCTTCTGGTTGGTCTACCGCACCGTGTGGTGGGCGCTTTCCGCACTGTCGATGGGCAAGGGCTGGCGCGGCGGGGCCGACCGCTCGCTCGAACGTGTCGTCGTGGCGCGCCGTGCGGCAGAGCAGGATCTCGACCTGCTCCTCCTGCTCGAAGCCGATTCGCCGGAGGCTGAGCGCGCAAGACCCCTGCCGCCATCGCCCCCGCCGCCCGCGCCGGGGGAAGGTGAGCCGACCGCAGCCGAAATTCTCACGGCCGTATCCGAATGGCTCGCCGTCACGGTCAAGCCCCATATGACTGCCGGGCGCGAACGATTCGAACTTGCCGTGGCGCAGAATGCGCTGGGAATCGTCCGCCGCGAACTCGCCGGACGCCCAAGTCCGCATGATAAGGCGCTGAGCGAGGCGATCCTTTCCGGGCGTACCACGCTCGCCGAGCCGGGTCTGCTCGCCGCGCTGCGCCGCCGCGCGCTCGATACGCTGGCCGCCGACATGCCGAAATACCCTGCGCTCAGCGAAGCGCGCCGCATCTGGGAGAGCACGACATGAACTTCGATCTGCCGCAGGAGCTTCTCGACTATCTCGCCGAGCTCGACGCCTTTATCGAGAGCGAGATCAAGCCGCTCGAACAGGCGGACGACAATATCCGCTTCTTCGACCATCGCCGCGAATGGGCGCGTACCAATTTCGAGGATCAGGGCCTGCCCCGTCACGAATGGGAAGCCCTGCTGATCGAGGCCACGCGCCGCGCCGATGCCGCCGGCCATTGGCGCTTTTCCGCGCCCAAGAAGTACGGTGGCAAGGATGGCAAGAACCTTTGGATGGCCGTGATCCGCGATCACTTCACGCAGAAGGGCCTCGGCCTCCACAACGATCTTCAGAACGAGCATTCAATCGTCGGGAACTTCCCCTTCGTGAACATGTTCGAGCACTTCGGCACGCCGGAGCAGCAAGAGGAGTTCATCCTTGGCGGCTTCGCGCGCACCCGGCGTGTTTCCTTCGGCCTGACCGAAGCGCGGCACGGCTCCGACGCGACGCATATGGAAACGCGTGCGGTGCGCGAAACGCGTGATGGCGTCCCCGGCTGGCGGATCGATGGCGAGAAGATGTGGATCACAGGGATGCACATCGCCAGCCACTGCGCGGTCTTTGCGCGGACGGCGGGAGAGCCTGGTGACGCGCGCGGGATCACCTGCCTGCTCGTTCCCAACCCTTCGCCGGGGCTGGTGATCGAGGAATACATGTGGACCTTCAACATGCCGACGGACCACCCGCGCCTCTCGCTTACCAATGTCTGGGTGCCGGAATCGGCGATACTCGGGCCCGAGGGCGGCGGCCTCGCCATCGCGCAAAGTTTCGTCCACCAGAACCGCATCCGTCAGGCGGCCTCCTCGCTTGGTGCGGCCACCTTTTGCATCGAGGAATCGGTGCGCTACGCGCGGGAGCGCAAGCCCTTCGGCGAAGAGCTGGCGCGCAATCAGGCGATCCAGTTCCCGCTGGTGGAACTTGCCACCCAATGCGAAATGCTGCGCCTGCTGATCCGCAAGACGGCGTGGGAAATGGACCGCCTCGAAGCCGAGGACGGTGGCCACAAACGCATCGAGCGCGAACTTTCCGACAAGGTCTCGATGTGCAATTACTGGGCGAACCGGCTCGTGTGCGAAGCGGCCGACCGAGCGATGCAGGTCCACGGCGGCATCGGTTATTCGCGTCACAAGCCCTTCGAGCACATCTACCGCCACCACCGCCGCTACCGGATCACCGAAGGCGCGGAAGAAATCCAGATGCGCAAGGTGGGCGCGTACCTGTTCGGCTATCTGGGGCCGCGCAAGGGCATGTTCGGGTAAAAGGAAAGGCGCAGGAGCCGAAAGCTCCTGCGCCTCTTGTGTTATCGGGGTCCGGAGGCAGTGCCGTCCGGACCCTTTGTTTCATTCAGGCGAATGCCGCCTTGAGATCGTCTACCAGATCCAGCCGTTCCCACGGGAAGAAATCGCCGTCCGCCTTGCGGCCGAAGTGGCCATAGGCGGCGGTCGGCTGGTAGATCGGCTTGTTGAGCCCCAGATGCGTGCGGATCGCGCGCGGGGTCAGGCCGCCGAGGCGGGTAATGGCGAGGATCGCCTGCTCGATCCTGTCATCGCCCACCGTGCCGGTCTCGTGGGTATCGACATAGAGCGAGAGCGGCTGCGACACGCCGATGGCATAGGCGATCTGGATCGTGCAGCGTGTGGCGAGGCCCGCGGCCACCACGTTCTTGGCGAGATAGCGCGTGATATAGGCGGCCGAGCGGTCGACCTTGGTCGGGTCCTTGCCCGAGAACGCGCCGCCGCCGTGGGGCGCCGCGCCGCCGTACGTATCGACGATGATCTTGCGCCCGGTCAGGCCCGCGTCGCCGTCCGGTCCGCCGATCTCGAACGAACCGGTCGGGTTGATATAGTACGTGGTTTCGCGCAGCAGCACCGGCGGGATCACTTCGGCGATCACGCGCTTCACATAATCGTGGAGTTCGGCTTCCTTCTCGCCCTCGTCATAGCCCGGCGCGTGCTGGGTCGAGACGACGACGGCGGTCGCGGCAACAGGGAGCGAGCCTTCATAGCGCAGCGTGACCTGGCTCTTGGCATCGGGCTCGAGAAATGGCGCCGCGCCCGAATGGCGGTCGGCGGCCATGCGCTCGAGGATCTTGTGGCTGTAGTAGAGCGTCGCCGGCATGAGATCGGGCGTCTCGTCGGTCGCGTAGCCGAACATGATGCCCTGATCGCCTGCACCTTCGTCCTTGTTGTCGGCAGCGTCCACGCCCTGCGCGATATGCGCCGACTGGCCATGCAGCCGGTTGATGAACTCGAACTTCTCCCAGTGGAAGCCGTCCTGCTCGTAACCGATGCGCTTCACCGTATCGCGCACGGTCTGCTCGATCTCATCCTGCGCACCGGGGGCCCACCGGCCGTCTTCGTAGACACCCTTGCAGCGGATTTCCCCGGCGAGAACAACGAGCTGGGTCGTCGTCAGCGTCTCGCAGGCAATGCGCGCCTCGGGGTCCTTCGAAAGGAACAGGTCCACGATGCCGTCGCTGATCTGGTCGGCAACCTTGTCCGGGTGGCCTTCGGAAACGCTTTCGGACGTGAACAGATAATCGGTGCGCATGGGGGACTTCCTAAGTGATATAAAGAATCCTTTATGTCACTTCCCTAGCGCCCTCCGCGCCGCCTTGCAACCACCAGCGACGCGCCTAGCAGCACGAGCGCCCAGGCCAGCGCCAGCCGGTTGCCCAGCCGGGCGAACAGCGTGGGCGCATGGGCCGGCGGTACGCGGCCGTCGAGCCGGCCCGCGGTCAGCCGCGGCACGAACTGGCGGACCACGCCGTCGGCGTCGATCACTGCGCTGATCCCGGTAGTGGTGGCGCGCAGCACCGGCAGGCCCTCCTCGATCGCGCGCATCCGGGCCTGCGCAAGGTGCTGCGGCGGTCCCCAGGCGCCGAACCAGCCATCGTTCGAAGGATTGAAGATATAGTCCGGCCGGTGCGCGCGGTCGGTCACTTCGCCTGAGAAGATGATTTCATAACAGATCTGCACGCCAACCTTGCCGTAGGCGCCCGAATCGAGTGTGCGCGGACCCGGGCCGGGCAGGAAATCGAGGCTGCCCGAAACGAGCCGGGAAAGGCCGAGCGGGGCAAGCCATGTGCGCAGCGGCAGATACTCGCCGTAAGGCACCAGATGCGCCTTGGCGTAGCCGCCGCGGATTGCGCCGTCGGTCCCGAGCACGGTGACTACATTGCGCGCGGCGGTGACCTCGCTGCCTTGGACCTCGAGGTCGGTCGCCCCGGTGAGCAGCAGGCTGCCCGCGCCGATTACCCGGCCGATGCGCTGGCGCGCCAGCGCCGGGTCGGCGCCATATGTCGTCGCGGTGTAGAAAAACTGCGGATAACCGGGCCGTAGATAGTCGGGCAGGCCTCCCTCGGGCCAGAGCACCACGCGGGCAGTGCCGGGCGCGCGGGGGAGCGAAAGCCGGGCAATGCCCTGGAACTGGCCCTCGTACAGGCTGGGATCGTTGATCGTGTCCTGCCCAATATTCGGCTGGACCAGTGTATAGGCGAGACGGCCTTCGCCGCCGTGCCCGTGCCAGGGCAGCAGCATGAGCGCCACGGGGATCGCGGCGATGAAGGCAGCGGAATGCAGCCGATAGGCCCGTGCCACCCGCCACGCGAAGAGCCAGCATCCACCAAGCAGGACGACAAGCCCCGAGAGCGCATAAGTCCCCGTCCACGGCGCGATGGCGGCAAGACCGGGGCGTGCAAAACCGCCGAGCGCGACCATGGCGAGCGGATTCCACGCAAAGCCGGTGAAGAGGCTCGCCCGCAGAAGCTCAGCGATGATCCACGTTGCCGCCAGCGCCGGCAGCAGCGCTGCTCGCCAGCGCCGGGCCAGCCATGCCGCCATCAGCGCAGCCAGCGCCGGGAACACTGCGAGGTAGACCGCCAGCAGCACCACCGCGATCCACCCGAGCCAGGCCGGCATGGCCGCCTGATACGTGAAAGCGGTGGCGATCCAGTTGTTGCCGAGCGTGAAATAGCCAAGGCCAAAGAGCCACCCGGCGAGCGCGGCGCGGCGGGGCGAACGGGCATGCTCAATCCGGTCGATCAGGTATGCCAGCGCAGCCAAAGTGAGCGGCCACAGCGCGAGCGGCTGGAAGCCGGTCGCCGCCAGCGCGCCAGCACCGACCAGCGCCAGCGGCATCCAGCGCGGGGCATGTTTCTTCAAGCGGCCGCCCCGATCAGGCGCTGCGATCGGCCGCGATCAGCCTTCCGCTGCTTCTGGCAGCGGGTTCTTGCGAGGGCGGCCACGACGCTTGGGCACCGGAGCTTCTGCCGCCGGTGTTTCCATAGCGGGGGCTTCGTCGATCAGTTCGGGCGCGGCGCGCACGCCGATGGCGGGCGGCAGGCTCATTGGATCGAGCGCGGCAACCGGTGCCTCGTCGGCATCGCGCCGCGGACGGCGGTCGGTGCGCGGGCGAAGGCCGCGCTGCGAGCGGCTTTCACGGACGAACGGATTGTCGGTGGCTTCGCTGATCGGTTCGCCCTCGTCGGCGCGGACCAGGCTTTCGGCGGCGACAGCGGGTTCGACGCGGGGGCGCGGAGCCTCGCGCGATTCACGCGGCTCGCGGTTTTCGCGGGGTTGACGATCCTCGCGCGGCTCGCGTGTGTCGCGTTGTTCACGCGGTTCGCGAAACTCGCGCTGATCGCGGCCGTCACGTGGCTCGCGGTTCTCACGCGGTTCACGCGGTTCGCGGATCTCGTCGCGGCGCGTCTGCGGGCGGTCGAACGCGGGGAAATCGTTGTCCATCGAGAAGTCGGTGCCGTCGTCTTCACCTTCGCCTTCGTTCCAGCGTTCGCCTGCTGGGCGTTGGCGCTGATCATCGGTGCGCGGGCGGCTGTCGGCGATCACGCGGAAGTAGTGATCGGCAAATTGCAGATAGTACTCGGCCTGGACGCGATCACCATTGAGGTGCGCGTCCTGCGCAAGCTTGCGATACTTCTCGAGCATCTGGGGGGCATTGCCCCGCGCGCGGCTGTCGATACGATTAAGCTGCTGGCCGCCACCCTGCGGGCGGTTGTTGTTCCCGCGACCGCGCCGGCGGTTGTTACCACGATTGTTGTTCAAGTCAGGCACTTTCCTGTTTCGGTGCAACCTTGGCCCAGGCCAGTCAAACTGTGCATTCAACCTGGGTCCGACGTGGCGCAACTCGTGGGTCCTGTCGGGCAAGCCCCGCCGCCGCGCATATTGACCACGATATGACTAGTCGTGGTTCCCAGCATCTGCGCGCTGCCAGCCTCCCCTGCCGGCGATCGATGCAAATGGTGGATTGAGCCGGGACGGGAAGCCTTCATCCGTCGCCCTGCCTCATGTCTGATTAGTGATGCGCCGCCGCCTTGCCAAGCGAAATGTTTGCCAATTTCACGCCATTTCGGTGCAGCGCGGCCGGCCGGCCAAATCTGCATGGACCTTTGCCGTGAGCCCGGCGGCCAGCGCAAGCGCCGTGACGCTCTCACCCTGTGCAGCGCCGATCTCGAACAGCGCGGTGCCATCGGGGGCCAGCAGGCGCGGCACCTGCGGGATCAAGAGGCGGTAGTCGTCGAGGCCGTCAGGCCCCGCAAACAGGGCCTCTGCCGGCTCGTGCGCGCGGACCGAAGCGGCAAGGTCGGCGCTTTCCTCGACATAAGGCGGGTTGGCCAGCACGAGGTCGAACCGGCCGAGGTCATCAGCCCAGCCCGCCTGAGTCCAGTCGCCGGCGATGATCTGCGCGCGGGCGTCAAGGCCGTTGCGCGCGGCGTTGCGGGTCGCGACTGCGCGCGCGGGGGCTGAGCGTTCGAGCCCGATCCCTTGCGCCTCGGGCCAGAGCGCCAGTGCCGCCAGCAGCAGCGCACCCGAGCCGGTGCCAAGGTCGAGAACGCGCGCCGGGGGGCGGCCCTCCCGCACGATCCGGGCGACTTCGATCAAAGCCTCGCTGTCCCCGCGCGGAATGAGGACGGCGGGGCTGACTTCGAGATCAAGGTCACAAAACGGTTGCGTTCCAAGAATATAGGCTATGGGTTCGTGGTTCGCGCGTCGGTCCAGAATGGACGTCAAGCCGACTGGAGCTTCGCATTCCATGTGCCGCAACAGCAGTTCGGTGCGGCTGACGCCGAGCACATGGGCCATCAGCAGTTCGGCATCGAGCCGCGCTGTGTCGCTGGTCTCCGCAAGCCGCGCTGCGGCTTCGCGGAGGGCAGTGCGAACGTCAGCCATTGGCTTCAGGCATCGAGCGCGGCGAGGCGCTTGACCTGGTCTTCGGCAGCGAGCGCGTCGATCAGTTCGCCAAGGCCGGGGCCCTCGAGGATCTCGGGCAGGCGGTGGAGCGTGAGGTTGATGCGGTGATCGGTCACGCGGCCTTGCGGGAAGTTATAGGTGCGGATTCGCTCCGACCTGTCGCCGGAGCCGACCATGGCCTTGCGCGCTTCGGCCTCCGCGCCATGCGCCTCGGCGCGGCGCAAGTCATAAAGGCGCGTGCGCAGCACTTGCATCGCCTTGTCCTTGTTCTTGTGCTGGCTGCGCTGGTCCTGCTGGATCACCACCAAGCCGGTCGGCAAGTGCGTCAACCGGACCGCCGAATCGGTGGTGTTGACGTGCTGACCGCCGGCGCCGCTCGCACGGTAGATGTCGATCTTGATGTCACCCGGCTCGATCTGCACATCGACTTCGTCCGGTTCGGG
>CAILIO010000036.1 GCA_903834285.1 uncultured Sphingomonadales bacterium | reverse complement strand
CCACCTCGAAACGGTGGACCCGGTGGTGCTGGGCAAGGCGCGCGCACAGCAGGTGTTTCGCGACGATATCGGCCCGGGCAAGCACAAGCAGGTGCTGCCGATCCTGATCCACGGCGATGCGGCTTTTGCCGGCCAGGGCATCGTGTGGGAGTGCTTCGGCTTCTCGGGCGTGAAGGGCTACAACACCGGCGGGTGCATCCACTTCATCATCAACAACCAGATCGGCTTCACGACGAGCCCGCAGTTCAGCCGCGGCTCGCCTTATCCGTCCGACGTGGCCAAGGGCGTGCAGGCGCCGATCATCCACGTGAACGGCGATGATCCGGAGGCCGTGACCTTCGCGTGCAAGCTCGCCATCGATTATCGCCAGAAGTTCGGCCGCGACGTGGTGGTCGACATGTGGTGCTACCGCCGCTTCGGCCATAACGAGGGCGACGAGCCCAGCTTCACCCAGCCGCTCATGTACGCGCGGATCAAGCAGCATCCGGCAGTTTCCGAAGTCTATGCTCGCCGCCTGATCGATCAGGGCGTGATCGACAAGGACTGGAAGGGCGAGAACGAGGACCGCTTCGTCGCGACGCTCGAGAACGAGTTCGAGGCGGCCAAGAGCTACAAGGCGAACGAGGCCGACTGGTTCGGCGGGCGCTGGAGCGGACTCAACAAGCCGGCCGATCCCGAAACCGCGCGGCGCAACGTGCCAACGGGGATCGACCAGAAGCGCTTCGACGCGCTGGGCCGGACGCTGACGACGGTGCCGGAAGACCTGACCATCCACAAGACGCTGGCGCGCGTGATCGAGGCCAAGCGGACGATGTTTGGCGATGGCGCCGGGTTTGACTGGGCGACGGCGGAAGCGCTGGCGTTTGGCAGCCTCTTGACCGAGGGCTTCAACGTGCGGCTTTCCGGGCAGGATTCGGGCCGCGGCACCTTCAGCCAGCGCCACGCGGTGTGGGTCGACCAGACCGACGAGCGCAAGTACGTGCCGCTGACGACGCTGCCGCACGGCAAGTTCGAGGTGCATGACAGCCCGCTCTCCGAATACGGCGTGCTGGGCTTCGAATATGGCTATGCCAGCGCGGACCCGAAGACGCTGGTGCTGTGGGAAGCGCAGTTCGGCGACTTTGCCAACGGCGCGCAGATCGTGATCGACCAGTATATCGCGGCGTCCGAATCCAAGTGGCTGCGCGCAAACGGCCTCGTGATGCTGCTTCCGCATGGCTATGAAGGCCAGGGGCCGGAGCATTCCTCCGCGCGCCTGGAGCGCTATCTCCAGCTCTGCGCCGAAGACAATATCCAGGTGTGCAACATCACCAGCCCGGCAAACTACTTCCACGTGCTGCGCCGGCAGATGCAGCGGCCCTTCCGCAAGCCATTGATCATCATGACGCCCAAGAGCCTGCTGCGCCATGCGCTGGCGAAATCGAAGGCTTCGGACTTCGTCGGCGAGGGGCACTTCATGCGCATCCTCTCCGACCTCAATCCGGCGAGCGACGAGAACACCCGGCGCGTGGTGCTGTGCAGCGGCAAGGTCGCCTATGACCTGATCGAGGCGCGCGATGCGGCAGGGATCACCGATACGCAGATCATCCGGCTCGAGCAGCTCTATCCTTTCCCGGGCGAGCCGCTGGCCTTGAGGCTTTCGCGCATGGCGAACCTTGAGGAAGTGGTGTGGTGCCAGGAAGAGCCGAAGAACAACGGCGCGTGGTTCTTTGTCGAACCGCTGATCGAGGAATCGCTCAAGGCGGCGCACAGCAAGGTGAAGCGCGCGCGCTATGCCGGGCGCAGCGCGGCGGCGTCTCCGGCGACAGGCCTTGCCAAGCGCCACGCGGCGCAGCAGGCCGCGCTGGTGAGCAATGCGCTTTCGCTTTCGGTGCGCGGCGAATTGCGCCGGACCAAGAAGAAGGCCTGATCGGCCCCATTTTTCTCAGGAAGACAAGACCATGTCTATCGAAGTGAAAGTGCCGGTCCTCGGCGAAAGCGTGAGCGAAGCGACGGTTGGCCAGTGGCTCAAGCAGCCCGGCGAGGCGGTGGCGCTCGACGAGCCGATTGCGAGCCTCGAGACCGACAAGGTCGCGGTCGAGGTGCCCTCCCCCGTCGCGGGGATCATGGGCGCGCATGTGGCCGCCGAGGGTGACACCGTGGCGGTGGGCGCGCTGCTGGGCCTGATCGAGACGGGCGGCGTGGCGACTTCGCCCGCGCCTGCCGCTGCCGCTGCTCCGGCGGCTGCGGCCCCTGCCCCGGCGGCTGTGGCTGACGATGCGGCAGCCCTTTCGCCGGCGGTGCGGCGCGCGGTGCTAGAGCACGGGATCGATCCGGCTACGGTCAAGGGCACCGGCAAGGACGGGCGCCTGACCAAGGAAGACGTGCTGGCGGCGGCGGTGGCGAAACAGGCCGCGCCGGCACCGGTGGTGGCGGCTCCGGCCCCTGCCCCGGCTCCGGTCGCGGCAGTTTCAGGCGGGCGCAACGAGGAGCGGGTCAAGATGACCCGCCTGCGCCAGACGATCGCCAAGCGGCTGAAGTCCGCACAGGAAACCGCAGCGATGCTCACCACGTTCAACGACGTGGACATGAGCGCGGTGATGGAAGCGCGCGCGAAGTACAAGGACGTGTTCGAGAAGAAGCACGGCGTGAAGCTGGGCCTCATGAGCTTCTTCGCCAAGGCATCGGTCTTGGCGCTGAAGGACAATCCCTCGGTCAACGCGCAACTGCAGGGCGATGAGATCGTCTACTTCGACTACGTGGACATCTCGGTGGCGGTTTCGGCGCCCAACGGGCTCGTGGTGCCGGTGGTGCGCGATGTCGACAAGATGAGCTTTGCCGCCATCGAGAAGGCCATCGCCGAATACGGCAAGAAGGCGCGCGACGGCACCTTGACGATGGCCGACATGGCGGGCGGCACCTTCACCATTTCCAACGGCGGCGTGTTCGGCGGGCTGATGTCCACCCCGATCATCAACCCGCCGCAGTCGGCAGTGCTGGGGCTTCACCGCATCGAGGACCGGCCTGTGGTGCGAAACGGCGAGATCGTGGTGCGGCCGATGATGTACATCGCGCTGAGCTATGACCACCGCCTGATCGACGGGCGCGAGGCGGTGACGGCTTTGAAGACGATCAAGGAAGCGATCGAGGATCCGACGCGGCTGCTGATCGATATGTGATGGGGCGGGCGCTGCGCAGTATGCTTCGACAAGCTCGGCATGAGCGGGTGTCGGGTGGTAACTGCGCGGCTCTTACGTCCGAACTGAACTTACGCAGCTCATGCTGAACTTGTCGAAGCATGGTCGCGCAACGGAGGCCCAACATGGCTGAATACGACTACGACGTGCTTGTCATCGGTGCCGGGCCGGGCGGCTATGTCGCGGCGATCCGGGCGGCGCAGCTGGGGCTCAAGGTGGCTTGTGCCGATGGGCGCGAGACTTTGGGGGGCACATGCCTCAACGTGGGATGCATTCCTTCGAAGGCCCTGCTCCATGGTTCGGAGAAGTTCGCCGAGGCGGTGGACGGGACGTTCGCCAAGTATGGGATTCTGACCGGGCCGGTGTCGCTCGATCTGGCGGCGATGCAGGCGCAAAAAGCGGATTCGGTGAAGCAGCTGACGGGCGGGATCGAATTCCTGTTCAAGAAGAACAAGGTCACCTGGCTCAAGGGCTATGCCGCGTTCGAGGATGCGCACACGGTAACGGTTGCGGGCGCGAAGGTGACCGCGAAGGATATCGTGATCGCCACGGGTTCGAGCGTGACGCCGCTGCCGGGGGTGACGGTGGACAACGACGCGGGGCTTGTGGTGGATTCCACCGGCGCGCTGGCTTTGGACCGTGTGCCGGAGCATCTCGTGGTGATCGGCGGCGGGGTGATCGGGCTGGAGCTGGGCTCGGTGTGGCGGCGGCTGGGCGCGAAGGTGACAGTCGTGGAATTCCTCGACCAGTTGCTGCCCGGCATGGACGGCGACGTGCGCAAGGAAGCTGCCAAGATCTTCAAGAAGCAAGGCATGGAGCTGCGGCTTTCCACCAAGGTGACGGGCGTTGCCGTGAAGGGCAAGACCGCGACGCTGACGGTAGAGCCTTCGGCGGGCGGCGCTTCCGAGACGCTGAACGCGGACTGCGTGCTCGTTTCGATCGGGCGGCGGCCGAATGTCGAGGGGCTCGGGCTCGAGAAGATCGGGCTTGAGGTCAACAAGCGCGGGCAGATCGAGACGGGGCATGATTTCCGCACGAGCGTGCCGGGCGTCTGGGCGATCGGCGACGTGATCCCGGGGCCGATGCTGGCGCACAAGGCCGAGGACGAAGGCGTTGCCGTGGCGGAATTCATCGCCGGGCTGACGGGCATCGTGAATCACAACGTGATCCCGAGCGTGGTCTATACCTTCCCCGAGATCGCAGGCGTGGGACTGACCGAGGAAGCGGCGCGCGAGAAGGCCAAGGAAACAGGGGCCGACATCAAGGTCTCCAAGTTCCCGATGCTGGCAAACAGCCGCGCCAAGACCAACCATGAGCCCGACGGCTTCGTGAAGGTGATTGCGGACGCCAAGACCGAGCGCGTGCTCGGCGTGTGGTGCATCGCCTCGGTCGCGGGTTCGATGATCGCCGAGGCCGCGCTGGCGCTGGAGTTCGGTGCGACGGCGGAGGACATCGCCTATACCAGCCACGCGCACCCGACTCATGCCGAGGCGCTGAAGGAAGCGATGATGGGGATTGGCGGCAAGCCGATTCATATCTGAGGATTCGGGGAGGGTACCCCCTTCGTTCGTCATTGCGAGCGTTGCGAAGCAATCCTGGGCGGTCGTGCGCTGCGGGTCTGGATTGCTTCGGCGCTGCGCTCCTCGCAATGACGAGGGGTTGGGTGTGGATTGCGCCTAAGCGCGTTTGCGGACTTCGACTTCGAGGAACTGGGGGGCGCTGGAGCTGGCCATGCGCGCGGCGGCGGCGAGCGCGTAGGGGCTGGCGCGGTAGCGGGTGACGAGGCCGCCGGCGCCGTCGCTGACGAGCGGGGTTTCGAACTCGACTCCGATGGTCGCGTCTTCCGAGCGCGAGACGGTGACGACGGCGAGCTGGCCTGCCCCCAGATCGAGCACGAGGCTGGTGCCGACGGGAACGCCGACGAGCCCCTCGATCCGCGCGCCGGTGGCCGAGAGATTGCGGAGCAGCGCTTCGTAGCGATGGTCTTCGTGGATCACGCCGATGCGGCGGTAGACCGAGCGGCGCTCGGGCCGGTGGCGCTTGGGGCCTTCGGGCGGGATTCGCAGCTGCCCGCCCGCCATGCGTTCGAGCACGACCGCCTGTTCGAGCGGGGGCGAATAGAGGAAGCCCTGGATGAAGCGCGCGCCCTTGGCGCAGACCACGTCGCGCTGGTCGAAGGCCTCGACGCCCTCGACCGTGGTTTCCATGCCGAGCGCATCGGCGAGGCCGATGATCGCGGCGATGATCTTGGCGCTGTTCTGATCTGAGAGCGTGCAACTGTCGACAAAGCTGCGATCGACCTTGAGCTTGTCGAACGGGGCGGCACGCAAATAGCTCAAGGAGGAATAGCCGGTGCCGAAATCATCGAGCGCCAGGCGCACGCCGAGCAGTTTCAGCGCCTTGAACGCCGCATCCGTTACCTCGCCATCGCCCATGAACACGGATTCGGTGAGTTCGAGTTCGAGCCGTTCGGGATCGAGGCCGGTTTCGGCGAGGACTTCGCCGACGATGCGCGGGAAATCGGGATGGGCGAACTGCACCGCCGAGACATTGACCGCGATGCGCAAGGGATGCGGCCAGAGCACCGCGTCGCGTGCGGCCTGCCGCAGCGCCCAGGCGCCGAGCTGGAGGATCATGCCGGTATCTTCGGCGACCGGAATGAACACTGAAGGCGGGATTGCCCCGCGCTGCGGGTGCTCCCAGCGCATCAGCGCCTCGAACCCGACAACGGTGTGATCATCGGTGCGCACGACGGGCTGGTAGACCATCACGAGCTGAGGTGCTTCCCAGCTATCGTCAGGCCCGTCGACCGTGGTGATCGCTTCGCGCAGCGCCTCTTCGAGCAGGCGGCGCTCTTCCTTCTCGTCCTTGAGATCGGATGAGTAGAAACGGAACTGGCCGCGCCCGCCATGCTTGGCGGCGTAGAGCGCAAGGTCTGCGGCGCGGACAATGTCCTCGCGCTCGGTGCCGTCGAACGGGGCTATGGCCATGCCGATCGAGACGCCGATTACGACATGGTTGTCGTCGATCCGGTAGGGCTGCGAGACGAGGCCGATGATCTTGTCGGCGAGTTCGCCGAGCTTGCCGCGATCTTCCTGATCGGAGAGGAGGATCTGGAATTCATCGCCGCCGAGGCGGCCGATCTCGCCCGCCGTGCCGACAACGCGGGTGAGGCGCTGCGCGACCTGGCGGAGCAGTTCATCGCCAGCGGGGTGGCCGAGGGTATCGTTGACCTGCTTGAAGCGATCGAGATCGAGCATCATCAGCGTAGCGGGGCGCATGGTGCCCTTGAATGCGGCAAGCATCGACTCGAACCGGCGGGTGATGCGGTGGCGATTGGCGAGCCCGGTGAGCGAATCGAATTCGGCAAGGCGCGAATCCTCGATCCGGCGCTCGTATTCGAGTGTGATATCGCGCGCACTGCCGCGATAGCCGTGGAAGGCCCCCCCCTTCTCCGACTTGCCACTGCCGGGCTTGGCTACGTCGAGCTTGGGCTGGCCGGCGAGCGCCCACCAGGCGGGGCGCATGCCGGGCGCGCAGCGATCGGACACGAGCCGGACGGTGACATCAGCCAGCCGCGCATGGGCGCCGAGGAGGAACTGCAAGGGGCGATCCGATCGCTCGCCGGGGTTTTCCGGATCGGTTTCGAACAGGCTGGTGAACGGCTGGCCGATCAGCGTTCCGGCGGAAAGGCCGAAGCGTTCGCAGGCGGCGGGAGAGATATACGTAAGGCGGCCAGAAGCATCGGTCGCCCAGAACCAGCCCGAGTGGCCGCGCTCGATATCTTCGAACACGGCGAGCCGGTGCGCCACATCTTCGAGCGGGGACGCATCGTGCGGAGGCTTGGTGCCTTGCCAGTTCCTGAGCAGATTCTTCACCGAGTGCGGGCAGTCTGTTGGAGGGAAAAGCTTGTCGCGCTTACCCTAGGCGCGAGATGGTTACTTTCAGCCTAAATTGGGTGTTAAGAGGTGCCGATGTCTGCGCTTGTGCTTGAGCTCCCTGTCCCGCCCCATGCGGCGGCGTCCGATGTGTTCGCATTGATTGCGGCGCTCGATCCAGCGGGGATTGCGGTGACCGCGCTGAGCGGCGCGCTGCTGGCCGCAAGGATGCGGCAAACCTTTGTGACCATGGCTTTTTTCGCGGTGGTGACGGGCGTGGGCGGGGGCACGGTGCGCGATCTTCTGATCGGGGCGCCGGTGTTCTGGGTGCACAATGCGTGGACAGCGCCGGTGTGCCTCGGCGTCGCGCTGCTGGTGTGGTTCAGCCCCGCCCGGTGGTGGCGCGGCGACGGCACGCGGGTGATCGAATGGGCCGATGCCGCCGGGCTTGGCGCTTATGCCGTGCTGGGGACGGCCAAGGCGCTGGCGCTGGGCGTTGCGCCGGTGCCCGCGGCGCTGATGGGGGTGATCACCGGCTGCGTGGGCGGGGTGATCCGCGACGTCATCGCGGGGCGGCCCTCGATCATCATGCGGCCTGAACTCTACGTGACACCCGCCGCGCTGGCGGCAGCGATTTGCGCGGGTGGGCATATGGCGGGGCTGAGCAATATGGCGGTATGGCCGGTGGCGGCGCTGGCGGGTTTTGGCCTGCGCGGCGCGGCGATCCATTGGCAGCTGGCGCTGCCGGCCTATGGGCCGGCAAGCGGAAGGGAATGAGGATGCACAAGGTTGTGTTTGCCGGGGCGCTGCTGGTGGCAGCGAGAGCTGGCGCGGCCGAACAGGCGAGCCCTTATGGCCATTGGCGCACGCCCGAGCGCGGCGGGCTGATCGAGGTCTCGCAGTGCGATGGCGGGCTGTGCGGGAAGATCCTCGGCGGATCGGGCGGCAGCGCGGAGGACAAGTTCGACCGCAACAACAAGGACCCGGCGCTGCGCGGGCGACCCTTGCTGGGGATGTATATCTTCCGCGGGCTGAAGCCTGCGGGCGGGAGCTGGAAGGGCTCGATCTACAATCCGAATGACGGCGGGACTTATGCAGCGACGGTCTCGCTGCGAAGCCCCGGGGAGCTGGTGGTGAAGGGGTGCGTGGTTTGGCCGCTGTGCAAGACGCAGGTCTGGGCGCGGGTGCGGTAGAAGGAATTCCCCCTCCGACCCGCCTCCGGCGGGCCATCTCCCCGAGACAAGCTCGGGGAGGAATTACCCCTCCGTCAGCCCGTCGGGCTGCCACCTCCCCATTTGTGCTGCGCAAAAATGGGGAGGGCCTGAATACATTCCAGTCGTCATTGCGAGGAGCGGTACCCCCCCCCTGCCCTGATCACTCCATCGTGACGACGACTTTGCCGACGGCCTTGCGGTCAGCCAGCATGGCGATGGCTTCGCCGCCACGCTCGAGCGGGAAGCGGGCGGAGACGCGGGGGTTGATCTTGCCGGCCTTGAGGAGCTCGAACAGTTCGGCGACATGCTCGGCGTTCTTCTGCGGTTCGCGCGCGGTGAAGGCGCCCCAGAACACGCCGCAGACGTCGCAGGATTTGAGCAACGTGAGGTTAAGCGGCAGCCTGGCGATGCCGGCGGGGAAGCCGACGACGAGGAAGCGGCCTTCCCACGCGATGGCGCGCACGGCGGGTTCGGAATAGTCGCCGCCGACGATATCGTAGACGATGTCTGCGCCATTGGGCCCGCAAGCGGCCTTGAACGCTTCGGCGAGGGCCTTGCTCTGGTCCTTGTCGAACGGGGGGCGGCCGTAGATCACCACATCATCCGCGCCGGCTTCGCGCGCGGCGGCGGCCTTTTCCTCGGACGAGACGGCGGCGATGACGCGGTTGCCATAGGCCTTGCCGAGCTCGATTGCCGAGATGCCGACACCGCCGGCGGCGCCAAGGACGAGCATGGTCTCACCAGCCTTGATGCGGCCGCGATCCTTGAGGCCGTGGATCGTGGTGCCATAGGTCATGAGCAAGGACGCGCCGGTTTCGAACGAGACGCCCTCGGGCAGCGGGAACATCCGGCCCTGATCGAGCGCGACCTTTTCTGCGAGGCCGCCGTTGCCGCACATGCCGATGACGCGGTCACCGACTTTCCACTGGGTGACGCCCTCACCCACGCTTTCGATCACGCCCGCGAATTCGCCGCCGGGCGCATAAGGGCGCTGCGGCTTGAACTGGTACATGTCGCGGATCATCAGCGTATCGGGGAAGTTGATCGCGCAGGCCTTGACCGCGACGACGACCTGGCCGGGGGCGGCGTCGGGCTCGCCGATCTCGTCGAGCGTCAGGGTTTCGGGGCCGCCGACGGCGTGGGTGCGAAGCGCTTTCATGGGTCTCTCCGGTGCATGTGTTTGCACCGTTGAGCCATGTTTTGGCGGGCTTGGGAAGCCCTATTTAAGCGGGTGGTTAAGCCGGGTGGACGAGGAACGGGCGTTCGGCGCTGGCCTTGGCTTCGTAGGCGCTGATCGCGTCGCCGCGGGCCATGGTGAGGCCGACTTCGTCGAGGCCGTTCAAGAGGCAGTGCTTGCGGAAGGCGTCGATCTCGAAGGGGAAGCGGTCCTGGAAGGGCGTCGTCACGGTCTGGGCTTCAAGGTCGATGTGGACGGCGTCGGTCTGGGCAACTTCCATCAGGCGGTCGATGGCTTCCTGCGGGAGCACTACCGTCACGATGCCGTTCTTGAAGGCATTGCCCGAGAAGATATCCGAGAACGAAGGTGCGATGACGGCCTTGATGCCGAGATCGAGCAGGGCCCACGCGGCGTGTTCGCGGCTGGAGCCGCAGCCGAAGTTGTCACCCGCGATGAGGATCGGCGAGCCCTTGAACTCCGCGATGTCGAAGATGTTGTCGGGATCCTTGCGGATCGCCTCGAACGCGCCCTTGCCAAGCCCCTCGCGGCTGATCGTTTTCAGCCAGGCGGCGGGGATGATCACGTCGGTATCGACGTTCTTGCGGCCGAACGGGATGGCGCGGCCATCGATGATGCTGACGGGTTCCATGGCGCGGGCCTTAGCCGGTGGGGTGGGCCGGATGCAAGGGGGCCGCCAAATCCGAAGGGCCGGTTACCGCTCCCCAACCCCTCCCCGAGCGGGGAGGGGCTTCTTGGGTAGGTTTGACCTAATCAGTGTCGATGGGATCGATGGGGGGCTTGGGCTTGGCCTTTTCCGCGCGTTCCTTGCGGCGCGAGGAATAGAGGAGCGCTGCAGCCAGCGCGGCCGAGCCGATCGCGGCGCCGGCGATGGCCGCAGGGCCGCTCCAGTTGGCGGTATCCTTAGCGGCGTCCTTCTGGCCTTCCTTGTCGGTCTTCTTGGTCACCTGTGTGCTCCTTGATCCCGCCTGACCTGAGAATTGGCCTCACGAGGCGGCGATTGCAAGCAGGCGGGGGGCGCTATCCGCAGGTGCGTGCGGATAGGCCCCTTTCGGCAGGGTTCCCGATCAGAGCCCGTCGACGGCCTTGCTGACCATGACGTTGACCGAAACGCGGCGGTTCTGCGCACGGCCTTCGGGGGTGCTGTTGTCCGCCAGCGGGTTGGCGGTGGCCATGCCCGAGGGGGTGAGCATGCGGTAGGGCTTCCAGCCGCAGGCCTGCTGCAGATAGTTGACGACGCGGGTGGCGCGCTGATCGCTGAGGCGCTGGTTGAGCTCTTCGCTGCCCTTGGAATCGGCATAGCCGACAACGAGCATGACCGCGTTCTTGATGCCCTGTGCCTGCGTGGCGACGGCGCAGAGATCGCCCTTGCCCTGCGGGGTGAGGTCGGTCTTGCCCGAGGCGAAATTCACGTTGGTGGTGCT
>CAILIO010000035.1 GCA_903834285.1 uncultured Sphingomonadales bacterium | reverse complement strand
CCGCGGACGGAAGCCAGTTGTTCGCGACCGATGCGAGCGACCTGTTCGATACCTATCTGGATGCGCTGCCATCGGACCGACAAATCCATAACTGCAATACCTGCCGCCGCTTCATCAAAGAGTTCGGTGGCCTGGTGTGCATCGCGGAAGACGGCCAAACGATCCCGGCCATGTGGGACGTTTGTCCGGACTTCTACCGGCTGTCCATTCTCTCCCTGGCGAAAGCGGTGCGGCGCGCCCGCGTGACGGGACCGTTCCTCTCGAACGAAGCGACGTGGGGTATCCCGCATACGGGCGAATGGAATCATCTCGCGGTCGCATCCGGCGCGGCGGGTCAGTTCCGTCATCCGCTCCTGACCCCACGCCAGGCGATGGCCGCGAAGCGCGAAGACTTCCGCACCGTCGCCACCGCGCTTGCCGATTTCACGCAACCCATGTTGCGCGAAGCGTTGCGGCTGCTTGAGTCCGAGGCGTTGAACCGTTCGGAAAAGTTCATCGCGCCCGTGAAATGGCTTCTGGACCTGCATGAGCGCCGCGCCAAGGCGAAAGGCCCCGCGCGTGACAATATCCTTTGGCGCGCCATCGCCGAAGCGCCGGATGGTTTCTGCCACCCGCGCGCATCCGTGATCGGTTCGCTATTGGAGGACATCGCGGCGGGAAAATCGTTCGAGGCCGTGAAGGCGGCGTTCAACGCGAAAACCCATGGCCTGATCTATCAGCGTCCGCAGGCCGCGCCATCGGCGGGGAACATCGCGGCGGCGGAGAAGATCGTCGAAGCTCTCGGCATCGCGCCGTCGTTGGAGCGTCGTTTCGCGCGGCTGGAAGATCTGGAAACGATCTGGCGCCCGGCGGCAACCAAGGATGCGCCAGCGGCCGGCGGCGTGTTCAGTCATCTGAAGCCAAAGGGAGAGACGCCGGTTCCGCCGCTGAATATCCCGCCCGTGACGGTAACATGGATCAAGCTCGTTGAGCGACTGAGTGGCGGCTATGCGGATCGCATGGACTTCCTGGTCAATCCGGGAGGCTTCAACGGCATCGCCTTCACGGCGGCGGTCAACGAGGACGCGCCGGAATTGTTTAAGTGGCCCGGTCATGTGGCGTGGTATGTCCACGCGCATCCGTCGCCAGCGACAACCTGGAACCTCACGCCTCATACATGGGTGCCGGTGGTGGCCGTTTCGGCGCTTCCTCCAATGTGGGGCGACAAGCCGCAACCGTTCCTTGGCGAGGGGTTCATGCTCGCCCTCGATGGGTGCCGTGATAAGCGTTCCGGCGGCGGAAACAGCCTGTTCCCGGAATGCCTGAAGGGCGAACTGCACCAGGTCCGCGCGACGATCGAAGCATACTCGCGTTCCGCGACGCTGGCGGGGCGTGAGGACGCGACTGCATGCGGCCGGGACATCCGCAAGGGAATGTCCATCAACGCCACCGTGCGGCTGCTCAAGGGCGGCGTGTGGACGGCTTATCATATCGATCGTTGGGATTGATCGCGAGTGCGGCGGTTCTGGTCAGGTTGCCGGTTCGAATCCGGCCGGGATCGCCACACAGCCCCTACCGCGCCAGGGCGGCGCAAGCGAAGGAGAGCGACGATGGGGAGTGAGCGAACGATGCGGCATAGCCTCAGTGCGACTGGACGTAAGGTGCTGACGCGCTACGCACGATCGGATGATGGCACGCTAACCATTCAGCCCGGCACAGCGGCAACACGTCTGTCTTTGTTCCGAAAAGGATTTTTGGTTCAGTTTGGTGAATATGACCAATGGCAGATCACGCCATCGGGCAGGGAGGAAATCAGCGATGGCCAATCCTGAGACGACGAACCGGCCGTGCCCGCCCGGCCCGCCACACGCCGACGCCTACCTCCGCGGCATCGGCATCCGCGTCGAGCCGCAGGACATCCCCGGCCTGTATCGGATTAACGGCGGTCCCGAGTTGACCTATGGACAGATGCTCGGGGAACTCGGCCGGATGGTGTCGGAGGCGTCGGAACCTGTGTTCAGCCCGGCCCGTGCGCTCGCCGTGTTTCGTGGGGAGGCAATCAACCATGGGCGCTGACCAACCGACCCGGCCGAGCCAGCCCCCTACCGCAGCAGCAAAAACAGCACCACGATAATCAGAAGCAACCCGATCCCGCCCCCGCCGTAATGCGCCGCGCCCCATCCCGCGCCCTGCCCATACCATACCCCGCCGCCGCCGAAGACGAGCAGCAGCACGACGATCAGCAAAATCAGTCCCATGGCATCCTCCATAAGCAAACGGCGCCCCGGAAGCCCCAGGACGCCGCGTGACGTTGCCCGGTAAAGATCAGGCCGCCGGCACAGCCTGCGCGGTATGCGTGGCATCCACCGTATCAAGCACCAGCGCCGTCGCCGTCGCATCCGCCACGATGTCGAACACCTGAGTCGCGGCGGTCAGGCCGGATGAATCGGTCACGGTCACGGTGACGCCGGACGCGGTCTGTTTCAGCGCGTTCAGGACCACGGCCACATTGCCCGCCGCGTCGGCGCCCATGACGGCGTTGAGGCTCGTGGGATCGCTCACGGTGACGGTGAAGGTATCGCCAGCCGGGATCGGTTCGAAGGCACCAGCCGCGTTCGTGGCCTTGACGGTCACGGTCAAAATCTGATCGTTCGGGAGTTCATAGTTGGCCATGGTGACACCATTCCTGGTTCGGGTTGGGAGTTCGAAGGCGAGGCGCGTCGGCGCGGAGGGTTTAGGCAAACGGGCGAGGATTTCTTCAAGCATCGCGCGGATCGGTTCGTGGTGCGAGTGCAGCCGCGCTTCGAGGTAAGCCCAGAAGTCTTTGGATTGGCCGCCGCTCATGCCGGGATTATAGGCGGGGTTGCGGGAGGCGGTGAGCATCGGAAAATACTCACGCCTCGCCTCCCACGCCCGCTCACGACGGCGAGTCAGTCGCTGTCCAGCACGCCCCACTCCCGCAACGCCGCCTCGATCACCGGCACCAGCAGCCCGTTGATCGGGATGCCGCGGCGCGCGGCTTCCGCCCGTATCGCGCGGTTCGTGGCCGCCGTGACCTTCAGCCCGATGGCGCAGTCCTTCGGGGATCCCGTTGGCTTAAGTGCGGGCATCGGTGGCGGCCTTCACCGCCTCAACCGCGATAGCCTGCGTCAACACCGGATCGGCGGGACGAGGCGCGTCCTGACCCGCGCTAAACGCCTTATCGGCCCGGAGATCGGACGTTTCCCGCTGCGACCGCATCCATTCCGACAACCGGCCGTCGATCGTGACCTCGATCCGGGAGACTTGTTGCCCTACACCCTCGATCGCGCCCGCGTTGTGTTGGGACCGCCACATGGCATGGATCGAAAAATAGGCCGAAACCGCGGCGACAACGAGACCGCCGGCCGCCACCGCGAGGGTAAGCCACGCCAGGAGGGGGGCGGCCACCGCGTCCGTCACCCGTGCAACAACCGCAACGCCGCGTGCATCGCCTGCCAGCCGCCATGCAATTCCGCCCAGCCGCCGATGCCAACGGAAACCACCGCGAGGGTACTGAGCCACGCCAACGGCTTGTGCGCATCCATCCAGTCCAGTGCGCGCCAGATCAACCAGGTATCGTGCATATTATGTTCCTGATCAGATGGAGGAGGGGTAGCAAGCCGGGCGGGGCAATCCCGGTCATAACAGGTGAGACAATCCAGGCCAGGCCCATGTTCAAAGTCCATCGGACAACCTGCCTCGCCCGCCTGTTCCAGCGGCGCCGGCGCTCCTGCATGGCGTGGAAGTCACGAATATCCGCGTCCCAGGTGTCTCCATAATGACCCGTTGACGCTGGATTAATATTCGCCGGGGTAATGATTGCCCCCGCGCGTCTCCATTGCCTGCCTGTGGGCCGTGGAGGTCATCCTGCGGCATCGCGGGGGATCATGGGCGCAGTCCTTGGATCGTGCGAAT
>CAILIO010000034.1 GCA_903834285.1 uncultured Sphingomonadales bacterium | reverse complement strand
TGCCCAAGGGAAAGATGAATAGCAGCGTCCACGACCATTTTTGTCGTATGTATGTGGTTATGTTGCCGCATGTCCAAAACACGGTCGGGAATCATCAAGCACATGTCGCATCGTCTCAAAAGCAGGGAACAGTTCGAGTCTTCGCCGCCAGGCGAGGCCGCGCATTTCGCGCATGCGGTGGCGCGCGTGTTAAAAACCGTCAGTTCCCAACAGGTGGGAAAATGCGGCGAAGATCTGCTGGATTTGGTCGAACGAGAGGCCCCGGTTGCAGCTTTGGTAAAGGTCGCCGATCGCGAGAAGCCGACGCTGGGCGAGGTTCGCTGCGTCGCCGAGCAGCTGCTGCGCAAGCGCTTGAAGACTTCCGCTTTAGACAAGGTTCTGCGGTGGGTCGGTGAAATTTTCGCACTCGACGATGTCGAGCAAACCATGCTCGGCATTTTCGGACGATGGGGGAAATTCGATTGCTGGCGGGAACTCGTCCGCCTTGTGCCGCACGGTTGCAGCAATCTGACCCCCGCTGTGATTGCTCGCCTCGCTGGCCTGCCCGTGAGTCTCGTGGAACAGAAACTGATGCCCGGCAGCGCACTGTTGGCGACTCGGCTCGTTGGCGACGACCACGACGGCGAATACCGAGTCAGTTCCCTTCTCCGAAGGATCGTTCGGACCCATGCCGAAACCCGCGATGAATTGCTGCGGTGGCTCATGCCTGTCACCGAGCAAAGCTCGCTGGAATGGGCGGATTTCGAACACCTGGGTGTACTTCGGGAGGTGGCAGAACGAGTGGCAGCAGCCGGCGAGCCCGTCAGCATCCTCCTGTTCGGTACTCCCGGCACCGGCAAGACCGAATTCGCACGCGTGCTGGCACGCAGGTTGGGTCGCAATTCGGTTTTTGCTGGACTCGCGGATGACGACGGGATGGAGCCAGAGCGCTCTGAGCGCCTGGCGCACTTGATGATGCTGCGCGCATTGTGCCGCCACCAGAGGGACAAGATCGTGGTGGTAGATGAGGCTGACGATGTGCTCGTGCTGCGCGACGGCAAAGGAACGTCAAAGCAATGGATCAACCGGTTGGTTGAGTATCCGCAGGCTGTCACGATCTGGATTGTGAACCAGCGTGGGCGGCTTGATCCAGCGGTGCTTAGGCGCATGACCTTGGCCATCGGGTTCGAACGGCCCTGTTTGCCCGTGCGCGAACGGATTGTGATGCGAGCAGCGTCGGCTCATTCCGTGGAATTGGCGCCCGCCGAAGCTCGCGACATCGCCTCACTCAAAACGGCGCCGGCGATCATCGCCTCGGGACTGCGAGCGGCCCGTCTTTCAGATGGAGGCGTCGAGACGGCCAAGGCGGCCATCCACTCGGTAATGCGTGCCATGGGGCAATCACTGGCACCTGAGGTGGCGGGTTTGGATGTTTATGATCCCGCTCTGTCTCGCGCTGATGCCGATCTGGAGCGGCTGGCCGATCGCCTGTCAGCGGCACCTGAGAAGGGTTGGAGCCTCTTGTTGTCGGGACCGTCGGGCACAGGCAAAACCGCGTTTGCCCGCCATCTGGCCCTGCGCCTCGGGCTGGAAATCGAGGTGAAGCGGTGCTCGGATCTGATGAGCCCGTTCGTAGGTGAAACGGAGCAGAACATCGCGGCCGCTTTCGCGCAGACAGCAGAGCGGGGCGCGATCCTGTTGATCGATGAGGCCGATAGTTTTCTTTACAGCCGTGCGGGCGATCGTCGCAGCTGGGAGGTCAGTCAGGTCAACGAGATGTTGGTGCAAATGGAACATTTGCGCATGCCCTTCGTGGCCACGACCAATCTTGCAGACAACCTCGACCCGGCTTCCCAGCGGCGATTCACGATGCGAGTGACTTTTCAAGCAATGGCACCGGTGCAAGCACGGGCACTGTTTCGCTCGCACTTTGGGCAAGATTGGCCGCAACACCTGCCGCTCCACGACCGCCACACACCGGGCGACTTCGCAGTGGTGGCTCATCGTGCACAGCTGCTGGGCGAGCAGGATCCGTCGTTGCTGGTGCGCTGGCTGCTCGAAGAGGTAGAGGCACGGGGGGACAGTGCGGGCAGGGCGATGGGATTTCACGTGCCTGCCGCCAGCGATCCGGTCCAAATGAAGGACGACAGGGCACTAAAGGCGGCATGAAGCTTCCATTGGCCCTGCT
>CAILIO010000033.1 GCA_903834285.1 uncultured Sphingomonadales bacterium | reverse complement strand
CTTCACCTCGGGCGACTTGGCGTTTTCGCGCTGACCTCTGGCTCCCCTCCCGCTTGCGGGAGGGGCGGGGGGTGGGCCGCCACGAAGCGCACCCCCTCAAGAACCCACCCCTAACCCCTCCCGCCAGCGGGAGGGGGACAGAAAAAGGGCCGACCCATGAAAGCCGCCATCCTCGAAGCCGCAGGTACCCCGCTTGTCATCGACCAGCTCACCGTGTCCAAGCCCGGCCCGCACGAAGTCCTGATCCGCACCGCCGCCTGCGGCCTGTGCCATTCGGACTTGCACTTCATCGAGGGAACGTACCCGCACCCGATGCCCTGCGTCGGCGGGCATGAAGCGGCCGGCATTGTCGAGGAAGTCGGCAGCGAAGTCCGCACGGTCAAGAAGGGCGACGCGGTTGTCACCTGCCTCTCCGCCTTCTGCGGTCACTGCGAATTCTGCGTCACCGGCCGTATGTCGCTCTGCCTCGGCGGCGATACCCGCCGCCGCCCGGGCGAGGCCCCGCGCCTCACCCGCACCAGCGACGGCAGCCTCGTCAACCAGATGCTCAATCTCTCGGCCTTCGCCGAAATGATGCTGATCCACGAACACGCCTGCGTCGCGATCAATCCCGAAATGCCGCTGGACCGCGCCGCCGTCATCGGCTGCGCCGTCACCACCGGCGCGGGCACGATCTTCAACGCCTGCAAGGTCACGCCGGGTGAAACCGTCGCCGTGATCGGCTGCGGCGGCGTTGGCCTTGCTACGATCAACGCGGCGAAGATCGCGGGTGCAGGCCGCATTATCGCCGCCGATCCGATGCCCGAAAAGCGCGAACTCGCGATCAAGCTCGGTGCGACCGATGTGATCGACCCGCTCGATCCCGATGCCGCCAAGCAGATCCAGGAAATGACCAAGGGCGGCGTCCACCACGCCATCGAAGCTGTCGGCCGCCCCGCTTCGGGCGATCTTGCCGTCGCCTCGCTCCGCCGCGGCGGCACCGCCACGATCCTCGGCATGATGCCGCTGGGCCACAAAGTCGGCCTCTCTGCGATCGACCTGCTCTCGGGCAAGAAGCTGCAGGGCGCGATCATGGGCGGCAACCACTTCCCGGTCGATCTCCCGCGCCTCGTCGATTTCTACATGCGCGGGTTGCTCGATCTCGACAGCATCATTGCCGAGCGCATACCCCTGGAAGGCATCAACGAAGGCTTCGAGAAGATGAAGGCGGGCCACTCCGCCCGCTCGGTCATCGTCTTCGACCAGTGAGGGCAAAATGACCGACGCCCCGATCGACGCTCAGGCCGCCTTTACAGGTACCGTCGCCCCCGAAGGCGCAGACCGGCTGGACGAAGCCAAGCTCACCCCATGGTTCGAAGCCAACGTGGCGGGCTTCGAGGGCCCGCTGTCGGTCTCGAAGTTCAAGGGCGGCCAGTCGAACCCCACCTACAGGATTGATGCGCCCTCGGGCCCTTATGTCCTTCGCCGCAAGCCCTTCGGCAAGCTGCTCCCCAGCGCGCATGCAGTGGACCGTGAATACAAGGTGCAGGCCGCGCTCGGCCCCACCGGCTTCCCGGTCGCCCCGCAATATGGCCTGTGCACCGATGAAAGCGTCGTCGGCTCGTGGTTCTATGTCATGGGCTGCGTCGATGGCCGCACGATCTGGGACGGCGCAATGCCCGGCGCTACGCCCGAAGACCGCCGCGCCACCTATTTCGCGATGGTCGATACGCTCGCCCAGCTCCACAGCGTCGATGTGGATTCCGTCGGCCTCAGCACCTTCGGCAAGCCCGGTAATTACTTCGGCCGCCAGGTCG
>CAILIO010000032.1 GCA_903834285.1 uncultured Sphingomonadales bacterium | reverse complement strand
TTGCCGCTCACACGCTGCACGAAATCGGGCGTGCCACCGCCGAGCGCGTTGAGCAGTGTTTGATCAGTACCCGGCGCGGTCACATCGACAAAGCTGCCGCCCTGCGGCTGCTGCGAGGGCGCGGTGCTGTAGCGCCACGGGCTTGCCGCGCCACCTTCTACGCCGAAACCATCGGGCGTCTCGAACGAGTTTTGCGGGTCCGAGAATGTACCGCGCACGATCGTGCGCGTCTCGCTCGTCACGAAGTAGGCGGAGCCGCGCTGCGAAGGATCATAAATGAGTGGCACTTCGCCGAACGAGCCCGAATTGATCTCGCCGGTGCCCGGCTGATAGATCACGTCAGGATCGACCGTCGTGATCAACCCGGTCCCGCCAAAGGGCGAGTGCGAACTGAACGCATGGCTCATCGTCACGCCTCGCCCCGGCGTGTCCCGATAGGTGGTCTGCTCGACGGTGCCATCGCCATGCAGGTCTGTCAGCTTGATCAGGCCGCTGACATCGGTACCCGCGTTGATTGTGCCGAGATGGAGATCATAGTTCGCGTTGTTGGTGATGGCGATATTTGCGAAGCCATCGAGCACTCGCAGCTCGCCGCCGCCCAGCGGATTGGTATTGAGAATACGGCCGGTAATGTCGATCACGCCGCCTGCGCCCGCATCGATATCATCGACCTGAATATAGCCAGTGGTGCTGCTCACCGCCTGTTGCAGACAGCCGCTCGCCCCCGAGACGAGACATGGGCCATTGCGCACGAGGCCTGTCACCACATAGCGCGCACCGATATTGCCGGTGGCAATGCCGAGGCTTTGCAGCGGCGCGGAGACCGTGCCGATCTGGACACCGGGGATCTGCGCCATGGCATCGGCGAGCGAGGGCAGCGCGCCGCGCAGCGCATCGTCGCTGATCAGGAGCGTCCGCTGCTTTTCGGGGCCCGCGACAATGCTACCCGAAATGTTGACGAACTTGGCGTTTATGCGCACTTGGTTCGCGCGGATCGTGCCGCCGTCAGCCAATGCTGGCGACTGGTTGCCTACCACATTGGCGGCATTGCCGTTTTCAGGCAGGTCGCTGATTTTGCGGATGATGACGGGGTCGGTGAATCCGCTGACCGGGGTGTAGTAGCCCCCGTCACGGTAGTCTCTGCGTGGTTTGGTATCGCCGTAACCCCACAGGAATGGCACGAAATCATTGCCGCCAACTGGCGCGGCGCTGCTTAGCTGATTATCCCTGCTTTCAAGTTCACACCACTGTTCGCATGAGGCAAACAGCACCGCGCTGCTGCCCTGCTTGTTGGTGCTGAGCGGATTTTTGCCCTGCGGTATGATGGGCGTTTTGAGCAAGCTGCCATCTGCTCCGAGCCGGATGAAGTACAGCTGACCAGGGCCATAGCTTTCAATAAAGCCCTGCCGGAACAAGACGCTGAGCGGGGCAGCAATTTGGTCGTCGCTGAAGCCGAACGTAGCCTTCAGCGCCTGCTTGAGCGCGTCGGTGCCGGGGATATCCGTCACGCCCAGCGCTTGTTCGGCAATGTAGGATTCAACTGCAAGCGCAAGCTGGTTGGGACTGGACGCACAACCATCGGTGCTGCCACCGGTGCAGTGCGACCAATCCGCGTTGTTGAGGTTAAGGCCCAGGCGCCCATAGTAGAGCCCGGTCGGCACGCCCATGGTGAAAGCCGGGTCGCTCGAGATGCTGACGAGGCCGTTGGGCACGGTCACATCATACTTGCCGACCTGGACATCGCCGAACTGGCTGAAATTGCCGGTGTTGACGAGGGCCGTGAACGTGCCGCCGACATTGGCGATCGGGCCAAACACCAGAAGATCGGTCTTGGCGCCGAACTGGGCGCCGACCGTCACATCGATCAGGCCCTCGACGGTGTCGGTCGGGCCCGAGCCGCGCACGCTAGCGACCGCATTGAGATCAGTCTCGCCGGCCGGCCCGCCATAAGTCACCGCTCCGCTCGGCTTGGCGGGGATGAACAGGCTGCCCAGGATCAGGTTGCGCGCGCTGTCGCTGGTGATGCCGATGGTGGGCGAGGCATTGGCGATGACAGTGCTGCCAGCACCGGTAATGGTCGGCGTGTTGATGGCAAACGAGCCGCCCGCGGCTAACACGCTGTCGACCATGATCCCGGCGGTCTGAGTATTGCCTGCGCTTTGCAGCGCGGCGCGGGTGTCATAAGCGGCCGAGAGCCTGGCGATGAGCGCTGACTGTGCGGCCGCGGCGGCGAGCGCGACCACGGCCTGATCGTGCGCTGTTCCGGCCGACAACGTGTTGGGATCAAGCGGGACGGAAAGGCCGACTGCCGCAACCTGCGCGGCAAGGCTTGTGATCTGCTTGCCGACGACATCGAGCGCAGAGACATTGCGCGCCGTAACTTGCGCCAGCCCCAGCCGATCGCGATCGGGCGTGGCGATCGGTCCCTTGCTGGAGGACGAGAGGCTGTCGCCGGTAATCTTGCCCGAAGCATCGGCAGTTATCGTGCGGGTCAGCGTGTCGGTGCCGTCGAAATCTGTCTCCACGGCCTGCCAGCCGCCGTCGTTCGTGTCGGTAATGGCAAACCGCCGGTTGGCAAGGAAGCCCGCAGTGATCCGGCTACCGTTGAGCGCGACCGAACCGGCCGCGCCGATATCCGCCGTGCCGCCGCTGTCGCTCTTGCTGAAGATCGAGAGGTAGGGATTGTGGCCGGTGCCTACCGCCGTTGCCGCGACGCCGTCGGCAAGCGCGCTGAAGGTCACGTCGCGCGCGGAGCGGACAACGGCCTTGCCCACGATAAGCCGGTTGGTGAGGTTGGCAGTCGCATGCGCGTCGTGATCGACCGTGATCGGAACAACGGTCTGGTTGAAAACATCGGTCTGGTCCGAGACGCTGATTATGTCGCGGCCAAGCCCGTTGGCGGCGATCCCCGGCGTAAGTAGGATATCGGAAAGAGATTCGATCGTCGTCCCGTCGCCCACGATGACCAGACCTGAGGTATTGGCTGTCGTGCTGGACGCACCGCCGCCGATCCCGGCAAGGCCATAGATCTGCACCGCCGAACTGTCGGCGATGCTTTGCTGCGCGTCAGTGCCGATGCCGATCCCGCCATCGGCGCGCAGGAGCACGTTGGACCCGAACGCCACCTTGCTGTCGGCATTGAAGGTGCTGTCGGTGCGGGCAAAAGGCAGAAGCATTGCGCCACCGACCTGCAGCGCGGTCGAGGAGCTGCGCGCGGTGGTGATGCCCGCGTTGATCGTCATCGCCAGCTGGTTCTGGCTGGCATCGCCATACTGGCGCAGAGTGCTGCCGGCGAGCACGTCAACCGCGGCATGCTGGTTGACCTGGTTGGTCACCTTGGCGGCCGCACCGGCGGCCGCGCCGCCGCCTGCGCCCTTGGAAGAGCCGCCGTCGCTGCCTGTCTGGCCGACGATGTTCTGCGCGCTGATCACAAAGCTGCTCGCGCGCAGGGCCGAATTGGTGCCCGGTGTGGTGCCCTTGCCCGGCTTGCCGATTACCACGTGCGCAGTGGTGTTGACGCTGTTTTCGGTCGTACTGCCCGATCCGCCAACGACCGAGGCCTGAGTCGCGTCGGCTTCGGCATGATAGTCGGCCGCGGCGGTCGCGGTCGCGGTGAGCATGCCGGCGCGGAAGGTAAAGGCGGCGTCCGGGGCGATCGTGGTCGTGACGATGCCGCTCGAATCCGTCGCCGCATCGGCAGCAACGCCTGCGCCAAGTGCGCCAGCGCCGGCGCGGGTGGTCGCGGTGTTGAGATCGAGACTGCTGGCCGTGATGGTCGTATCGGGATTGCGCACGAAGGCGCCCGATGCATTGACCAACGGCCGGCCCGTCACGGGATCGACGAACACTTGCTGCGACCCATCGACATTGAGCAGCCCGGCATCGACCGTGCCCGCCGAACGCGCCTTGGCCGCCTGGATGCCGACCGAGAGCAGCCCGGCAATGGTAAGGCCATCAGCTCGCGCGGTCTGGGCCAGGGTGCGGCTGGCCGCAATGGTGATCGCGGGGCCGGCAAGGAACGTCGGCGTCCCCGCCACACCGTTGAGGTCCGCACCGAGGAGCGCAGCGACATCCGCCGTATCGGACACAGTCGCGAGCGAGGCATTGGCCGCCGCCAGCACACCGCCTGCGCTGCCGCGCGCGCTCGCGCTGACATTGGCACCGGAGGTTGGTTGAAGCAGTGCGGCCCGCACGGTCAGCGTGCAGCCAGGCGCGAGGAACACGGCGCAGGTGATCCTGCCGCCTTCGCCAACGCGCGCGAGGACCGTGGCATCGGCAGTGGCGAGCGCAATGCTGCCGCCCATGGCCAGCCCGCCGCTCACCGCGATGCCATCGCTTTGCGCGCTGATCAGCGGGGTCGCCGACGCATCGACCAGCAACGTGTTGCTCGCGACAGTCGTGCCCTCGCCAACCCGCGCGTCGATCGTGCGCCGGTCTGTTGCGAGTGCCACTGCGGCATTGCCATCAAAGAAGTAGCCGCCGGACGCTGCAAGCGCATAGGCGCTGGTAGCGCCCCCACCGGCTGCGATCACCCGGGTTACGGTCGAAAGCGACTTGCCGGCGAGTTGCGCGCCGACGGTG
>CAILIO010000031.1 GCA_903834285.1 uncultured Sphingomonadales bacterium | reverse complement strand
GATTTCGGTCGTAAGTTCGCAGGCGATCAAGGATCGCCACGTACAGAGCCTGCTCGACCTGGCCGATGGCGGCGTCCCGAGCTTGCGCGTCGCCACGTTCGAGGCGCGCCAGTCGGCGCTGACGGTCGGCATTCGCGGCATCGTTCCGTTCGATCAGAACCAGACCGCGCGCGATACCGGCGTCGGCGTCTATATCGACGGCATCTATCTCGCTCGCTCGCAAGGCCTCAACGCCGCGCTGTTCGACGTGCAGCGCATTGAAGTGCTCAAGGGGCCGCAGGGCACGCTGTTTGGCCGCAACACCGAAGGCGGTGCGGTCAGCATCGTGACCAAGGATCCAAGCGGCGAATTCGGAGGCCGCGTGGTCGCCGGGGTCGGCAATTACGGCAGCCACAATGTCGAAGGCCACATCGATTTTCCCGCCTGGCACAACCTTGCGATCAAGATCGACGGGGTCGAGCAGCATCAGGATGCAACGGTCAAGAACCCGCTTGCGGGGCAGACCGGCTGGAACCAGTACGAGCGCGTGGGTGGCCGCATTTCGGCCAAGTGGACGCCGATCGACGGATTCACGGCCCTTGTCACCTATGACAAGGCAAAGGACGAAAACACCCCGAACTTCAGCCAGCTGATAAGCTACAACCCGCTCGGTCTGACCGTCGGTCAGTATGATCCGGTCACCAACAAGCTGGTGGCCCCGGGCAGCCCTTCGGGCACCAGCACGGTCTGCAGCAGCTGCATCGCGCCGCTTTCGCCGCTGATCAAGCCGACCGGGGGCAACCGTCTTGACGTGGCGCCGGTGGGCGTGCCGCAGCAGTACAGCGTCGACCGCACCGAAGGGGCCACGATCAATCTCAAGTACAAGCTCTCGCCCGAGATCGAGTTGCGCTCGATCACCGGGTGGCGGACGGTTTCGACCGACCAGTGGGACAATTCGGGCGGCCCCGCGCGCACGATTTTCGCGCCGAACACCAACTTCAGCCGCTACAGTCTCTCGTTCCTGAACCAGCGCCAGTTCAGCCAGGAACTGCAGGTTGTCGGCAGCATTCCGCAGCTCGACTTCGTGCTCGGCGGCTACTACTTCAACGAGCGTGCGCAGGAGCAGGCGGCGACGCCGAGCACCAACAAGTGGAATGCCGATGGCACCGGCTATACCAACAACAGCGAGACGGTGAACGGCCCGATCACTTCGAGCAACCAGGGCTGGGCGATCGGCCAGCAGTTCCTGCAGCGTGCCAGCGTGGCCTATGCCAAGAGCTACGCCGCGTTTGGCCAGGCGACGTTCACCCCGGCCGGGTTCGACAAGTTCCATCTCACACTCGGCGGGCGCTATACGCACGACAAGCGTACCGGTTCGCTTTACATCGTCTCGGGCGTGGCGACGCCCTATCAGCTGAACCTTTCGACCAATCGGTTCGATCCGCTGGCCATTGCGGCGCTTGAACTGACGCCGAACGTCAATGTCTACGGCAAATATGCCACGGGCTATCGTTCGGGTGGTGCCAACGACCGTTCGGCAACGTTCCTTGCGTTCGGACCCGAGAAGGTCAAGTCCTACGAAATCGGTGCGAAGATGGATCTCTTCCAGCACCGTGTGCGGGTGAACCTTGCAGGCTATCTGATGGACCGGACGGGCACGCAGACCGATTTCGACAACGTCGACACCACGCCGACCTTGCCGAACGGGCTGCCCAACCCGACCTTCAATCTCCACACGGAAAACACCGCCAACGCGCCCGGTACCTCGAAGATCCGCGGCATCGAGGCGGATGTCACCGCGAGGCTGATCGACAACCTGACAATGGGCGCGTCCTACGCCTACACCGACATCAATGTGCCGGCGACGCCCAATCCGAACCTCGGCGGGGTGCTCTATCAAGTCTACACCGTCTACACGCCGGAGAACGCGGCATCGGCTTATGCCGATTACGTCTATCCGGTGGGCAGCAATGGCACCTCGGTGCGCCTGCACGTCGATGCCAACTACGCTTCTTCGCAATACAGCTTCCAGAACGAGCCGGTGAAAACCGATGCGAGCTTCGTCGTCAACGGACGGCTCGCTCTGGCCGACGTTCCGGTCGGCGGCACCGGCAGCAAGGCGACGTTCTCGGTCTGGGCGCGCAACCTGTTCGACACGACCTATATCTATCGGCGCTCGGCCGCCAACGACAAGGTGTTGGGCGACTACGGCAACTTCAACCCGCCGCGTACCTTCGGTTTCGACGCGACGATTGCGTTCTGATCCCTAGCCCCCCCGGGGAACAGAACGGCGGCGGCCGGGCTTCATCAGCCCGGCCGCCGTTTTCTTTTGCGGTGCAGATGAGATCAGCTCAGCGCTGGTCGAGGCCGATCTTGCCCGAGCCGAACGCTGCGACCTGGAGCAGGCCGCCTGCCATGGCGAGGTTCTTCAGGAAATGAATGAGCTGGTTCTGGTCGGAGAAGTGCGCGTGAAAGGCGAGCGCGGCAATCACACTGAAACCGGCGAGCAGGAGCGCGACGAAGCGCGTGCGAAAGCCCGCGATCAGGGCGAGGCCGCCGCCGATTTCGATCAGTGCCGCAGCGATCAGCGCGGCGGGCGCGAAGGGCAGGCCCGCGCTCGCGATATAGCCGATGGTGGCTTCAGGGTTGGCGATCTTGCCGATGCCGCTCAGCAGGAAGATCGCGGCAATCAGCACGCGCCCGGTGGCGGCGAGCAGGTGGGCCGATGCGGGAGCCGAAACGCGAGTCGAAACCGGAGCGGTTACGGAAGCAGTGGTGGTGGTCATGGCGTGATCCTTTGCCTGTCATGCCGGGCGGGGAGCGTCCGGTCCTGTTGCAAATGGAATAGGCCTGTCTTGGCATCCGGAAAATCCGGATAATTTTAATCCAATTGTTCGATATAGTAGAAAAGGGGCGGTGCGGCTCAGGGCGCAGAGCGGAAGTCTGCCGGGATCGGGCAATCGCTGCAGACGCGGTCATCGCACAGGCGGCACAGGGTGCAGCGCTCGAGGTCGCTCGCCGGCAAGGCGGCCAGCAGCTTGTGAAGCAGCGCGGCGAGCGTCTCCTCCTCTTCCGCGCACAGCGGCGCCAGAACCGGACGGATCGTCGCCAAGCGCTCCTGCAGTAGCGCCTCGCGCAGCGTATGGCCCGCAGCGGTGAGGTGGAGCGCGATAGCGCGGCGGTCGCGCCCTTCGCGGCGTTCGACCAGCCCGTCGGCCACGAGCCGGTCCACCAGCCGAACCGAGCCTGGATGCGAAAGGCCAAGGATGCGGCGCAGCTGGTCGTTTGAGGGGCCGAGGCCATAGCCGATCACCACCAGCGCCGCCGGGGTTTCGCCGGCGTGGTTCAGGGTCTGCCGCGCCGCCTCGCCAATGCGGTCGGCCACCGCAAGGCCCAGTGCGCCGAGGAGATTGGCGGTCCGGTCACTCATGGCCATGGTGATATGTGCGTTCAGCACGAATATCAACTTGACCAATACGTGCGGTCCGCACATAAATTGCCTCAGGCGGCCCGTTGCCTGCGGGACTCGCCCGGGAGACAGCCATGACAGCAGCAGACAGCAGTCCGCTCAGTGCTGAACACGCCGATTTTTACGCTCGCTTCCAGTCGTTCTGGTCCGCGCCAACCGGCCCCCGCGTCGCCGAGTTGATCGCGCCCGATGCGAAGATCCATTTCAGCGGTATCGGCAGCTTTTCGGGCACCGAATACATCGATGTCATGGCCGGAATCCTCGGCGCGATGGAGGACTTCGTGGTCACGCCGATGGACTGTGCAGGATCGGGCGATCTGCTCTACATCTTCTGGCAGGCCTCGGCCCGGATCGGCGGCGAAACGCGGACTTGGCCGGGCATCGACCGCATGCGCATTGCCAATGGCATGGCGGTGGAGGAACACGTGGTGTTCGATTCCGCGGTGCTCCAGCCCGGCAGCTGAGCGCGGGTCGATCGGCTGAACGACTCCGGAGCCACGGGGCCGCAACCGCCGCGCTCCAGCGCCAGCGCCGCCTGCCGAGTCCGGGTCTGGTACTCACCCGCCAATCTTGCTAACGCGCGCCCGGCTTCGAGGAATTGCGCCTGTCCATGTCGTCCGTACCACCCCATTCGGCACCGCAGCCCGCAAATGCCGATCCGGTTCCTCTGGTGGTGCAGCGCTCGCTCCTGTCGAAATGGGCGACACCCGCGCTCTCCGCTGCGCTGCTGCTGGCCATCCTGTGGCACTTGCGCGACGTGCAGATCAAACAATCCCTGCCTTCCAACTGGATGTTCTTTGCCGCCCTGCTTGGCTACTGGCTGATGCCGATCCTCTCGGATTATGTCGTTTATCGCGGGCTCTGGTCGATTCCAGCGGAGGGCCTGATCGCGCTGGCGCGCAAGCAGGTTGGCAACGTGCTGCTGTTCGATCTGCTTGGCGAAAGCTATTTCTACGGTTGGGCGCGCAAGAAAGTTGCGATGACGGCCTCTCCCTTCGGCGCGATCAAGGATGTGACCATCCTCTCCGCGCTCGTCGGTAACCTGCTCACGTTGACCCTGTTTGCCGTGATCTGGCCCAATCTGCCCGCTGGCATCGTGGGCGCGGGCGGTTATGCGATTGGCGCATCGATCTTCACCGTCTGCCTTGTATCCATCGCCATCACGGTGTTCGGCCGCCGCATCTTTTCCTTGCCGCGCTGGCAGATGTTCTGGATTTCGGTGGTCCATTTCGCCCGCGCGATCGCGATGATGTGGCTGATGGCGCTCGCGCTGAGCATCTGCATGCCATCGCAGGACCCGCAGATATTCCTGCTGCTGTCGGCCATGCAGGTGATGTTCTCACGCCTGCCACTGTTCGTGAACGCCGATGTTGCCTTTGCCAATGTGGTGATCTGGATGTTCGGCCCCGATGGCGATGTGCAGCAGACGGTGGCGATGGTGACCGTGCTCGGGCTGAGCTTCCATCTGGTCATGGCCGGGGTGCTGGCCGTGGGCGATCTGGTAACGCCCTATCGGGGCAAGCTTTCCTGAGACACCCCGGCGCAGGGCAAGGGCCCCGTGCGCTTCGCAGGTGCGCAAAAGCGCGCCGCAAACCTTGCCTTGAAGGCGATTGTCGTTCAAGGCGCAGACAGGTTCCGAAGGCTATCGGCCCTGCGTTCCCCCGCCCTGTCCGGCACGATCACAGCTGATATTGACCATGCGCATTGTCGACGTTGCTGCATTCTACACGCCCTTCGGCGGCGGGGTGAAGACGTATATCGACCGCAAGATGGTGGCCGGGCCGCAGCTTGGCCATGAAGTGATCTGCGTGGCTCCGGGCCGCTCGAACCATGTTGAGGAGCGCGGCCCCAACGCCCGCATCGTCTACATGAAGGAGCCGTACTTTCCGCTCGACCGGAAGTACCACTATTTCAACGACGTCGATGCGCTGCACCGCGTGCTTGATGATCTGAAGCCCGATATCGTCGAAGCCTCCTCGCCCTGGCGCAGCGCGCGGCTAGTGGGCGAATGGGCGGGCAATGCCCCGCGCGCCCTCGTCATGCATGCCGATCCGATGTCGGCCTGGGTCTACCGCTTCCTCGATCCGATCGCCTCGCGCGAGATGATCGACCGCTCGTTCGGCTTCTTCTGGCAGCACTTGCGCAGGCTCGACGCGATGTTCGATGGCACCATCGCGATCATCGACCACCATGCCGAAAGCCTGCGGGCGGGCGGCCTCAAGAAGGTGGTGGCGAATGTCATGGGCGTCGAGCCTGGCATCTTCTCGCCGTCCTTGCGCGACGAGGGTCTGCGCGCCCGCATGCTGGAGCGCTGCCACCTGCCACCCGATGCCACCCTGCTGCTCGGCGCGGGGCGGCTTGGGCCTGAGAAGCGCTGGCCGCTCGTGATCGAGGCCGCCACGGCCGCTGGGGCCCACGCACCGGTCGGGCTCGTCATTGCCGGTGACGGGCGTGAACGCGGGCGCATCGCGCGCCTTGCGGAAAAGAACCCGCATATCCAGCTGGTCCAGCCCGTGACGGACCGCACGCAGTTCGCTCGTCTCATGGCGAGCTGCGATGCGCTGGCCCATGGCTGCGAGGCCGAAGTGTTCTGCACCGTGGGCGGCGAGGCTCGCGCGTCCGGCCTGCCAATCATTTCGCCCGATCGGGGTGGCGGCGCCGACCACGCGCGGCTTTCCGAAGGCTGGATCTTCGAATCCGGCAATCCCGCAGCAATGATGCGCGCCATTCTCGATTTCTGCGCCACGCCGCGCGAGCTGGTCCGCGAGCGCGCCATTCGCCATGCCGCCAACGTGCGCACGGTGGACGAGCATTTCGTTGACCTTTTCGCCTATTACGAAGAGCTGTTGCAGCAAAAGGCGCAGGGTGCCGAGCACCTTGACCGCGCTGCCGGCCGGGGGATCATCAATGCCTGATCATGCCGATGCCCGGCTGCGCCTCTTCGCGTCGATCCACGATGTCAGCCCGCGCTTCGAAAGCGAAGTGGACGCGCTCTACGACCGTTTGTGCGGCCTTCTCGGCTCGCCGCGCATGGCCATGCTCGTCGTGCCCGATTTCGAGGACGCCGCGCCGCTGACCGCCAATCCCGCCTATCGCGCCAAGCTGCGCGCCTGGGCCGATGCGGGAGTCGAGATGTTCCTCCACGGCTGGTGCCACCGCGACGATTCGCTCCGCCGCGGCTTCATGCAGAAGCACATGACCGCGGGCGCGGGCGAATTTGCCCAGCTCACGCGCGAAACCGCCGCGCAGCGCCTGAGCGAAGGGCAAAAAGTCGTCGAGGACGCCATCGGCCGCCCGGTCGCGGGGTTCGTGGCGCCGGCCTGGCTCTATTCCGAAGGCGCGATCGCGGCGCTGGCCGATGCCGGATTTGCCCTCGCCGAAGATCATCTCAAGGTGTGGTCGCCTGCCTCAGGCAACAAGGTCGTCGCCAAGGGCCCGGTGGTCACTTGGGCGAGCCGCAGCAAGCCGCGCATCCTGAGCTCGCTGATGGTCGCCTCGCTCGCGCGGCTCGCGCCGTCGTTGCTGCGCGATGCGCGGATCGCGGTCCATCCGGGCGACACCACCGTGCCCGCGTTGCTGCGCAGCATCGATGCAACCTACAGCCAGTTCGTCCGCACGCACCGGCCCTCGCGCTACGCCGATCTGCTCTCCTGAGCATCGATCAGCTGCGCTTCAGGGGGCCGAACGAGAACAGCCCGGTGCGGTAGTTCATGATGATGCGCAAGGTGGTCAGCCCGCTGCCCGCGCCGACGGAAACGGTCGCCGCCTTGGGCTTGGACCAACCGAGCTTGGGATTGGCCGAAAAGCCGATGCCGTCGTGGCTGAGGCTGAGCTTGCGATCGGCGTTGCGGTCATGCAGCACGGTCACCGCAAAGGTACCGGGGTGGGGCAGGCGAATGCACAGGCGCGGGACGGGCTCGGGCGGCACCGCCACTTCGACCCGGCGGAAGGTCTTGCCGGCCATGATCAGCACATTATCATCGGCGAGAAAATCGGCGTCGTTCGCCGGATAAACTTCGATCTTCACGCGCCCGGCGCGGTCCTTGAGGCCCATGAGCTCGACCAGGAATGCCGGCCCGCTCTCACCCGGACGGCACTGGCCTTCGGCCTTGCCGAGGTCCGGCGAAGACGGGATCGGCCCTGCCGCACAGAGCAGCGCAAGTGCTGCACCCAGAAAAACAACTCTCTTCAAGCATTCTTCTCCTTCTGAGCCAGATCAAGCAGCATCAAGCCAATGAACAACATCACGTGGGTTGCCACGATCAGTAGCGATATCATGGCAATCATTTCGCTTGTCTGAACCTGACTGCCGACAAGCAGGGCAGAGATTCCGGCAAACACGATGTCTTTATTGGGAATAAGCGGCAAGCGCGACAAAAGGAGCCGAACAGTTGCAAACAGGAGCCACGAACCAATGCCCACGCCGGGCAGGATGAGATGCCAGGCCAGCGCGGAAAAGCCGGTGTTGGCGACGATGCGCAAGGTGTGGACCACGAACACGAAACCGAGATCGGCCTTGGGCAGGCTGAGCAGGCCCTTGCGGAAGACCATGATCACCAGACTGGTCACGAGCACGATGCCGATTGACGTGGGCAGGACGTGCCCGTCTGTGCTGCCCGGACCATCGAGCCCCAGCTTGCTGATGATCGGCCAAGTGATGATCAACAGCAGCACGGTCATGATATTGCCGGCCAGCGCCGACAGGATCGCCACGTCCTTCACCGCGCCGAAGGGCGAGCCTTCCATTCTCACATGGCGGCGCGCCCAGTCGAAGAAATAGACTTCACCGACATAGCCCATCAGCAATTCGTTGCCGACCAGCTTCTTCAGCAGCGGGAAAATGCCCGAGACCGGAATGCCCCACAGCTTGCGGAAGATCACCCAGTCGGCCACCGGACCCGAAAAATAGCTCGCCGCCAGCACCAGCCAGATCAGCGGCGAGGTTGGCACGATCGACCAGACATGCGCCCAGTCGATCTTGCGCAGCTGCCACAGCACGGCCGCCAGAATGGCGAGCGACAGCCCCGGCCCGATCCAGCCGCTCCACTTGCGCACGGACTGCCCGAACGGAGCAGCGGGCGGCAATGCGTGCGGCAGCAGCGGGAGCTCGGGCGGCAGTACGTCGGCCAGCGTATCGGGTGGAACCATCGGGGAGATTTCCTTCGAGGAGCCCGCCTCGCCATCGGGGTTAAGCACGGGCGAGGTTCTCCATCACCGTGCGATAGCGATGCGAAGCTATCTCCACGGTGAACCGCCGCGATTGGGCGCGTGCCGCCGCTTCGTCAAATGTCAACTTGGCAATGTCCGACATGGCCTTTGCCAGGGCATCGGCATCGCCCACCGGCACCAGCAGGCCGAACTGCCCGCCGCCGAGCATGTCTTCCATGCTCACGCTGCACCGCGTCGTCACAACAGGCAGCCCGGCGGCGAGCGCTTCGGCAACAACGGCGGGAACGCCTTCATAATCCGAGGACATGACCAGCGCATCGGCGACGGCGAGTTCGGCATCGAGCGGGCTGATATGGCCGGGCAGGCGCACTTTTCCGCCAAGGCCGAGCCGCTCGATCTGTGCTTCCAGCGCCTTGCGCCCGGCGCCTTCGCCAATAATGGCCAAACGGTCATCCGGCCCGGCCATGCGTGCGAAGGCATCGATCAGCAGGGCGAAATTTTTCTGCGCGGCGAGCCGCCCGATCCCGAGGAACCGCCGCCCGGGGCCGCGTTGCGCGTGCTTGGCGGCATCACGCGCGGCGCTCAGGCGCTGGATATCGGCTTCGGCCAGCGAGGGATCGTCGATCACCGCGATCCTCGCGTCCTCCACACCCATCAGGGTGCCGATCTCTTCGCGCATTGGTGGCGCCATGCCGACCAGCCTGTCGAGCCTGCGGCCCTGGATGCGCAGCCAGACCCGATAGAACGGCCGTGCCGGGGCAGGGAGGTCGTTGCGGGTCAGGTCATTGCTGATCTTGGCGACGACGGGCGGACACGCCTTGCCCAGCAGCAGCTGCATCATCACCGCGACAATAGTGTAGGAATTGCCCGCGCAGAACAGCACGTCGGGCCGGGTCTGCCGGATCACGCGCGGCAGGTGGATAATCATCCACAGCGTTTCCCAATGCGCGCTGGGAATGCGTTCGTTGCCGAGCACGTCGTAGGCCAGCCCCGGCCACTCGCGCTTCATCGCCCCCGCCGTGCGGCCCATGACGAGCCGCGCGTCGAGCCCTTGCGCGGTCCATGCCGCGTGGAGCCGCAGGGCCACCCGTTCGACCCCGCCGGGCTCGAAGCTGTGCAGGAATGTCAGGATGCGCAGCGGCCGCGCCGCGCCGCCGGCAGTCTGCCCTGCTTCCAGCGGGCTCATGCGTGACCGCCGGGCGAAGCATGGTTCGGCATCAGAAGCCGCCGCGCTGATGCGGAAAAGGAAAGCGCGGGAGCGATCATCTGCGCGCCGGTATCATTACATGCCCCGAACCTGCAAGGCGCGGCCGCTGCGGACCAAAGTTTGTCATGATCGGCATGGGCATTGTGCGGGCGATCCTGCGCTGGCGAATGCGGCGGCTTGTGCGCGCCAACTGCGGCGAGGACATGGCAATCACCCGATCAATCCGCAAGACGGCGCCCCTCGCCCTCGGGCCGGCGAAATCCTCGCGCGGCTCGTCGCGGCGCTATTGTCTACGAAAAATGTTGAGTTAAATTCGAAGCTGTCGGGACGTGCACCGAGTCGACCGGCCATTTTCTCTGCGGAGTTCCAGTATGGCCAACTTTATCAACACTTTGTCCGAATTTCCCCAACCTGTGATCCTCACCGTGCCGGGCCTTGGCAACAGCGGCCCCGGCCACTGGCAGACCGAGTGGGAGGCGCGCCTGCCGCGGTGCCGCCGCGTCGATCTGGGGCTGTGGGAGGATCCGCATCGCAACACCTGGGTGAACAAGCTCAACCTTGCCATCCAGCGCGCCGAAGGGCCGGTGGTGCTCGCCGCGCACAGCCTTGGCTGCCATGCGGTGGCGTGGTGGGCGGAATACGAGCAGCCCGGAAGTTCCTGGGGTTCTGGCCCGGTCGATGGCGGCAAGGTGATCGGCGCATTGCTGGTTGCACCGCCCGATGTCGAGGAGCGCCCGCTTGACCGCCGGCTGACCCGCTTCGCGCCGGTGCCCGAAAGCGCGCTGCCGTTCCCCTCGGTCCTCGTCGCCAGCCGCAACGATCCCTACCTGACGATGGCGCAGGCGCGCGGCCTTGCCCGGCGCTGGGGCGCCCGCCTCGCCGATGCGGGGGAGGCTGGGCACATCAATGCCGCGTCCGAGCTGGGTGATTGGGCATTCGGCCGGCTGCTGCTCAACACGCTGCTGCCGCAGCCCTTTCCCGTCGTGCAGGACATGCCGCGAGCCGAGTCATCCGTTCGGGATGACTTCGATCCGGCGCTTGTCTGGCAGCGCGCCTGACGTGCTTCTGGGCCCCTATCCCGCCCGGGGTCCGGCATAGGAGGCGGCGCGATCGACTTGCAATCCCGTCGGTCGCGCCGCCTCTTTCTTTTCGGTCCACCTGAAGCCCTGCGTCGCCTGATTTTCCCAGCGAGCGGCGTCCATCGGCGCTCCATCGAGCGCGCGCCAGTCGCCGCTTTGCGGAAACTGCGCCAGATCGCGCGCCGCGCGCCAGGCCGCCAGCGCCGCGACATGGTCCTCCAGCGCGCGGTCGCGGTTCTCCCAGTCGATCCACGTCACCGCGTTGTCCTGCGCATAGGCATTGTTGTTGCCGAGCTGGCTGCGCCCGAACTCGTCGCCTGCGGTGAGCATGATCGTTCCGGTGGAGACGAACAGCGTGCCCAGCATCGCCCGCGCCAGCGCCGCGCGGCGCGCGAGCACCGCCGGATCATCGCTCGGTCCCTCCATGCCGTTGTTCCAGCTGAAGTTCTCAGCCTGCCCGTCGCGGTTGTCCTCGCCGTTGGCATGGTTGTGGCGCTCGGCATAGGCAAGCGCATCGGCCAGCGTGAAGCCGTCGTGCGCGGCGAGGTAGTTCACCGCGCGGCAGTCCTTGCCGAAGATGTCCGAGGAGCCCGCTAGCCGCGTCGCCAGCAGGCCCACCCCGGCGTCCCCCCGCCAGAACCGGCGCACATCGTCGCGGTAGCGGTCGTTCCATTCGAGCCAATGCGAGGGAAAGCGCCCCAGCTGATAGCCGCCGGGGCCGATATCCCAAGGCTCGGCAATCATCACGCGGTCGGCAAGCCACGGGTCGGCCGCGATTTCGGCAAAGATCGGCGCATCCGCTGCAAAGCCCGGCCCCCGCGCCATCACGGTCGCGAGGTCAAAGCGGAACCCGTCCACCCCGCAATGCCTCACGAAATGCCGCAAGCTCTCGATCACCAGCGCGCGCACCGCGGGCTGGGCGAAATCGAGCGTATTGCCGCATCCGGTATCGTTGATCAGGCTGCCGTCCGGAGCATGAGCATAGGCTGCATTGTCGAGCCCGCGGAAGCTCAGCACCGGCCCCAGAACATCGCTTTCGCCGGTATGGTTGAACACCAGATCGAGGATCACGCCGATCCCGCGTGCGTGCAGCGCAGCCACCGTCTCGCGCAATTCCGCCACGCCGCCCGGGCACAGCCGCGGATCGAGCGCCATCGGCACGACCGGATTGTAGCCCCAGGCATTGCGGAGCCCGAGCGGAGGGAGATGTCGCTCGTCGATCCAAGCGGTGATCGGCATGAGTTCGACCGCGCTCACATGGAGCTTTTCGAGGTGCGCCAGCACCGCCGGATGCGCCAGCGCCGCCACCGTGCTGCGCTGCGCTTGCGCCACATCGGGATGCAGCATGGTCAGCCCGCGCACGTTGACTTCGTAGATTAGCCCGCCGCGCTTGAAGATCGGCGCGCACAGCGGCACTTCCATCAGCGCGCCCGGCATGACCGCGCGCGGCACCAGCCCGGCAGTATCCACGCCATACTCGGAAAGCGCGGGGCTGTATTGAAAGGCCCGGTCCAGTTCGAAAGCGCGCGGATCGACCAGCAGCTTGGCAGGATCGAACCACAAGCCCTGTTCCGGCGCCCATTCGCCATGGGCGCGCAGCCCATAGCGCGTGCCGGGGGGAGGGGCGTCCGCAAACCAGTCATCGCGCTCCCCGTTTCCGGGCCGCACCATCGGCACGCGGGTCTCGACCTCTCCGTCAAACAGGCAGAGCATGACCACCTCGGCGCGCGGCGCGCGCACCGAAACATGGGTCATGTGATCACGTCAGGCGCCGTCCGGCCCGTGCGCGCGGCGATCCCGGCAATCGCCTCGGCCGCCGCGATCAGATCGCCGAGCATCATATCGGTATCGGCATCGAGCGTGCCACCTGCGGGTTCGTAGCGCTCCAGATAGAGCCGCAAAGTCGCGCCTTCCGTCCCCGTGCCCGAAAGCCTGAGCACGATGCGCGAGCCGCCCTTGAACAACACGCGCAGGCCCTGATTGGCGCTGTACGAGCCATCGACCGGATCGGTGTAGGAAAAGCTGTCTGCTTGTACGACCACCAGCGGCCCGAAGGCCTTGCCCAGCAACGTGGGCAGCGAGGCTTCGAGTGCCGCCATCAGCGCTTCTGCCACGTCCTTGGGCAGTGCCTCGTAGTCATGCCGCGCATAGTAATTGCGGCCGAACTGCGCCCAGTGCGCCCGCGCGATCGCTTCCACGCTCTCGCCGCGCGCCGCGAGAATATTGAGCCAGAGCAGCACCGCCCAGACCCCGTCCTTCTCGCGCACATGGTC
>CAILIO010000030.1 GCA_903834285.1 uncultured Sphingomonadales bacterium | reverse complement strand
GGCGGCCTTCCCGGCGTCCGGAAGCTCGGCACCGCCTGAGCAACCTGATCTCCTGAACGGTTGGGTTCGGAGATGATCAAAGAAAGGGGCGCGGAAGGGACAACCTTCCGCGCCCCTTTTTCGCGCCACTCATCGGCGCACCTGCGCGGCCCCTTCAGCTGCGGGCAATCGCATGGGGTGCGCAGCGCCCTGCTGGTGATCGAGGACCCCTCCGCCTGCATGGTCATCGTGCCGGCGCCGACGGCGCAGGTCTGGTCGGGATCGTAAGCCCCTGCGCAGCGAGCATAAACCAAACGGCTAGAGCTGGTTTCGGCGTGCACCTGTGCGCTGCCCCCCGCGCGAGATTATGGGCGGTGGCTACACTGCATTTCGGAAATCAGGTTCGCGCGCGAAAAAGGGGCAATATGAAGGTTTTCAATTCGATGTGGCGCACAGCCACGCTTGCAGCATCTCTGGCGCTGGCCGCAATCAGCGCAACACCTGCATACGCCGTGAGACCAAGCGGGTACATCCTGATCCTTTCCAATAATCAACCAGGCTATCTTCTCACTGATACGAACGCACCGGTCGCTGCGCTCGTACAAGGCTTCGCATCCGATATCGTAGGCAAAACATTTACAGGAGCGGCCTCAACAGCCATCTATCCGGGGTTAGTGAAGGCGAACAACTTCTTTGCCTTCCCAATCTCGTCGCTCACATCGCCTGTGACAAGCGCATCATTGAACTACGCTTACAATTACACATGGGGCCCAGGCAAATACCGGATTTTTGACGTAACGCCTTCGTATTTTAACAACACATCCTTGTTCGAACAGGACTCCGCCTCACTGATGAACGCCTTGGAACAAGGCCCGCAGATCGGCACTTTGGCCTTTGGCGACCACGGTAATGGCCTGCTTTCCATCAACTTTAATTCGGACGGCATCGCGGCACTCAACAACCAGATCTCGAACGAGTCAGGCGTATTCATTATCGGCGGCTCCGTTGCCCCCACCGCCCCCGCTCCGCTCGCCGGTGGCGGCGTGCTGGCAGCGCTGGCTGCGGCGATCGCCCTGCTGGTCACCCGCGGCCGCGGTTTCTTCGGCGGCCTTCCCGGCTTCCGGAAGCTCGGCACCGCCTGAGCAGCCTGATCTCCTGAACGGTTGGGTTCGGAGATGATCAAAGAAGGGGGCGCGGAAGGAAACGTCCCGCCCTCTTTTTGGTTTCGGGCCCAACTGGCTCCGTCAGCCATTTACCCATCACAGTAAGGCCCCTGCGATGTCGGACACATTTTTCTGGTTATCGGATGAAGCTTGGGAGGCAATCGCGCCTTGCCTGCCCAGGAACCGGTCCGGCGCCCGTCGGCTCGATGATCGCCGCGTCATGTCCGGGATTGTCCACGTGCTGACGACCGGTTGCCGCTGGAACGATTGCCCGGCGGTCTACGGCTCGGCCGCCTTGCTCTACAACCGCTATTTCCGCTGGTCGCGCCGGCCATTCTGGCCGCGATTGATGGATACCCTCACCAGAACGGGCGCGATGTCAAAGCGAGCAGCGGCTGCTGCCAGCCCTTCAGTGGAGCGGCGGATGAATGCCCGGGTCGCTCCTGCCAGCCGTGCGCCGCATGAGCGTGTCAGTGTGGCTGGTTGAGCGAGGAGCTCGTCCTACCAGGACGAGGCCGGATCGAGGGCAAGCTCGTAGCCCTGACCCATCCGGGTCACGATCGATGCGCCGTCCCGCAACTTCTTTCGCAGGCAGCAGATCACCACCCGCAGATAGAGTCCCGAAGCGCTGACCGCGCCCGGGCTGATCAGTTCGCACAGCAACGCGTTGGAGACCGGCCTGCCGCGCCGCTTGATCAGTTCCTGAAGCACCGAGCGCTCGCGAACCGTCAGGGAATCGAGGTCCGCCACGCGCGCAAGCCTGCTATCCGCCAGATCCTGCGCTGCGCCGTCCGAAGCCGCAATCTGGTAGCGGCGGACCATGGCAGTCACGCGGGCCACGACTTCCTCGGGCTTTGCGCGCATGTAATCGATGACGTCATCGAAGCCCGCCATCAATGCGGCCGCCCGATCCGTCGGCGACATCGCCCTTACCAGCAGGATCTTCGGCTTGTCGGGGATGGTGTTGACATGCGTGCGCAGCATCTTGCTCACCCGCACCGCGTCATTCGATCCCACAACAAGAACATCGAACCGCGCCTGGTTGACCGGCGCGAACAGCTGGGCGACCCGTTCGATTTCGAACGACAAGTATCCGGGAAAAACTGAACTGACCCAGTCACTCCGCTCTGCTTCGATGCGATCTCGATAGAATACAAACGCTGTTCTGATGATTGCCGGATCAACACTCGCAACGAAATCATCACATTCTCTCAACAAATCTACCGCCAAAGCAGGCGGTGACTTGGACATTGCGAATTGATGGTTCAGCACGGACACACTGGGTCACTTCAATATCTATTTCAGACAACGTTGGTATTATAGGATGTGCCCGCGACCCGATATAGCCGCAATGTTTATTGGATTGGCTCAATCGACAGCCCCCACTGCATCCAAATTGGCTGCAAGCGCTCAATTCTCGCGCGATGGGTGACGCAGCGGGCACGCCCTCCCGGCACTGGCGCTCCACAGCCTGAGCTGGCCGCGCGCGCATACGGGTAAGCGGGCGGTTGCCAGGGCCGAACGACGACCAGCCGGCACCTGTCGGCCTTGTTGATCAGGACCAGTCGCCCCCGCACGCGGCGGGGCAAGGCATCGCTGGAGCTTTGCAGCCGCTTTGGGAAAAGGCGGTGGTGCCCGGGGACGGAGTCGAACCGCCGACACCGTGATTTTCAGTCACGTGCTCTACCAACTGAGCTACCCGGGCATTGTCGCCGCAAAAGGCCGACAAGGCTCCTCTGCGCGTTGGAAGCGCGCCTATGGCGAAGGCGTGGCACCTTGTCCAGCCCCCAGTTGCCTAAATCACGCTGGCTATATGTCGACCTCGGGATCGCCTTCGGGGTCTACCACCGGGCCGGGCAGGGTATAGCCTTCCTCCAGCCAGTTGACGAGGTCGCGGTCGCGGCAGCGGGACGAGCAGAACGGGGCGTGATCGGCCACGCGCGGCTTGCGGCAGATCGGGCAGCGGCGGATCGGGGTGGCAGGCTGGCTCATGCCGCAATCGCCTGCGCGAAGCTGGCGGTAGGCGCAAGCCCTGCGTCTTCATGCCACGCGATGCGCCGCCCGGTGCGGCGGCCAAGCTCGGCTTCCCATTCGGTGCGCATCGCGCGGCGCACGGCGGGATGCGCGGTGAGCAGCAGCGTGCCCGGCTCCGCCACGCGCTCGGCCATACGCAGCAGGCGACGCGCGGCAGCCGCCACCGGCGCGCGCGCAAACCGCGCGATCAGCGAGGGCCTCTCCAGCCGCGAAACCAGTTGAACGAAGCCGAATCCGTTCATCCCCGTGCGCTCGCCCTGCCAGCCCGTCATGGCCAGCGCATCGGCCAAGGCCTCATCCACCGCGCGGCGCTGTACCTTCTCGGCGAGCGAGGGAAAGTCGATCCCCACCGATCCGCCGATGTCAAAGCGGCCCAGCACGGCTGCAATCGCCGGGACTGCCGCCAGCGCCAGCGCGGGAAGCGGCGGCGGGCCATCCACATCGATCAAGGTCATCGCCGGCGTCGGGCTGATCACGATGTTGCCTCCGGCAAAAGCCACTTCGCCCGCCAGCGCTTCCGCCACCAGATCATCCCAGCCTGCCTCGGCCAAGGCGCTGCCATGCACCGGCACGCGGCGCACCGGATGCGGCCCCGCCGAAAGCTCTGCCAGCAGCGAAGGCGCAGGGCCCGGCGCTTCCCCCGGCATCGCGGGGCGGACTTGCGGCAGCTTGGCGCGGCCCTTCTCGGCAATGGCAGAGCGCGTGACGCGCACCAGGACAGCCTGCCCCTCGGTCAGCTTGGGATCAAAGCCCTCGCCCAATGCCTCGCTGCCATCAGCTAGGCGCACCACCGCGCGGCGCGTGCCGGGAATGCGCGGTCCCAGCCGCGCATCGACCACCGCGCCCGCGCGCCAAGGCTCATCCCACACCACGCGGGCGGCCACGACCTCGCCGTGCTCGACAAGGACGGCGCGTTCCTCGCCGATGCCGTCCTCGACAAGCCACTGTGCCATCTCAGGCGATCTTCAGTCCGGCCGCGCGCAGCAAGCCGCGCGTTTCGAAAAGCGGCAGGCCGACAACGCCCGAATGGCTCCCCGCGAGCCACACGCAAAAGCCCTCGGCACTGCCCTGGATCGCATAGCCGCCCGCCTTGCCGTGCCATTCGCCCCCGGCGATATAGGCCTCGATCTCGGCCGGCTCGAGCCGCTTGAACCGGACGATCGTCTCGCTCAGCGCCTCGCGCAGCGTGCCATCCGGCGTCAGCACGGCAATCGCGGAGAACACCCGGTGCCGCCGCCCCGAAAGCAGCGCAAGGCAGGTCCGGGCCGTAGCTTCGTCCTCGGCCTTGGGCAGGATCCGCCGCCCGACGCCGACCACCGTATCGCCGGCAAGGATCATCGCATCCGGCGCCAGCGCCGCCGCGGCATGCGCTTTCCCGGCGGCGAGCCGCACCGCGTGCGCGCGCGGCACTTCGCCGGGCAGCGGGCTTTCGTCGATATCGGTGGCAAGAATGCGCGGCGCGGTCACGCCGAGCCGGGCCAGCAATTCCCGGCGGCGCGGGCTGGCCGAAGCCAGAACGAGTTCGCAGGTCTCCAATGCCGACGGCACGGCGGCCACACCGCCGTCCATCAAGACGTGACCATCAGAACTGGCCGGGACCTGAACGACCCGGCATGAAGCGGTAGGTGATGCGACCCTTGGTCAGGTCATAGGGCGTCAGTTCGACCAGCACCTCGTCGCCCACCAGCACGCGAATGCGGTTCTTGCGCATCTTGCCTGCGGTATGGCCAAGGATCTCGTGCTCGTTCTCCAGCTTCACGCGAAACATCGCATTGGGCAGCAGTTCGACCACCTGGCCGCGCATCTCGAGGAGTTCTTCTTTCGCCATAGGCGGGGTCGTCTGCCTTTTTGGTCGGGGTAAAAGCACGCATTGCGGGCGCATAAAGCGCCCTTGCGCGGGGCGCATAGCGATCTCGGCACCAAAAGAAAAGCACGAAGGCAATTGCTGCGCTGCGACAAATTGATACGAAAGGGTCATTGTCGGGCGGTTATAGCCCGACCTAGGAGCGCAAGCGGGGCAGCAACCTCGCGCCGGGCATGAATGTCCGGCCCGCCAATGGGATACGAAGCGATGGTACTGCCAGATCGCGCCGCAGCCATGGCGCTGCTCGCGCTGACACCGCTACCGGCAGCAGCTGCACCAGCGCCGCAGGACTCTGCGGCTTCAGCCCGGCAGCCCGAAACCAACGTGACCGATCCCGATGGCGACATCGTCGTCGTCGCCACCCGCGTGCGCGGCGAGGTGGAAACTGCCGTACCGCCCATCGTCACGCTCACCGAGGACGATATCGCCGCCTATGGCGCGGGCTCGCTCCAGTCGCTCCTCGCCGCGCTTGCCCCGCAGACGGGCAGCGGCCGGGGCCGCGGTGACGGCGCGCCCTCGGTCCTGCTCAACGGATTGCGCATCGCCAGTTTCCGCGAAATCCGCTCGATCCCGCCCGAGGCGATCCGCCGCGTCGAAGTCCTGCCCGAGGAGGTCGCGCTCAAATACGGCTTCCGCCCCGACCAGCGCGTGGTCAACTTCATCCTCAAGGACAAGTTCCGCAGCTTCGGCAGCGAAACCGATGTGAAGCTGCCCGGCGCGGGCGGATTCACCGATCTCAGCGAGGAAGCGACCCTCACCCGCATCGAGAAGGCGAGCCGGCTCAACCTCACCGGCACACTCGAACGCCGCTCGCCCCTGACCGAGGCGGCACGCGGCATCATCCAGACTTCCGCCAGCGGCGCGGCCACCGTCTCCACCGATCCAAGATCGGGCGACTACCGCACACTCCTCGCAGATGCGCGTAGCGCAGCGCTCAACGGCACATGGGCGAAAGCGCTCGGCACCGGCGCCTCTCTCACGCTCAACGGCCTCGTCCAGCGCAACGACAACCGCAGCCTCAACGGGCTCAACACGATTATCCTCACCGTGCCCGACGGCAGCCAGACCCAGCGCACCACGCTGCTTCCCGCTCCGCTCGCCAGCCGCACCGTCGCCGATACCGTCTCGGCTGGGGCGACGGTCAACCTGCCGCTCGGCGCCTGGCAGCTTGCCTGGACGGCGGATGGCAGCCATGTCGCCACCACCACCACGATCGACGCGCGCGCCGATCTCTCCGGCCTGCAGTCCTTGGTGGATCAAGGCGCGCTCTCGCCCACAGGCATGCTCCCCGCAGCGGCGATCCTCCCCGCGCCGCAAGGCATCGCGCGCAGCAAATCCGATACTGCGACCACGCTCGCCACCTTCACCGGCTCGCCGCTGCGCCTGCCCGGCGGACAGACCGCGCTCACGCTCAAGGCCGGTTTCGCATGGTCAGGCCTGACGTCTGCGGATTCGCGCCAGCTCGGTTCGCCCGCCAATCTCAAGCGCGGCGATGCCCAGGCCGGCTTCAGCCTCGATCTGCCCATCACCAGCCGCCGCGAAGGCTTCGGCGGCGAGCTCGGCGACATTGCGCTCAACGTGAATGCCGAGGCGCACAACGTCTCCGACTTCGGCGGGCTCACGGCCTGGGGTGCCGGGATCACATGGGGCGTCACCCCCAAGCTGACCTTCGCCGCCAACTACATCACGAGCGAGAAATCGCCCGGCCTCGCCGATCTCGGCGCGCCGGTCACCGTCACCACCGGCGTTGCGCTCTATGATTTCACGCGCGGGCAAAGCGTGCTCGCCACGGTCATCACCGGCGGCAATCCGGCGCTCAGGAAGGAGCGCCAGCGCGACATCAAGCTCTCGGCCAACTGGGACCTGCCGATCGGCAAGGAATCGGCGCTGCTCGTCGAATATTTCCGCAACCGCTCGTTCGATACGACCAATGCCTTCCCGCTGCTCACTGCCGATGTTGAGGCCGCTTTCCCCGGCCGCGTCCAGCGCGATGCCTCCGGGCGCATCGTCAGCGTCGACCAGCGCGCGGTGACCTTTGCGGAAACCTCCGGCTCACGCCTGCGCGCCAGCCTCAATTTCGGTGGCCCTTTCGGCAAGCCCGATCCCAACGCGCGGCGCAGCCCCTTTGCCGGGGTGCGCAGACCTGCGGGCGGTCCGGGGGGTGGTCCGGGTGGCGGCGGCCCCGGCGGGCCTCGTCCAGCCGGCGCTGGCGGCGGTCCGGGCGGTGGGCGCGGCGCCTTCGGCGGCGACGGCCGCGGCCATTGGAACCTCAGCCTCGCCTATACGCAGGAACTCAACGAAACCGCGCAGATCGTCTCCGGCGGCCGCGTGCTCGATCTGTTGAACGGCGATGCGCTTTCGGGCGCGGGCATCGCCCGGAGCAGCGCCACGCTGGAAGGCGGCGGCTTCTATCGCGGCTTCGGCCTGCGCGTCTCGGGCACGTATGCCAGCGGCACGCATGTCGACGGCTCGGGCGTGCCCGGAGCCTCGCGGCTCGATTTCGGCGATCTCGCGACGTTCAACTTGCGCGCCTTCATCGATCTTGGCCGCATGCCCAAGCTTATGAGCCGCGCACCGTTCTTCAAGGGCACGCGCTTGGCGCTTGGCGTGAACAACATATTCGATGCCGTCCAGAAGGTCAGCGACGCGACTGGCGCCACCCCGCTGCGCTATCAGCGCGGCTACCTTAACCCAGAGGGCCGCGTGTTCAGCATCGAACTGCGCAAGCAATTCTGATCGGATCGTTTCAGCTGGGGCGCTGCAGCCTCGGCCGGCCTTGCACGAAATTGCGTGCGTTGCGGCGCTGCAATCGCATCTCCTCATCGGCATGGTCATCGGCGAAGTGCCGCAGAGCGACCACCTCATGCAGTGCCAGCGGTTCCTCGAACACGATGCCGAAGCGCGCGCCCAGCGACCACACCACGTTGCCGAACACTTCCACCCCTGTGGAACGGACCACCACGCCCGCCCCGATCGCCGGCAGTTTCGCCGCGATCGTGACGCGGGCGCCCGCCTGCGACATGTCGTCGAGCAGGCAGTTGCGCAGCCCTTCCAGCAACATCACCTGCGCCGGAATGTAGAGCCGCACGCGGGGGGTCGCGCGGCGTCCGGTGATCCGGGGCATCGGAGTGTTCGGCTGGAAGCGATTGGTAGTCATGACGCGCGCAAAGTTGCGCCCGCACCTCTTAAACGATCATCGAGACGCCCCTAGCAGGATTCCCCTAGAGGCTGGAAAAAGCTGGCTGCCGTGCGGGGATATCTGCCCCGCGCCCCTCCCCAAGCCGCGCCCGAACGACTATCTCGAACCCTGCCATGGCGCGCCGCACCCCTCCTCCCGCACCCGATCATCACTCCGGCCCGCAAGTGCCAGAGCCCCTGCTGCCGCAGGCCTCGGAGCGCTTCAACGAGGACAAGGCGAGCTATACGCTGCGCGGCTCGGACCAGCCCGATCTCGAACGCGGCGTCGCGGCCATCCGCGAAGTCGTTGCCACCTTGAAGCCCAAGCCCGGCGTCTATCGCATGCACGATGCCCGCGGCGATGTGCTTTATGTCGGCAAGGCGCGCGCGCTCAAAAACCGCGTCGCCAACTACACGCAAGTCGATCGCCTGCCCCAGCGGCTCAAGCGCATGATTAGCCAGACGCGCTCGATGACCATCGTGACGACCAATTCCGAGGCAGAGGCACTGCTGCTCGAAGCGCAGCTGATCAAGCGCTATCGCCCGCCCTACAACGTGCTGCTGCGTGACGACAAATCGTTCCCATTCATCCTCTTGCGCGCCGATCACGCCTTTCCGCGCATCCAGAAGCACCGCGGCGCGCGCCGCGCCAAGGGCAACTACTACGGCCCCTTCGCCAGCGCCGGCTCGGTCAACACCACAATCAACGCGCTGCAGAAGCTTTTCCTCCTGCGCAGCTGCAACGACGGCTACATGTCGCGGCGCGATCGGCCCTGCCTGCTCTACCAGATCAAGCGCTGCTCGGCCCCTTGCGTCGACCGCGTGAGCGAGGCCGACTACGCCGAGCTTGTCCGGCAAGCGAAGGACTTCCTCGGCGGCAAATCGGGCGCGGTGCAAAAGGAGATCGAAATCCAGATGAGCGCGGCCGCCGAAGCGCTCGATTACGAGCGCGCGGCCATGCTGCGCGATCGGCTGCGCGCTGCGACGTTCATCCAGGGCAGCCAGGCCGTGAATGCCGAGGGCGTCGGCAATGCCGACGTCTTCGCGATGGCGCGCAAGGGCGGCCAGATCGGCATCCAGGCCTTCTTCATCCGCGGCGGGCAGAACTGGGGCCACCGCGCCTTCTTCCCCGGCCATACCGAAGGGCTGGAGGAAGCCGAAGTCATGACCAGCTTCCTCGCCCAGTTCTACGAGGAAGTCCCCCCGCCACGCCTGATCCTGCTCGACCGCGAATTGCCCGAGGCCGACCTTCTGTCGGAAGCCTTGCACGGCGCGGCAGGCGGCAAGGTCGAGATCTCGGTCCCCCAGCGCGGCGACCGCCGCCGCCTGATGGAACAGGCCCAGCGCAATGCGGTTGAAGCGCTGGAACGCCGCCTTGCCGAAAGCGGCACCAAGGCGCGCACCTGGCGCGAGATGGCCGAATTCCTCGAACTGGGCGAACCGCCAAGCCGCGTCGAGGTCTACGACAACAGCCACGTGCAGGGCGCGCATGCGCTCGGCGCGATGATCGTCGCGGGCCCCGAAGGCTTCCTCACCGGCCAGTACCGCAAGTGGAACATCAAGACCGCGCAGACCAATGACGATTTCGGCATGATGCGCGAAGTGTTCCAGCGCCGTTTTGCGAAAGCGCAGGACGACGATCCGGACCGCGAGGCCGGCATGTGGCCCGATCTTGTCCTGATCGACGGGGGCAAGGGGCAGTTGTCCGCCGCGCGCCAGACGCTCGAGGCCATGGGCATCGAGGACGTCACCCTCATCGGCATCGCCAAGGGCCCGCACCACGGGCGCGAAGGGCGCGAGGTGTTCCACTTCCCCGACGGGCGCGAGAAGATGCTCCCGGTCAATTCGCCCGTGCTGTTCCACCTCCAGCGCCTGCGCGACGAGGTCCATCGCTTCGCCATCGGCGCACACCGCGCCAAGCGCAGCCGCGCGATTACCGCCAGCCCGCTCGACGAAGTCCCCGGCATCGGCCCGGCGCGCAAGCGTGCGCTGCTGCTGCATTTCGGCACCGCCGGCAAAGTCCGCGCCGCCAGCCTCGAAGACTTGCAGCGCGCCCCTGGCGTCAGCGCCACGGTCGCCCAGGCGGTCTACGACTTCTACCATCCGGGCGCCTGACCCAGGCACCGCCCCGCCGCACGGCCCAGGCGAATCCCCAAAAACACGGTAAGCACCGGGTTAACCGCAGACCTTGGGTGATCGTCCACCAATCGCGCGCACTCTGCACGGCACGGGAGAATGCCACGAGGGCGAAGTCCGGCGCACAGAGCGACCAAAGCCCGCCAATTGGGGAGCACACGATGCGCACATTTCGCCAGGGGCTCGCGACACGGCCGGTCCTTCTAGCGGCCCTCATCGCCCTTTCCATCGCGCCCGCAGCAGCCCAAACAGCCGCCGCACAGGTCGCAGCCACAGCGCCCGCTGCCGCCGCGCCCAACGGCGTCGGCTCGGTCTTCGAGCTCACCTTCTGGCAGTCGGTCACCGGCAGCGAGGATGCGGAGAGCTACGAGGCCTATCTCGCCCGCTATCCCGACGGCACGTTCAGCGGCCTCGCCCGCGCCCGCATCGCAGCGATCCGGCGTGCCGCGGCGGTCCAGCCCGCCGCCGCGCCCGCTCCGGTCGCAGCGCCTACCCCCGCGCCCCGGCCCGTACCGGCTGTACTGACCATGCCGCTAGCCGGCGCACCTATTGCGCCGACCCCCGCCACGGCGCCCGCGCCTGCCGAGCCTGGCGCCGAAATGATCCAGGCCGCCGCCCCCGTTGCGGTCGCTGAGGCCGCACCCTCGCCGCTCGCCCGCCTCCTCGCGCAGCTGCGCGGATCGGGGGAGAGCGCCGCACCAGGCGCACCCGCGCCCGCCCCGCAAGTCACGGCTGCGCCGCCGGTGCAGCAGCTCCCCGCGACAGCCCCCGGCCTTGCCACGCCCGCGTCCGCGCAGCCCGTCTATGTCCCGGCGCCTGCCGCCGCGCTCGCGCCAGCGGCCACCCCAGCCGTCAGCTATGCCGCGGCCCGGCCGCTCCTCCTGCCGGTCCCCGAAGTGCTCCTGCCCGCGTATTTCTGCAGCACCGACGCGCGCAACGAGTTCCACAACAATGCCTATCGCCCGGCCGTGGAAATCGCGACCCGCAACAACGAGGCCGCCGTCGCCTATCTGCGCCAGCTCCAGCAGACTTATGACCGAGGCCAGCTCGGCCGCGATACAGCGGTGCTCAATGCCATTGCGGCAGAGGCCCGTGCCTATCAGTCGGAAGCGGCGCGAGCCTATTCGATCCAGGCCGGACTTGTCAGACAATTCGATGTGCTGATGGGCGTGCCGCTGCGCACCTGTGCAACACTTGCCCAATAAGGCCGCTGAACCGGCCCGAATCACTCCAGAACGACTTCGAATCTTTACTATCGTGTGATACGCCCAATTACCTAACGCGGCCGAGCGGCAGGCGATCCGGGGGGCACGGTGGTTAAAGCGAGTTTTGAATGCGCAGGCCCGCGCCTGCGGCAGGCACCGGCATGGCTTGTGGCGACGGCCGTCGCGCTGGCACTGCCCTTTGCCACACCGGCGTGGGCGCAAACCGCGCCAACGACCGGCGTTGGCTCGCAATTTGAGCTTTCGTTCTGGCAATCGGTCGAGAGCGGTAACGATCCCGCGCTCTACGAAGCATACCTCGCGAAATATCCGGACGGTACTTTCGCGACCGTCGCGCGGGTCAAGCTCGCGCGGATGCGCCAGGCGGCGGTGCCAACCACAGCCCCAGCGCCCGCTCCTGTACCCACCCCCACCCTCGTTGCGCCGCCCGCCGCACCGGTTGTCGTACCGGTTTCTGCACCTGCACCCCAGCCGCTCGCACCTCCGGCGCAGATCGTTACGGCAGGCAAACCCGCGCCCGCTGCGGCTTCTCCCGCATCCCCGCGCAAGCCGCTTGCCACCACCAAGGCGGCGCTTGCCGCTCCGGCCCCGACGCCCGCCCCCGCGGTACGCGAGCGTCTTGCCGGGCCATCAGCCGCAATCAGGTCCGGCTCGATGACGACCTCGCGCGAAACGGCCGAGGCAGGACCCTATGTCACCGCAGCGCCGCCGACCGAACCCGCCGCCACGTCTGGTGACAGCGATGCGCTGCGCCGCCTGCTCGGCGCACTTGGGGATAGCCAGCGCATGGGAGCGCCGGCCGCCGCGCCGATCATCGATACGGGCGAAGAAGCGGCATCCGACACCGCGCCGCTGACAACGCCTTCGACTCCGCTGGCCACTCCCGCGCCCGCTCCCGTCGCCGCGCCGCCGCGGCTGGTGGAGGTGACCGGGCCGCCCGTGGCCGTGCCCGATGCTGCAGCGCTGTCCGCCAGCGCCTCGCCTTCCACCGATCCGCGCCCGATCGCCGTCGGCCCGCTCCCGCCCGGCTTCGCGCTACCGCCCCGGCCGCAGCTGATCGCCGTCCCGCCACTCGTCTTTCCGCCCAGCTTCTGCTCGGCCGACGCGCGCAATGCCTTCCACGACGGGTCCTATGTCACCGCCGTGGAAGCGGCCAAGCGCAACAACGACGCCGCAATCGCCTACATGCACCAGCTCCAGCAGCTCTATGACGCCAACCAGATGAGCGGCGATATCAACCCGATGAACGCGGTCGCCGCCGAGGCCCGCGCCTATGGCCCGGTGGCCGCCGCCGCCTTCGCCGCGCAATCGACGCTGGTGAGCGCCTTCTCGACGCTCATGGCCGTGCCGATCCTCTCCTGCGACGCTCCGAAGCAGCCGTGATCCCGCTTTCGTGCCGCGTCGGGATTGCCGCTGCCCTCGCGCTCGCGCTCGCGCCGGTCGCGGCCCAGGCGGCGCAAGTCTGCCCCGATGCCGCTACCGTGCAGGCCGCCCGCCTGGTCGAATTCCAGACCATGATGATGGGCGTCGCGGTGCGCTGCCGCCATGTCGGCGTGCCGGTCATCGACCATCTTGATGGCATGAACAGCGCCCGCCGCACCATGTTCACCGAAGCGAACGACCGGGTGGCCACGTACTTGCGCAGCCTTCCCACCAAGTCCTCACCCGCCAGTGCCCTGCCGCCGCCACCCGGCAAGCCAGCGCCAGCCACCCCCGCCGCAAGGAAAGCCGCCAGCACCGCAGCCGCGTCCGCCCCGGCAAAACCGCCCGCCGCCAAGGTCTCGCGCCGCACCGATCCCTATGATCGCTACCTGACAATGATCGGCAACCAGTATGGCGCCGGGCTCACCACGCTCCAGCGCTGCAAGGCCTTCGATGCGATCGTGCTGTCACTGTCGGACAGGACCAATACCGACCGACTGCTGACCATGGTGTCCTCGTCGCTCGTCCAGGCCACCCTGCTCGAAGCGATCGTGAACTGCCCCGCCGAAAAGAAATAAGCGCTAAGCTTCGCTTTTCTTCGTCAGCGGCCGGATCAACCCTTCCTGCGCCACATTGGCCACCAGCTTGCCCTCGCGGGTGAAGATGCGCCCCCGGTTGAACCCGCGCGCGCGGCCCGCCCAAGGGCTGTCGCAGACATAGAGCAGCCATTCGTCGGCGCGGAAATCGTCGTGGAACCAGATTGCGTGATCAAGGCTCGCGCCCATCATGTTGCCCTTGGCCCAGCTGATCTCATGCGGCAGCGTCGCGGTGCCGAGCAGGGTCATGTCGCTCGCATAGGCGAGCACCGCGCGGTGGATCTTGGGATCATCGGGCAGCGGCGCCACCGCGCGCATCCAGGTGTGCGAAAGCGGCTCGCGCGGGGGGCCGCCCATCCAGTGCCGCGATTCGACCGGGCGCAGCTCGATCGGGCGCGCCTCCAGCATCATGTGGCGCTGCCGCTCGGGCACGCGGTCGGCATATTCGGCGCGGAGGTCCGCCTCGCTGCGCAGGCTCTCGGGCTCGGGCACTAACGGCATGTCCTCGGAGTGCTCTACCCCCGGCTCGCGCTTGTGGAAGGAGGCCACCATGCTGAGGATCGGCCTGACTTTGCCATCTTGGCCCTGCTGGCTCGCCACCACGCGGCGATTGGCAAAGCTCCCGCCATCAAGGTCGCGCATGACCTCGAAATCGATGCCGAAGTCTTCGTTGCCGCTGCGCAGGAAATACGCGTGGAGCGAATGGACCGGACGGTCATCGGGCACGGTGCGCTCAGCGCTCGCGAGCGCCTGGCCGATCACCTGCCCGCCAAACACACGCCCCACCCCGCCCGGCTTGCGCGCGCCGGCAAAGTGGTCATTTCCACCGTCGGCAACATCAAGCAGGCGCAAGAGCCCGGCGACAAGATCAGCAGGATCGGAACTTTCGGTCATGGCTGAGGCGCATCGCCCAGCCTGACGTTTGCGTCAACGCAAAGCTGCCTCAGCGAAACCCCGGCAGCCACCGCAACAGGCGCCAGCCGGCCGCCTTGACCCGGTTGTCATGCGGCCAGCGCCCCGGCGCGCGCGGGATCAGCCCCACGCGCCGCAGCACGGCGTTGAACGCGCGCGCGTCCGCCTCGGCAAAGCTCCACTCCGAACGCCAGGTGATCGAAAGCGAGATCGCGCTCGAAGGCCCGTTGCGCACATAGTGCGGCGCCATCACCGGCACATAGAGCGCTTCGCAGGGCACAAGTTTCCATTCCTTGCCGCCCGCCGCCATCTCCTCCCGCCAGCTGAGCTCGCGCCCCCCGCCGGTGTGATAGGTCTCGTGCGTCTCGTCCGGCGCGTACCAGGGGTCCCCTTGCGGAAACAAGGTCATCGTCTTCACGCCAGCCAAGTGCAGCAGGATATTGTGCTCGGGATCGAAGTGATAAGGCGTCACCCCGTTCGGGCTGGTAATGAACACAAAGCCTTGCGGGCGCAGCATCGCCCCGGTCTTCGCCTCGATTGCCGGGCGCAGTTCCTCCAGCAGCGCCAGCAGCAATTCGCGGTAGGCCGGCACAACCTCGATATTCTTGAGCGCAGCCCAACTGCCCGTCTCGCTGATCCGCCGGATCGTCTCGCCGATGCCCAGGCCGTTGCTGGGCGGCACGATGCCGTTGAGCCCAACCGGCAAGTCGGCGCGATTGTACTCGCGCGATTGTTCCGGCAGTACCTCGGCCAGCTCCGCCAGTGCCTCCAGAGTTAACAGCGGATGACCCCGCAAATCGTGGGTCAGCCGGTGCGGCACTTCGGGATAGGCCGCGGCAAAGGCGGCGCGCGCCTCGGGTCCGAACGCGACAAAGCTCATGCCAGGCCCTGCGGATTGCGCGACATTTCGAGGGCCACGATGCGGCGGAACAGCGCGCGCCGCGCGGTGCCGCCGATGGCGATGGAAAAGCGCCCGATCACGCGCCGCTCGCGCCACAGTGAATCGATCATCGGATGGTCGGGCGCCGCGCAGCTGTCCGCCCAGCGAACATCCGGACGCTCCAGCAGCGCCAGGTTCTCCAGCTGCAGCAGCACGCCGGGCGAAAACCGCGCAAAGCGCTCGTCGAACGTGGTCTTGTAGGAAAACGCACCCGGCGGCGTGATCAGGGTCGCCAGCATGGCGATGGGCGCGCCATCCAGCTCGAGGCTCAGCCGCTCGAGGCAGCCGCGCTCCGCCGCCGCCGTCATGCTCTCGCGAAACAGGCCCGCCGTCTCGCCCGCGCAGGCTAGCGCGCTGCCCGCGCTGCCCTTCCACCCCCGCGCCTCCAGCGCGAGGAAGTGTTCGATCCAAGCCTCGATCCCGTCCATATCGTGCCGCCGTAACAAGGCGAGCGCGCCCTGTTCGGCCAGCCGCGCCTGCTGGCGGCGCAGTTCCTTGCGCTTCTTGCCCGGCAGCGCGTGCTCCAGATAAGCGGCGGGCCCCAGCGGCGAGGTGAGCATCGCGCGCTCCTCGCGGTGGACCAGCACGACCTGACGCCGCTGCCGCGCGCCGACCGCCAGCAGCGCTTCGGCCAGCACGTTTTCGAGCGGCAGTGCGGCGATATGGAAAAAGGCCGCGGTCCCCGCATGGCGATCCGCCCAATCGAGCAGCGCTTCCCAGAACGCTTCTTCCGCCCCCGCCGCAACCAGCGGCGCGCCCAGGAAAGCATTGGCATGGAGCCAGACCGCCAGATGCGGCAACGGATGCCGACCATAGCGCCGCGCGCGCTGCACCGGCACCAGCGCCTCGGGCACATTGCCCCGCATCAGCGCCGCGATGCAGATGCGCTCCTGCGGGTCGAACCGGGCAAGGCCCGCCAGCAGATACCACGGCTCGAAAAACGGATTGGGGGTTCCCGCCCGCGCCGAGAGCGCATCCCACACCGACCGCGCTTGCGCCGAATCCCACGCGCGCCACGGCAGCACGGCAAAGCTGGTCTCAGCAAGGCCTGCGCCGGGAAGGGGATCCTCCCCCGGGCGGATGGTAAAGGAAGCGTCGTTCAAGATGCGGTCTCCGGACTGACTGGCTAGCAGTCCGGACCGAAGATGCAGTTAATGCCCGGCGATGTTTTGTCCCGATTTGCGGGGCCTTACGCACGCGCCGCCGCGCGCGTCCGCTGCCAGCCGCCCAGCGCCAAGGGCACGAAACCCAGCACCAGCCCGCCGATCCCCACGGTCAGCACCACCGGGCTGAACGTCGGAATGCTCCACACCGCCACGAAGGCCATGAACGCCCCGCCGATGAACGGGAACACCACTTGCGTCATCGCCGCGCGCATGTCCGTCTTCAGCAGCCCCCGGAAATGCCATGCGCAGGCAAAGCCCGTCAGCCCCATGTAGAAGCATATCTGCAGCCCGATCGCCGCGATCGAGGCCTGCAGGATCGCCGCGACCGAGGGCATGTAGGACGAGGAAAACAGGAGCACCATGCCAAAGCCCCAGATCACCAGCGTCGCCACCCAGGGCGTCTGCCACTCGGCATGCACCGCCGCATAGCGCGGGTGTAGCACACCTGCGCGCGACATCGAGAACATGCTGCGGCTGAACTGCAGGATCTGCGTCTCCAGCGCACCCACCGTACTCAGCATCGTCGCCAGCACGATCAGATAGCTCCACGGCGCGGGAAACAGCTTGGCCGAGATCGCATAAAGCACGTTGGTGTTCGATGCCGCGATCTCCTGCCCCGAAAGCGCGATCAGGATCACCATCATGAGCACCACGAAAAACACGATGAGGTTGATCATCGCCCAGAACGCCCCGCTTGAAGCATCGGCGGGCTCGGTCTCCTCGCCCAGGTTCATCGTCACGTCCCAGCCCCAATAGAGGAAGACAGAGACCATGGCCCCATCGGCAAACGACTTGAAGGTGAAGGCGCCCGGCGAAATCCACGCGAGCGAAACGGCATGCGCCGGTTTGCCGGCAAACACATAGACCGCCGCAATCATCACTGTGAAGATGATCACCGCCTCGGCAATCGTCACGATCACCTGCGCGTAGCTCGCATGGCGGATGCCGCGCAGCACGATGGCAGTCACCACGGTCAGCCACACAGCGGCAATCCCCGTCACCAGCGGCGTGTTGTCCAGCTGACGGGGCGCGACCAGCAGCAGCGTCGCGGTCGCGGCGGGAAGCGTGGCAGAGACCATGAACACCACCGAGGCGACCATCAGCCCCCAGCCGGCAAAGAACCCCCAGGTGGGGCCAAACACCGTGCCCACCCAGGCGAACGCCGCGCCCGCATCGGGCATCACCCGGTTGAGGCTGGCAAAGGCAAACATCAGCCCCAGCATGAGCAGCCCGCTGTAGAGCAGGCTGCCGACCGAAAGCGTCCCGATCGCGGCATAGATCGTGCCCGTGGTGACCGCGATGGAGAAAGCGGGCGAGGTTCCCGCAATCCCCATGATCGTCGATTCCACCGCGCTGAGTGCGCCTTTCGCCAAACTCTGCTGGCTGACCTCATCGCTCATGCCATATTGCCCCCCGGTACTTTGCCGAGCATATCGCGGCGGATCAGCGTGCTGCCGATATGCGCAATGCCGTCGCGGATATCGGCCTCGATCGCGATCCTGAGCGCCATCGTATCGCGCCGCCGCAAAGCGGCAAGCGCCTCGCTATGCCGGTCCACCGTATAGTGGCCTGACAGGGTCCGCATCGCACGGCGCAGGAAGGGGCCGATCTGCAGCCACAGCGATTCGATCAGCGGCAGGAAGGCGGATTGCCCCGCTGCGCCGTACAGCATCGCGTGGAACGCGAAGTTGGCGCCGATCCAGGCATCGTAGTCACGCGCCGCCTCCGCTTCGTTGATCACCGCGTCCTGAGCCTCCAGCCGCGCGATCAGCGCATCGGTCACATACGGCATGGCCCGTGCCGCGGCTTCGGCCTCCAGCACCACGCGCGCGGCGATCAGGTCGTCGAAGCGCTCGATCGTCATCAGCGGAATGCGCACGCGCCGGTTGTCCATCAGTTCCAGCCCGCGCTCGGCCACCAGCTCGCGCAGCGCCTCGCGCACCGGCATCGCGCTGACGCCGAGTTCTGCGGCGAGGCCCCGGATCGTCAGCGCCTGCCCCGGCTCGATCCGCCCGAGCAGAATGCTCTGCCGCAGCCGTGCCAGCACTTGCTGGTGCAAGGTGCGCGGATCATCCGCTCCGCCTTGCGTCTCTGCGACGAGGTCTGTTGCTGTCATGCCGCCATGTGATCACATATTCGCAGGCGCGCCAAGCCCGATTGACACCCCCCGTGCCGCTCCATACCACCCGGGACGAACGCCCCCCGAGGACCCTGCACGCCCATGACTGCCCAGACCGCCATGATCGCCGATCCGGCCGAAGCGCGCGATTTTCTCGCCGCCAATCCCGAGATCGCCTTCATCGAAGTGATCTTCACCGCGATCTCCGGCGTGCCGCGTGGCAAGCGCGTGCGCAAGAGCGAGCTCCTGCCGATCTATGAGAACGGCCGCCTCTTCCCCAGCTCGATGCTCGTCGCGGACATCACGGGGCAGGACTGCGAGGACACCGGCCTCGTCTGGGGCAACGGCGATCCGGACTATATGTTGCGCCCTGTCCCCGGCACGCTCGTCAAGGCGCCGTGGCTGGGCGATGATGTCGCGCAAGTGATCACATCGATGTACTATGCGGACGGCACGCCTTGCGAACTCGATCCGCGCCACGTCCTCGCCCGCGTGGTTGACCGGTTCAAGCCGCTTGGCCTCACCCCCGTCGTCGCCTGCGAGATCGAATTCTACCTCGTCGATCCGGTCCGCGGCCCCAAGGGCGAAGTTCACCTTGCCCGCTCGCCGCACACCAGTGCGCAGCCCCACCTCATCGACGTGTTCAGCCTGACCGACATTCAGGACTTCGCCCCCTTCTTCAAGGAACTCTGGCGGCAGGCCGATGTGCAGGGCATCCCGCTCGAAGCGGTGATCTCCGAATATGCCCAAGGCCAGGTCGAGCTCACCCTCCACCACCGCCCCGACGCGCTGCGCGCGAGTGACGAAGCGCAGATGTACAAGCGCCTCGCCAAGGGCGTCGCGCAGACCCAAGACATGGCCGCCACCTTCATGGCCAAGCCCTTCAGCCATTCCGCCGGCAGCTCGATGCACCTGCACTTCAGCTTGGCGGGCGCGGACGGCAAGAACGTGTTCGCCAGCGATGACCCCGAAGGCACCGAGCAGATGCGCCACGCCATCGGCGGACTGCGCGAAACGCAAGGCCAAGCCTTCGGCATCTTCGCGCCCAACGCCAACTCCTTCCGCCGTTTCCGCGCCAATTCCTACGCGCCCACCGCGCCGATCTGGGGCGTTAACAACCGCTCGGTTTCCTTGCGCGTCCCTGCCGGCCCGCCTGCCTCGCGCCATGTCGAGCACCGCTTCGCCGGGGCCGATGCCAACCCCTACCTCGCGCTCGCCGCCATGCTCGCGGGCGTCCACCACGGCATCGTGAACAGAATCCATCCCGGCCCGGCGGTCGTCGGCGATGGCTACAAGGCGGCGGCGGACAGCCCCTATCAGGTCCCCGGCAACTGGTACGCCGCCATCGACGCGCTCCACGCCTCGGCGCTCATGCGCGATTATCTCGGCGATACCTTCGTCGAAATGTACTGCGCGGTGAAGCGCACCGAACAGGACCGCTTCTTCAGCGAGGTCACGTCGCTCGACTATGACTGGTATCTCCGCAACGCCTGATCCGCTCGTCGAACGGAGAGACCGCGCCTTCGGGCGCGGTGCCAAGCTGTTCTACGATGAACCGCTCCATCTCGTGCGCGGAGAGGGCGCTAGCCTGTTCGGCGCCGACGGCCGCCGCTACGTCGACATGTACAACAACGTAGCCTCCGTCGGCCATGCGCACCCCCGCATTGTCGAGGCGATGGCACGCCAGCAGGCCACGCTCAACACCCACAGCCGCTACCTCAGCGAACCCGCGATTGCGCTGGCCGAACGCCTCGCCGCGCTCCAACGCGTGACGGAAAGCACCGTGTTCTCCTGCTCCGGCACCGAGGCCATCGAGCTCGCGCTGCGCATGGCCCGCATCGCCACCGGAGCGCAGGGGATCATCTGCACCGATCACACCTACCACGGCAACAACCTCCTCGTCGGCGCACTCACCAACTTGCCCGCTGGCGACACCCGCCACCCCGGCATCCGCGCGATCCCCTTCCCGGAAACCTTGCGCCCCATCACGCACGGCCTCTCGGACGAAACCCTTGCGGACGCTTATGTCGCCCGCCTCAAGGCCGCCATCGCAGAGCTCAAGGCCAGCGGACAGGGCTTCGCCGCGCTGATCCTCTGCCCGATCCTCGCCAACGAGGGCCTGCCCGATATCCCCGCCACTTTCATGCCCAAGGCGGCGGCGCTCGTGCGCGAACAAGGCGGCCTCATCATCGCCGACGAAGTGCAGGCCGGCTACGGCCGCAGCGGGCAGTGGTGGGGCTACGATCTCGTCGGCCTCACGCCCGATATCGTTGTCACCGGCAAGCCGATGGGAGCCGGCCTGCCGCTGGCAGCCACCACTGCCAGCCGCGAGGTTGTCGAGCAATTCCGCGCCGAAACCCGCTATTTCAACACGTTCGCCGCCAGCCCCCTGCAAGGCGTGGTCGGTCTCGCAGTGCTCGATGTGATCGAGGAGGAAGGCCTCGTAGACCATTCCTGCACCCTCGGCGCTGAGCTGAAAACCGCGCTCCGCCAGCGCCTCGGCCCCGCCACTGGCCTCATCGACGTACGCGGCAAGGGTCTGTTCCTCGCCGCCGAATTCGTCGATGCAGATGGCGAGCCCGACGCCGCCCGCGCTTTCGCGCTCGTCTGCGCGCTTCGCCGCGAGGGCTTCCTCACTTCGGTCGACGGCGCTTTCAACAATTGCGTCAAGATCCGCCCCCCGCTCGTCCTCCCCCGCGAGGACGCCATGGCCTTCCTCGATGCCTTCGACCGCGTGACCGCGCGTGCCTGAGATCGAGGCCTACCTCCCCGCCGCCCGCGCCGCGCTTGCCCAGTTCGGCCTCGAAAGCACCGAACCCCACCCCGTCGGCAAAAGCGAAAACGTCGTCTTCCGCGTGACGGACCCCGAGGGCGCAACCTGGGCGCTGCGCCTCCACCGCCCCGGCTACCACGCGCTCCCCGCGCTTGAATCCGAACGTCAGCTCACCGCGCATCTTGCGGCCTGCGGCCTGATCGTCCCCACCGGCCGCAGCACCGCTGCAGGCGCATGGTACGCGCGTGTCACCACCCCCGATCCGGAAGGCAGCCGCTTTGCCGGCTTGACGCGCTGGCACCCAGGCCAGACGCTCGACTGCCTGATCGGCGACAATCGCGGCCCCGAAACCTGGGACTGGTTCGAACGCTCAGGCGCGCTCCTCGCCGATCTGCACAGCGCCACCGCCAGCTGGACCCCGCCCCCCACCTTCACCCGCCACCGCCTCGATGCCGAGGGCCTTGTCGGCGAAACCCCCTTCTGGGGCCGCTTCTGGAATCTGCCTTGCCTCACCCCCGAAGAACGCCAAACGCTGTCCGGCGCACATGACCTCGTGGCCGCCCGCCTCGCAAACCTCAGCGAGCCGCTCATCCTCATTCACGCCGACGCCCACCCTGCCAACGTCCTCGTCAGCGGAGACAACCTCGGGCTGATTGATTTCGACGATTGCGCCTGGGGCTGGCCCGTCTTCGATATGGCCGTCTGCCTGTGGAGCGCCTCCAGCGAGCCGAAATTCGCCAATCTGCTGGACCGCTTCCTTGCCGGGTACGCCGCCCGCCGCGTACTGCCACAGGACCTGTTTGCGCAGCTCCACCTGTTTCTGCTCACGCGCTCGCTCACGCTGATCAGCTGGTGCGCCGACCGTCCCGAAGTGGCCGGAGACGTCGCCGAATGGAAGCCCGGCCTGATCGCTAAGGTATTGAAGGGAATCGCAAACCTGAATCACACCTCAAGCTGACTTGAGATTCAGTATTCGTCCCTAGATTCCAAGGCGATCGCGCATCCCATAGTACCACGCGCCTACCACGCAGTAGGGCACGCGAAACAGCTTGCCGCCCACGAACGGGATGTACGGGAGCGAGGCAAACACGTCGAACTTGGTCATCTGCCCGTCGATCGCCTCGGCCAGACGGCGCCCCAGCATCTGCGTCGTCGTCACCCCGTGCCCGCTGTCGCCCTGCGAGAAATAGACGCTGTCCGAAACGCGGCCCATCTGCGGATAGCGGGTCATCGTCAGTGCGAAATTGCCGCTCCACTGGAACTCGACCTTGGTGCCCTTCAGCTGCGGAAAGGTCTGGAACATCTGCGGCAGGATCTTGCCCTCGATCGAGGCTGGATCGAACCCGCCATAGATCGTGCCGCCGCCATAAAGCAGCCGCCCATCCGCCGTGCGCCTGTAGTAATCCGGGATATAGCGGATATCCTCGATGCAGTAGTTGGTCGGAAACAGCGTTTCGAGCAGCTCGTCGCCCAGCACCTCGGTCGCAATCACCTGGCTCGAAACCGGCAGTACGCGCCCCGAAAGATCGGGCGCCGCATCGCCGAGATAGGCATTCCCGCAGACCAGCACCTTGTTCGCGCGCACCTTGCCCTTGGCCGTGTGCACCACCGGCTCCGCGCCGCGATCGACATGCGTGACGCGCGAATTCTCGAAGATGCGCCCGCCCAGCCCCTCGAACGCCGCCGCCTCGCCCAGCACGTAGTTCAAGGAATGCATGTGCCCACCGATGGGATCGAACATGCCGCCGATATAGCGGTCCGAATTGATGTGCTCGCGCGCTGCCGCGCCTTCGGCCAGGAACATCTGGGTATGGCCATGGCGGTGCCATTCCTCGGTCCGCTCCGCCAGCACCTTCAGCTGCGGCTTGCTCATCGCCATGATCGCATTGCCGGCGCGCAGATCGCACTGGATGCCATACTTCGCCACGCGCTCGCGGATGATGCTCTGGCCTTCCAGTGCCATCGCGCCGAACGCCTTCTCCGCCTCCGCGCCGTAGTGCTGCCGCACTTCCTGCATACGCCGGCTATAGCCATTGACCAGCTGCCCGCCGTTGCGGCCCGAGGCGCCCCAACCCACGCGCTCGCCCTCGACCACGATCACCTTGTAGCCGCGCTCGGCCAGTTCCAGCGCCGCGCCCATGCCGGTAAAGCCAGCGCCCACCACGCAGATATCCGCGCGCTCCTCGCCCAAGAGCTCCGGCCGTCGCGGCGTCGGGTTCGCGCTCGCGGCATAATAGGTCGGCATCCCGGCATAAGGTGCGGCAGGGGAAAACTGGTCAACGAGAGGATCGGTCATCGTGCCCGAATACCCAGCCCGCAACCCGATTGTCAATGCATAATGTGATCACATTATGCAAATATTGAGCTGGATAACCTCCATTGATCAGACAAAATAGCGAATTTTGTGATCATGTTCCCGCCTCAATCATGCG
>CAILIO010000029.1 GCA_903834285.1 uncultured Sphingomonadales bacterium | reverse complement strand
TCGCCACCTGGAGGCCTCCGCCGAAGCACACCCCGTGGACCGCCGCGATCACCGGAATGGGCAAGTTCCGCCAGACCATCGCGGCATATTGCGCGCGATTGGCGTTGCCGTGGGTGCGGTCAACCAGGCTGCCGCCCTCCCAGCGGTCGGTGCGCGCCATCGAGCCCAGATCGAGCCCGGCGCAGAAAGAACGCCCCGCGCCCGAAAGGACCACGCTGCGGACGCCCCTTGCCGCATGCAGGTGGCTGCCCGCGGCGATGATCCCTTCGAACATGGCATCATCGAGCGCGTTCATCTTGTCCGCGCGGTCGAGCAGGACGTGGGCGACGTGATCTTCGATGGTGACGCTGACGCGATCGTGGAACTTCATGATGTGATCCTGCTCCCGGTCTTTGTTCAGGCGGCGCTGGCGTTGACGCCCATGCTCGAAAGATAGCGGCGGATGTTGCGCGCGGCCTGGCGCAGGCGCTGCTCGTTTTCCACCATGGCGATGCGGACATAGCCCTCGCCGTCCTCGCCATAACCGACGCCCGGCGCGACCGCGACTTCCGCGTGGGTGAGGAGCTGCTTGGAGAACTCGAGGCTGCCCATTTCGCGCAAGGCAGGCGGCAGCGGGGCCCAGGCGAACATCGAGGCGCGGGGGCTCGGGATGTCCCAGCCGGCGCGGCCGAAAGCCTCGACCATCACGTCGCGTCGCTTTTGGTAGAGCAGGCGGTTCGTCTCGACGATGTCCTGCGGCCCATTGAGCGCGGCGCACGTCGCCGCCTGGATCGGGGTGAAGGCGCCGTAGTCGAGGTACGATTTCACGCGGGTCAGCGCGGCGATCAGCTGCTTGTTGCCGACCGCGAAACCGACGCGCCAGCCGGCCATCGAGAAGGTCTTCGACATCGAAGTGAATTCGACCGCGACATCCTTGGCGCCCGGCACTTCGAGGATCGAACGCGTCGGGTTCCCGTCGAAATAGAGTTCGGAATAGGCAAGATCGGACAGCACCCAGACCTTGTTTTCGCGCGCCCAGGCGACGAGGCGCTCGTAGAAAGCAAGGTCGACCGTTTCGGCTGTCGGGTTCGAGGGGTAGTTGACGATGATCACCGAGGGGCGCGGCACGCTGTAGCGCATCGCACGGTCGAGCGATTCCCAATAGCGCTCGTCGGGCGTGGTCGGCACGGAGCGGATCGTGGCGCCGGCGATGATGAAGCCGAAAGTGTGGATCGGGTAGCTGGGATTGGGCGCGAGCACGACATCGCCCGGCGCGGTGATCGCGGTGGCGAGGCTGGCAAGCCCTTCCTTCGAGCCCATGGTCATCACGACCTCGGTCTCGGGATCGAGCTCCACGTTGAAGCGGCGCGCGTAGTAATTGGCCTGCGCCTTGCGCACGCCAGGAATGCCCTTGGACGCCGAATAACCATGCGCATCGGGCTTCATCGCCACTTCGCAGAGCTTTTCGATCACATGCGGCGGCGGAGGGAGATCGGGGTTGCCCATGCCGAGATCGATGATGTCCTGCCCGCGGGCGCGAGCGGCGGCCCGCATCGCGTTCACTTCGGCGATGACGTAGGGCGGCAGGCGCTTCATGCGGTAGAATTCTTCGGTCACAGTGGTTTTACTCACTCCTTTGGCGCAGCAAAAGCGCCGCGCCATCATGCCTCTTACGACAATCGTCGGCTTCTGGAAACCAGAAGGGCTCACAAGCGGCGCGATCGGCGCTATAGGGTCGTTCAAGCGCAAGAGGGATGCACACACCATGGCCGAAGCCGCAACGCCGCCCGAGAACCCGCTCGATAGTGCTGTCATCGAGGATCTGATGCGCCAGCAGAGTGAGGCCGTGCAGGCGCTCTTCGCGCCGTTCCTGCCCACAGCATCGACCCCGCCACCCGATCCGGCGGCGATGCAACACTGGGCGATGTCGGCGGCGAAGCTGCAGAAGATGTGGCTCGATTTCGGCGCCGAGCAGGCGGGGCAAGTCGAGCCGGTGCTCGCGCGCATGGCGGACCCAGGACGCTGGACCTCGCTGATGAGCGATTGGTATGCCGCGCTGCCGCTCTCGCAGGCTGAAACGCAGGCCAAGCTATGGGAAGACGGGCTGGAGCTGTGGACCACGGTGCTCGGCCGCTATGGTATCGGGCCCGCGGCCAGCAAGGCGGAGCCCGCGCCGCTGCCGCGCAAGGACCGCCGCTTTGCCGATCCGCGCTGGGCCGACCAGCCGTGGTTCGCGCTGCTTCACCAGACCTACCTGCTGCTGGCCGAAAAGCTCTCCGCCATGGCCGCGGAAGTGAAGGGCCTGCAGCCGGAGCGCCAGCATCAGGTGCAGTTCTTCACCAAGCTCGTGGTCGATGCGCTGAGCCCGGCCAACTTCCCGATGACCAATCCGATCGTGATCGAGCGCACGCTCGAAACGCACGGCGAAAACCTCGTCAAGGGTGCCGAGCACATGCTGGCCGACGTGCGCAAGGGCCAGCTCACCCACACCGATCCGCAGGCCTTCGAGCTGGGCCGCAACATCGCGGTCACGCCAGGCAAGGTGGTCTATGAAACCCCGCTCTACCAGTTGATCCAGTACAGCCCGGCGACCGACGATGTGCTCGCCATCCCGCTGCTGATCTTCCCGCCATGGATCAACCGTTTCTACATCCTCGACCTCAATCCGAAGAAAAGCTTCATCCGCTGGGCAGTGGAGCAGGGACTGACCGTCTTCGTCGTTTCGTGGAAATCGGCCGACGCCTCGATGGCCGACATCGTCTGGGACGACTACGTCATGGCGCAAGTCGAAGCGATCGACGTGGTGCGCGAGCGGCTCGGCGTCGCTCAGATCCACACGATCGGCTACTGTGTCGCGGGCACCACGCTGGCAGCGACACTGGCGCTGATGGCGCGGCGCGGCGAGGCGGACAAGGTGCGCTCGGCCACGTTCTTCACCGCGCAAGTCGATTTCGAGAAGGCGGGCGATCTCAAGTCGTTCATCGACGACAAGCAGATCAAGCTGCTCGAGAGCTTTTCGACCGACGGCTACCTCGACGGGCGCTATATGGCCGCCACGTTCAACCTGCTGCGAGGCACCGACCTCATCTGGAACTATGTCGTCAGCAACTACTTGCTGGGCGAGGACTATCCTGCGTTCGACCTGCTGCACTGGAACGGCGACACCACCAACCTGCCAGCCAAGTGGCACAAGGCCTATCTGGAGGACCTCTACCGCGACAACCGGCTGGTCATGCCCGATTCGCTGGAGATCGACGGCACGCCGATCGATCTGCGCCTCATCGCGACGCCCTGCTACATCCAAGCGGGCCGCGAGGATCACATCGCTCCGGCAGAAAGCGTGTGGAAGCTCACCCGCCTGCTCTCGGGGCCATGGCGCTTCCTGCTCGCCGGCTCGGGCCATATCGCAGGCGTGGTCAATCCGCCCGACGCCGGTAAGTACCAATACTGGCGCAATGACGGCGCCCCCACCACACTGGCCGAATTCGTTGCCGGCGCGCGGGAAACCAAGGGCAGCTGGTGGCCCGACTGGACCGCGTGGATCCGCGAGGCGGACAGCGCCACCGTTCCGGCCAAGGGCAAGCGCGCGCCGGGCGGCCGCGGTGACCCGGTGATCGAGGACGCGCCCGGGCGTTACGTAATGACCCGCTGAAGACTCCGCCAATCAGGCAAAGCTCTCGCCATTCTGGGCACTTCTTGCAATGGTGCAGTGCACAATAGGTCTTGACCTGAGGCATAGGCGTGCCTATTTTGTGCACTGCAACACGGTCCGCTGCCGATCCAAACTAATGGATTTTGCTGATGGGGCGTGTCCGGCGCAGGAGTAGTCAGGTTATGGAAGACGACGTCAAGGACATCGCAAGCGCAGCAATCGCCGCGCCGAGTGCCGAGGCCGAGATCGCCCCGGCCATATTGCTCGCGCAGCCGGAAGAGCTTGCTGCGGAGGCCGCCCCGGTCGTCGCTGCCAAGCCCAAGGGCAAGCCCGGCCGTCCCCGCAAGGTCGCCGTGCCCGCCCCCGCAACGGCTGTCGAAGCGCTGGTGGCTCCGGCTGCAAAGCCGGTCGGGAAGGCGAAGGCAAAGGCTGCAAAGCCCGCGCCGAAGCCCACCGCAAAGACCAGCACACCACTCGTCACGATCAACAAGAAAGAGGTCGCCTCCGTGAAGAGCGCGGCTAGCAAGCAGAAGGATTTTATCATCATGACCGCCACCACCACCGAAATGACCGAGACCATCCAGACCGCGATGAAGGAAGCTGCCGAGAAGGCGAAGGCCGCGCTCGAAAAGAGCCAGGCTGCGCTGGGCGACATGGGCGCCTTTACCAAGGGCAACGTCGAAGCCGTCGTCGAATCGAGCAAGATCCTCGCTTCGGGCCTCCAGGAAATGGGCAAGAGCTACGCCGCCGAGACCAAGACCGTGGTCGAGACGATGCAGGCCGAAATGAAGGAACTCGCCGCCGTCAAGTCGCCGGCCGAGTTCTTTGAGAAGCAGAACGCCATGCTGCGCAAGCAGTTCGACGCCGCGGTTGCCGCGACCTCGAAGAACAGCGAAGCGATGCTCAAGCTCGCCAGCGAGGCTTTCCAGCCAATTTCGAACCGCGTCAGCCTCGCGGTCGAGAAGATCAAGCACGCCGCCTGATCGGCGCGCTCCGCCAGCGCTGCGGCGCGGGCGGGCGCTGTCCACGAAGCGGGCCGGACGGGATTTCCCTCCGGCCCGTTTTCGTTTTGCGCCCGGAAAATGCGGTCCGGATTGTGGTCTTTGAGGCCATCTGTGCACCCGCCTCTTGTATGCGGGGGCCTGGGATGCGATATTCATCATACGCCATGAGCATGAAAGCCTACCTCGGCGCCCCCACGGGCCCTGCCGCCATCACGACCGCATTCGCGGTACGCTTGCCCGTGCGCGCGGCCGACGATGACGAACCCAAGGGCCCCGGCGGCGGCAACAATGGCGGCGGCGACGATCAGGTCGGCATCGCCACCAAGACGCGCACCCGCCCCAAGAAGCCCAGCATGTTCAAAGTGCTGATGCTCAACGACGATTACACTCCGATGGAATTCGTCGTGATGTGCCTCAAGCGGTTCTTCAACATGGACCTCGAGCAGGCGACGCGGGTCATGCTCCATGTCCACCAGAAAGGCGTCGGCGTCTGCGGGATCTTTCCTTACGAGATCGCCGAAACCAAGGTGAACCAGGTGATGGATTTCGCCAGGCAGAACCAACACCCGCTGCAATGCACGCTCGAAAAGGCGTGATTCGCGCCTGAGCGACTGCCATCAGCGACAAGGCGCGCGGGCGCTTACGCATTTTCACCTTCCGCCGGCCCCTGAACCGGGCTAACCGGAGCCCTCCATCCGGTTCAGCGAGCCCTTCCCGCCCTTGCCCTTGATCACCGCCACTGACCGATACATCGCCCGGCTCGTGTTCGTGCCGATGTGCGCGGTCTTCGTGATCGCCGCGTCGCTGCTCGTGCTCGACAAGATGCTCAAGCTGTTTGATTTCGTGGCCACCGAGGGCGGGCCGGTCAGCATCGTGTTCAAGATGCTGGCAAACCTCCTGCCCGAATACGCCAGCCTTGCGATCCCGCTCGGCCTTATGCTCGGCATCCTGCTCGCGTTCCGCCGCCTTGCCACCTCGTCGGAACTCGACGTGATGCGCGCGGTCGGCCTGTCCTATACCCGGCTGCTGCGCATGCCCTATCTCTTCACCGTCGTGCTCGCGGCGCTCAACCTCGTGATAGTCGGCTATCTCCAGCCGCTCTCACGCTACTACTACGAGCAGCTCACGTTTGATTTGCGCTCAGGCGCGCTGGGCGCCTCGATCAAAGTGGGCGAGTTCAACACACTGCAGGATCGCACGGCGCTGCGGGTCGACTCCAGCCGTGACGAGGGGCGCGACTTACGCGGGATATTTGCGCGGATCGCCGGCAAGGATGGGCAGGTCCTTGTGATTTCCGCGCGCGAGGGCCAGTTCTTCGCCAACAAGGAAAACCCCGATACGGTGATCCTGCGCCTGTCCGAAGGGCAGATCGTGCAGGATGGCCCGGGCATCAATTCGCCGCGGGTGCTCACGTTCGCGACGCATGACCTGCCGATCGATCTGCCCAAGATCGAACAGTTCCGCAGCCGCGGCGAACGTGACCGCGAATACTTCCTGCCCGAACTGCTGCGCATCGGCTGGAGCAAGGATTCAAGCCAGGCGGCGCGCTATCAGAGCATTGCCAGCCTCAACTACCGCCTCGTCGAAGTGGCAATGATGTTCCTGCTGCCGCTGCTTGCCGTGGCGCTGGCGGTGCCGCCCAAGCGATCAAGCTCGGCGCTCGGCGTGTTCGTCTCGATCGTGATGGTGGTCGCCTACCACAAGGTCAACGAATATGGGCAGGACGTCTCCAGCCTCGGCCGCGTCGATCCCACGCTCGCGCTATGGGGGCCTTTCGCGCTGTTCTCGGCACTGATCGTGTCGATGTACTGGCGGCTTGCCTATGTGCCCGGCGGCCAGCCGATCGGTGCGCTGGAAACCGGCTTTGCGAGGATTTCGCGCGCTGTGATGAAGCTGTTCGCCGCGCGCAAACCGCGCCGGATCGACGTTTCGGGAGCTGTCGATGCAGCTTGATTTCTTCCCCTCGCGCACGATCACGCTCTACATCGGCAAGATGTTTGCGGTGCGGATCATTGCCGTGCTGCTGATGCTGGTACTCGTGCTGCAGATGCTCGATCTGCTAAGCGAAAGCGGCCGGATCCTGGCCGCGCCGGGCAACGGACAGGGCGAGCTGCTGACTTATGTCGGCCTACGCGTGCCCCAGTTGATCAGCCGCTTCCTGCCCTATTCGGTGCTACTGGCCACGATCATCACCCTGATGACGCTCAACCAGTATAGCGAGGTCATCGCGCTCAAGGCCGCAGGCTTGTCCGCGCATCAGGTGCTTGCACCGCTGTTCCTCGTTGCCGCGCTGACATCGCTGGTAACGCTCGGCTTCAACGAGCGGGTGGTCGTGCGCTCTTCGGCCACGCTCAAGGCATGGCAGGCGGTCGATTACAAAGCCATCCCGCGCGACAGCGCGGTCAAGACCAACGTCTGGCTTCAGGACGGGGCCAACCTGCTCTTCGCGCGTTCGGTCACCGGGCTGGGCCGCCAGACCCGCATGACCGATGTCAGCTGGTATCGCCGCGATCCTGCGGGCATGGTGACCGAAATCGTGCGCTCGCCCGAGGCGACTTACGCGCGGCCCGGTTGGCATTTCACCAAGCCGGGCGGCTTCGATGTGCAAAGCGCGCGCCGCCTCACCTACTCGGCCGGGCAAGTCTTCGCGAAAAACGTCGATCCGGCGCAAGTGGTGATCCGCAAGGCCGATGCGGACGGGGAATCCATAACGCAGCTCTCGCAATCGATCACGGCGATCCGCAGCGCCGGCTACCGCACCAGCGAGCTTGAGGGCAGATGGTGGCACAAGTTTTCTGGCCCGCTCTCGGCGCTGCTCATGCCACTGCTCGGCGCGGTCGCGGCGTTCGGCCTGGCGCGTTCGGGCCGGCTGTTCGTGCGCGCGGTTATCGGCATGGCGCTGGGCTTTGCCTATTTCGTGGTCGACAACGCCGCGCTCGCGATGGGCAATTTCGGCGGCTATCCGCCGCTCCTTGCCGCCTGGGCGCCGTTCTTCCTGTTCCTGCTGATCGGTGAGACGGTGCTCGTCAGGACAGAAGAGTAGCCGCAAGCGGATCGCCCGCCTTCAGCGGCAAGCGCAGCACCTGCACGCCGTGCGCATCGATCGGCGGCAACCGCCCCGCGCGGATGTTCACCTGGATCGAGGGCAGCAACAGGCGCGGCGGCGCTAGCGTCGCATCGCGCGCCTGCCGCAGCGCCACGAAGGCCGCCTCATTGACACCATCGTGCGCCTGCACGTTCTCCCGCCGCTGCACGCCGACCGTTGTCTCCCACGCAAACTCGCTCCGCCCCGGACCCTTGTAATCGTGGCACAGAAACAGCCGCGTCGCGTCAGGCAGCGCCAGCAGGCGGCGGATCGAGCGGTAGAGCGCGTGGGCATCGCCGCCCGGAAAGTCCGTCCGCGCGGTGCCGTAATCGGGCATGAACAGCGTGTCGCCGATGAACACGGCATCGGCAATCCGAAAGCTCATGCAGGAGGCGGTATGCCCCGGCGTGTGCATCACCGCGAAAGCCAGAGTGCCGAGCGGCAGTACCTCGCCATCATGCAGCAACCGGTCGAAATCACGGCCTTCGGGCAGTAGGTCGTCGGCGCCGAACATCGGCGCGAAAACCGCCTGTACTTGCGTGATCAGCGCGCCGGTGCCGATCCACGCCCCGGTGCGCGCGGCGATGAGCTTTGCCCCGCTAAGGTGATCGGCATGGGCGTGCGTCTCGAGCACCATCTCGATCCGCCAGCCGCGCGCCTCTGCAGCCGCCAGGATCGCCTCGACCGAGGTGGAACCGATGCGTGCTGCAGCCTGATCATAGTCCAGCACCGGATCGATCACCGCAGCAGCGCCGGTTTCGGGATCCGCTACGAGGTATGTCACGGTGAAAGTCGGCTCGTCAAAAAAGGTGAGAATTGCGGGCTGGGCAGGCATGGAAGGGTTCCTTTCGCGATCTTGATATATTAGGTTTTGCTAATTTAGCAAGTTGTGATATATGCAAACCATGATGATCCATCCGCCCCTCGATATCCGCACGTTCGAAACCAACGCCACCATGGTCGCGGCGATCCTTCGTGAGCTTGCCAATCCGCACCGGCTGATGGTGCTCTGCTCGCTGGTCGAGGAAGGTGAGATGAAAGTGGGCGACATCGCGCAGCGCGTCGGGCTGTCGCAGTCGGCGCTCTCGCAGCACCTCGCCCGGCTGCGCGAGGAAGGCCTCGTTGCTTTCACGCGGGAGGCGCAAGTGCTGCGCTACCGGATCGCCGATGCCCGGATCGAGGCGCTGCTTGCCACGCTCTACCAACTCTATTGCACCCCAAATCCCAGCGAGGATTGAAGCCATGGACCTTCCCCCGATCTCCCCCGCCGAAGCGCACAAGCTGATGGCCGGCGGCGCGCGCCTCATCGATATCCGCAGCGCTGACGAACATGCCCGCACCCGCATTCCCGGCTCCGAAAATCGCCCGGTCGATGCCATGGGCCGGATCGGCGACAGCCCGGCCGTCATCTTCCATTGCCGCAGCGGCATGCGCACCACCGCCAATGCCGCACGGCTGGCGGCGGCGAGTGATTGCCCGGCCTATCTGCTCGAAGACGGGCTCGATGCCTGGCGGGCGGCGGGGCTTCCGGTGGCGGAGAACCGCAAGGCGCCGCTCGAAATCATGCGTCAGGTCCAGATCACCGCGGGCGCGCTGGTCGTGCTCGGCGTCGTGCTCGGGCTCTTGGTCCAGCCGGCATTTTTCGGGCTTTCCGCCTTTGTCGGTGCGGGGCTGGTGTTTGCCGGCAGCACTGGCTGGTGCGGCATGGCCAAGCTGCTCGCGGCGATGCCGTGGAACCGGCGCGCGGCGGCCTGATCCCGTGCCGCTGGCCATGATCCTCGCCGCGCTCGGCAGTGGCGGGCTCATCGGCCTGATCCTGGCCGGGCTCGGGGCCGGGGGCTCGATCCTGATGACCCCGCTGCTGGTCTACGCCGTCGGCCTCGGTTCTGCCCATGCCGCCGTGGGGACCAGCGCGGTGGCGGTGACCCTAAACGCACTCGTCAGCCTTGTTGGCCATGCCCGCGCCGGCACCGTCAAATGGCGCTGTGCCGGGGTTTTTGCGGTGTCGGGCGTAATTGGCGCGGCCATCGGAGCAGAAGTGGGCAAGGCGCTCGACGGGCGGCATCTGCTCTTGCTCTTCGGCCTCCTCATGATCGGTGTCGGCCTTGCCATGCTGCGCCCGCGCCGGGGCGAGGAGCGCGCCGACGTGCGCCTGACCCGCACCAGCGCGGGGCAGCTGCTCCCCCGCCTTATCCCCATCGGGTTTGGCACCGGTCTGCTTGCGGGCTTCTTCGGGATCGGCGGCGGCTTCCTGATCGTGCCCGGCCTGATCGCGGCGACCGCGATGCCGATGCGAAATGCCGCCGGCACCTCGCTGGTCGTCGTCGCCGCGCTGGGGGCAACCACCGCGACGTCCTATGCGCTCTCGGGCCTCGTCGCCTGGCCGCTCGTCGCCGTGCTTGTCGTTGGCGGCCTTGGCGGTGCGGCACTAGGCCTAGCCAGCGCGCGCTATCTCGCCGCCCGGCGCGGACTCGTCGAGCGCGGCTTTGCCGTGCTGGTGATCGCAGTCGGAATCTACGTGGCGGTCATGCGCTAGCGCATAGCCATCGTGCTGCGCACCAGCCGGCCGAGCAGCGGGAACAGCCCGGCGTAACTCGAACGGGTATAGGTCGAACCTAGACCCAGTTCTGCGGTGAGCCGCCGGTGCGCCTCGCCCAGCGCGTGATAGGGCACGCTCGGCAGCAAGTGGTGCAGTGCGTGATAGCGCAGGCCGACCGGGGCCCAGAGCACCGTCACCCCGCCCGGTGGCGGCACATTGACCGAATCGAGGTATTGCCCCGTCACGGTCATCGTTTCGCCCTCGTTCTCCCAGAGATGCGCGACCAAGGTGCGGGCCTGATTGAGCACCGCGCCGAGCGCGATCACGCCGATGCCGATGAGCAACGGCCGCCAGCCATGCGTGGCCGACCACGCGAGCAGAAACCACGCCCAGGCCGAAGCGCCCGCTTCCTGCCAGAACACCATCCGCGCAAAGTCCCCTTCCGGCGGGCGGCGGCGGAAGGCCGGGTTGATCGCCAGCGCCGAGGCGCGCGCCCAGACCAGCCGACGGAGCGGCGGCACCACTGCGCCCAGCGGTACCAGCACGGCCGAGCGCACCAGCAGTGCCACCGGCAGCAGCAGCGCGGTCAGCAGAAACACCGGCAGCGACCACGGCTTCATCAACGCGAGCGGGAGGTATTCTGGATCCTCGGCCGTGCCGTAGCGGGTGCGCGCGTGGTGCAGCGGGTGGACACCCTCGTACATGAACGAGGGCGTGAGCATCGGAATGCCGACCAGCACATTCCACACAAAGCGGAAGCCCGGCAGCGCATTGCGGTGAATGTGCGAAAGCTCGTGAATGAACAGCAGCGCGCGGTAGAAGGCCAGCGCGGACAGAACGCCGCAGAGGATCGCCAGCCAGACATTGCCCACGAGGATTGCTCCGGCCAGCGCCGCATAGCCGGTCAACGCCGAGGCCAGCATGTCGGGCCAGAACACGGACGGCTTCGCTTCGCCCAGATCGCGTGTCAGCTCGACCGCCGCGCGCAGCATCGCCTTGTCGTCGGGCGTGCGTGCGAGGATCGCAGCCTCTCCGGGCGCAGCGCCAGTGGGCCGGGGCTCCAGCGCGGGCGGCGTTTTGAGCGGGGGAGAGGCAAGCATTCGACAAATCCTGATTGATGCGCCGGGTTCATCCGGCGGCGTGCCGCGCTGTGTCCGGCTTGACAATCCGGCCCGGGCCAACGCAGGCAAGCCCTTCACATTTTTCAATACCTGCAAACAAAGGCAAGATCGTGGCCGGCACCCCAGACACTACCCCTGCAAACACTGGCGGCGAAGTAAGCATCACCCCGGTTTCCGGCAAGGCCGATCGCACTGCCTTTGTAGACCTTGCCTATCGCATCAATGCGAGCGATCCCGCCTGGGTGCCGCCGCTCCGTATGGAGGCAGTCGAGCTGATCACCCCGGGCAAGAACCCGTTCTTCGAACATGCCGACGTTCAGCTGTTCCTCGCCCGCCGCCGCGGGAAGGTGGTGGGGCGCATTTCGGCACATATCGATCATCTCGCCACGGCGATGGACCCGGTGCAGGGCATGGGCCCGGGCGTGGGCAACTGGGGCCTGCTCGAAGCCGAGGATGAGGCGGTGGCCCGCGCGCTGATCACCCGCGCGGAAGACTGGCTGCGCGAGAAGGGGATGACCCGGGTGCTCGCACCGATCTCGATGTCGATCTGGGAAGAGCCAGGCCAGCTGGTGCGCGGCTTCGAGCAATCGCCCACGGTGATGATGGGCCACCAAAGCAAGCGCTACCCGGCCTATATCGAGGCGCTGGGCTACACCCACGCCAAGGCGCTGCTGACGTACGAGCTCGACATCAGCAAGCCATTCCCCCCGCTCATCCAGCGCATCGTTGCCTCGGGCGAAAAGAACCCGCGCATCCGCATCCGCGGCGTAGACAAGAGCAAGTTCGATGCCGAGGCCAAGCTGATCCTCGACATCCTCAACGATGCCTGGTCGGACAACTGGGGCTTCGTCCCCTTCACCGACACCGAGATCGCCTACGCCGGCAAGAAGTTCAAGCCGATCGTGCGCGAGGACCTGATCATGATCGCCGAATACGACGGCGAGCCGGTGGCCTTCATGATGACGCTGCCCGATCTCAACGAAGTGCTGAAGCCGATGGGCGGCTCGCTCTTCCCGTTCAACTGGGCGAAGCTGCTGCTGTGGCTGCGCAATCCGCGCGTGCGGACGATGCGCGTGCCGTTGATGGGCGTGCGCAAGAAGCTCCAGGCCTCGCGCCTTGCCAGCCAGCTCGCCTTCATGATGATCGAGTACATCCGCCGCAATTCGGTGGCGCGCTACGGCGCGACACGCGGCGAGATCGGCTGGATCCTCGATGACAATCAGGGGATGGTCGCCATCGCCGATGCGATCGATAGCAAGGTCAACAAGGAATACATGATCTACGGCAAGGGGCTCTAGCGAACCTGACGGTCCGCAGGGCGGCGCCGGCCCGCTCCCAAGCGCGTTTCGTAAACAAATCAACGTCGGTTCGCCGACACCGCCTTGATCCCGCCACACGCGGGGTCCACAGAACGCGGCATAATGGCCGACATGCCCGATCCCCATCTTGAAACCGGCGCCGCCCCGCCTCGCCAGCCTGACGAATGGGCGGGCGATGCGCGCGCGCGGCTGCAATCGGCGATCGTGCTGCTCCTGATGGTCGGGCTGTTCCTTGCGTTGCCCTTCGTGCTTTCGATCGGCGCGGTGGTGTTTCTGCCGCCGGTCACCGCGGTGGTCATCACGATCATTCTTGCGCCAATGGCCGACCGGCTGTGCCGCCTCGGCCTGCCCGACATGCTTGCCGCGCTTCTCGCCATGCTGACGATGGCCGGGGTCATCGTGCTGGCCCTCGCGCTGATCCTCCAGCCGGCCTTCGCCATGGTCGATCAGGTGCCGGACATGCTCACCGTGGTCAGCCGCCGATTTGCGGAATGGCGCGGCAACCTTGCCTGGATCAACGATTTCAACCGCCAGCTCGCCCGCCTCCTGGGCCACAGCCCGCGCGAGGTCGTGCTCGCCAGCCCCTCCGTCATCGAGCAGGTCGCCTTCGCCACGCCAAGCGTGGTGCTGGAAACGCTTGTCACCCTGCTGATGAGCTTCTTCATGATCGAGACGCGCCTGCGCGTGCGGCGGCGCCTTGCGCGCGATGGGGACAGCGTGAACGCCTCGGTGCGCATCGCCCGCGTGATGCGCGATGTGCAGGACCGCGTGGCAAGCTATCTGCTCACGGTTGCGCTGATCAACCTCGGCATCGGCCTGATTGTTGCGGGCGGCGCCTATGCCTTTGGGCTCAGCGCGCCGATCATGTGGGGCGGTCTTGCCTTCGTGTTCAACTTCCTGCCCTACCTCGGCCCGCTCGCGATGATGGCGCTGCTTGGGCTGGTCGGGCTTGGCACGGCAAGCTCGGTGGCCGTGGGCGTGGTGCCGATGTTCGCCTTCCTCGCGCTCCATGCGTTCGAGGCAAACTTCGTGACGCCGGCCATCCTCGGCGCGCGCCTTACGGTGAGCCCGGTCTCGATCCTAGTCGCGATCAGCTATTTCTCGTGGATCTGGGGCATACCCGGCGCGCTGCTTTCGGTGCCGATCCTGCTGATTATCGAGGCCATGCTCGACAATCTTGGCCGGCCCAATGTGATCGGCTTCCTGCTGGGCGAACCGCTCTTCCGGCCCGGATCGGGGCTCAGTCGCTAGCGACCGGCTCGTCGTCGAGGCCGGGCATGGCGTCGACCACCGCCGTAACCGCTACATCAAGCGTTACATTGCCCAGCGTGCGCAT
>CAILIO010000028.1 GCA_903834285.1 uncultured Sphingomonadales bacterium | reverse complement strand
TTCCGAATGTCGCCAAGATGGGGCGTGATGCAACGTCGCGAGCCGCCAACTAACTGGCCGGGCCCGCCATTTGCATTTTCATGCCGATGGGGCGGGCCGGCTCGCCTCGGGCCGGCCCTATGGCGTTATAGCCCTGCGCCTGCGCGGATTTCCTCGATCAGTTCGAAGTGGAACTTCAGCATCCGCTCGTCGGGCTGCTGCGGGACGAAGAAGCCCAGTTCCGGATCGATGACTTCGGTGCGCACGCCCGAGAGCGCCTCGAGCAGCGCGAGGCCGCAGAACGGCACGTAGGCTTCCGAATAGCCGCCTTCATGGACCACCGCGAGACGCCCGCCGCACAGCTCGTCCGCCACCTTGACCATGCGTTCGGTCATCGCGCGGTAGCTGTCCGAATGCAGCATCTGCCGGGCGAGGGGATCGGCCGCATTGGCGTCCAGCCCGCTGGCGATGACGATGAGATCGGGTTGGTAGCGCTCCAGCGCCGGGATCACGACCCGGTCGAGCGCCTGCAGGTAGGTATCGTGCCCGCTGCCGGCGGGGAGCGGCACGTTGAGGTTGGCACCGAGCCCGTCGCCTTCGCCGCGATCCTCATGGCCGGTGTAGCCCGGCGGGAAGCAGCGGTCCTGATGGATCGAGATCGTCAGCACATCGCCGCGGTCGTAGAAGATGCTCTGCGTGCCGTTGCCGTGGTGCACGTCCCAGTCGACGACCGCGACTTTGCCGACTCCGTGGCGCGCCTTCACGGCATCGATGGCGATCGGAATGTTGGCGAGCAGGCAGAAGCCCATCGGCTCATTGGCAAGGCAGTGGTGCCCGGCCGGGCGGCACAGCGCATAGGCATTGCGCGCGCGGCCCGTAACCACGGCATCCAGTGCCTCGATGGCGAGCCCGGCAGACAGCGCCGCGATTTCGAAGCCGCCCTTGCTGAAGGGCGCATAGAGCCCGAGTTCGCCGCCGCCGGCATCGCTCAGCCGCTTGAATTCATCGATATAGCTGGCGGGATGGATGCGCAGCAGATCCTCGCGCGTGGCCGGTGCGGCGCTGCGCTCCTCGAGATGCTTGTCGAGCCCTGCAACCCGCACCAGATTGAGCATGCGGCGCTTCGATGCGGGCGTATCGGCGCCGTAGCTGCCTGATGGAGGCTCGACCCAGTCGCCGATCGGGAAGAACAGCGCCTGCACCCCGGTGCAATGCCAGAAAGTGCGCTCGTCGGTCAGAAACAGCGTTGCGTCGCTCATTGGGTCTCTCCCTTGCTCGCGGAGAATACCCTCTCCCCCGCGATGTATGTTGCCAGAACCTTGGTCTGGTGAATTTCGCCGACGGGTATAGTCATCGGGTTGCGGTCTAGAACTATGAAATCGGCGAGCTTGCCGGGCTCGAGCGTGCCGCCTTTGTCGAGCCGGCCCATTTCCGCCGCGCCATTGCGGGTGAGGAGCGCCATGGCCTGCTCACGCGTCACGCGCTGGCCGGCATTGATCGGCTCGCCTGTTGCACCCGGGACCTGCCGCGTGACCAGCGTCTCGAAGGCGATCCAGGGATTGACCGAGGGCACCACCGGCCAGTCCGAGCCGACCACCACATTGGCACCGCTATCGACGACATCGCGCATCGGCCAGAGCCGTTTCATCCGTTCGGGGCCGACCGCCTTCGCGATGTCGACCGAGGTGATCGGCGTGGGCCACCAGATATAGGGCGAGAGTTCCCAGGTGAAATGAAGCTCCCGTCCTTTGGGGACGTCGGCCAGGTCAATGAAAGTGTTGTGGCCGATCTCATGGTGCGGTCCGGTGTCGCCATTGGCCTTGCGGGCTGCGGCAATCGCCTCCACCGCCTCGTGCACCGATCCATCACCGGCCGCGTGGAACTTGACCAGAATGCCTTGCCGGTCGAACGCGGTAACGGCGGGGAACAGCGTGTCCTCGGGGATCAGCTTGAGGCCGCGGCCCGCGCCCGGCCCCTGATCGTCGTGTGGCCCGCCGCGATGCGCGTAGGGTTCGAGCATGACCGCAGTGCGGCCCTCGAGCGGGACGCCGTCGAGAAACATCTTCACGCAATCGAGCTGGAGCCGGCCGGCGCTCCAGGCTTGCCGCTGCGGGATCAGCCCCTCGCTGTCGCCTGAATTCGGGCCCCAGACTATGCAGCCGCGGGCATATTGCTTGAGACCGCCCGAGCGCGCGTAGTCGGTGAGGCCGGCGATCATCTCGCGCCGAACGGCGGCATCGGTGAAGCCGACGATGCCATAGGAGAGCATCTCGTCAGTCGCGGCCTTGATTGCAGCGATCTGGTCCTCGGCGCTGACTTTGGGGATGAACGCCTCGATATCGCGCGCCGTCACTTCGCGCAGCACGCCGGTGGCCTCGCCTTTGGCATTGCGGTCGATCACACCGCCCTCGGCAGGCTTGGTGTCGCGGGTGATCCCGGCCAGGGCAAGGACGCGCGAATTGACCCAGACGCTGTGCAGGCTCTCATCGTTGAGCATGACCGGGTTGGCCGGTGCTGCGGCATCGAGCAGGCGGCGATTCTGCTCGCCCGGCTTGAAGGAGGCGCCGACCCAGCTGCCGCCGATAATCCAGTCGCCGGGCTTTGCCCTTGCCGCGCAGGCCTTGACCGCCGCCACGACCACCGCCGCGCCGGCGCCTTGGGGAAAGCGGCAGGAGAGCTTGTCGCGCCCGGCGGCATAAGTGTGGACATGCATGTCGTAGAGCCCGGGCATGACGGTGTGCCCGGCAAGGTCGATGGTCTGCGCCCCGGTGCCTGCCAGAGTCGCGATCTCGGCGTCGGAACCGACCGCAACAATCGTGCCGTGCGAGACCGCCAGCGCCTGCGTGCTGCCCGATGGAGTCAGCACGGTGCCGTGGAGGAGCACAAGGTCGACTGGCGCGGGCTGGGCCAAAGCCGGCGCCGTCGATGCCGCGGCGAGCGCCATCAGCGCGGCCGTACCGGGGCGTGAGCGCAATGGTGCCATGGGGTCTGGAGCCTTCCTGCTGCGGCCGGGCAAAGACGCAATAGGCAGGGAGCATTGTGGCTCCGGCTTGGCAGGAGCGGCCAATCTGCAACATCCCCATGGAAACGGTCTGCCAGCGAGCGGCCTGTACAGCTGAAACCTAGGCGAGGTGCCGATCGGCCGTGTGCTGCGGGGCAATCCTGCCGAGCTCGGCCATGAACGCGTCAAGTACTTCACCCTTGAGCACGAAGTTGTGCCGGTAATCGGGCAGGATCCCGCTTTCGATCGTGGCCGAGAGGCTGGCGCGGGCGCGGGCGATCCGGCTCTTGATCGTACCGACCGCGACGCCGCAGATATCGGCCATCTCGCGGTAGCTGACATGGCCGACCGCCGCGAGGATGAGCACTTCGCGCTGGGCAGCGGGGAGCAACGCCATCGCGCGCAGGACATCGCTTGCTTCCAGGCCAACATCCTGTTTGGCGGGCGTGCTGAGCACACGCTCGGCCTCGATCTCGTTGTATTCACCGACAAAGCGCAAGCGGCGGATCTGGCCGAAATAGACATTGCGCAGGATGGTGAAGGTCCAGGCCTTGAAACTGGTGCCGGCTGTGAACCGCTCGCGCGCGGCCCAGGCGCGCATCAGCGTCTCCTGCGTCAGATCGTCAGCCGTGTCGCGATTGCCGCACAGAGAGCGCGCGAACGCCCGCAAATGCAGGGCGGACCCGGTCAATTCGGAGCGAAAGGCACTGTCTGAAAGACAGATGCAGCGGGAGGGAGCGACATCGCTCCCAGACTCCTGAACGCAAGCCATCGTTTATCCTTATCGTTATATACGATGCCTCCCAATTCGATAATAACTAGATAGTAAGTAAGTTCCGCGTCTTCACGGACTTTTGTAAATAATTTTGCCTTGCAGCGCGGGATGGCGGGTATCGGTGGATTTCCGATCTCGCCGGCCAGATGCGCAGGTTTGTTCAGGCGGTGGTCGCTTCGGTGATCCTTTGCAACTCCTTTGCCGCCCGCTTCCTGGCCTTGCGTGCGAGCCTGCGCGCCTTGTCAAGGTTGTCCGATCGGTTCTGCTGGACGTAGATCAGCCCTCCGGCGATCAGCCCCACGGCTAGGAATCCCGTCAGCGAGCGAAGCGCGATGCGGGTCGTTGCAAAGGCGGCAGCGGAGGCCAGCAGCGGGTTGTGTTCGAGCGAATCGACGATCCTGGCGGCAATCGGCGTCGCGAGGGCGCTGCGGATGGTTTCGCTGATATGGGTGGCCTGTTCCATGAATTGGACTTTCGTTGGGGTGCGTTGTCCCGGATCGACGATCGAGGTCCGGTCCGGGCCGGGCTCCTTCCTCAAACGTACGGGATCGCGGACGGTTCCGCGCAGTGGCCGTCCAGTGCAGCCCAAGGCAGCCGTGGCAGTATCCTTCCACCGGGCGCGCAGGCCCGGCGGGAAACGCCGTCAGCTGGAAGGGCGCCGCAACATGCGGATCGTGTTTTCGCGATAATGCTGCATCAGCGTGTGCAGATTGATCGCCGAAGGATTGGCCAGCCACTGGTAGACGACGCCGAAGATGAAGGCGCTGAATTCGACCGCGAAGCTCTCGGGGTCGATACCGGGACGGACTTCGCCGTCGCTGATGGCCTGCGCCAGCCAGCGCGCGGTATCCTTGCGATAGGCGATGTGGTTGGCGGCAAGGCGGCGGCGCACTAGCGGATAGCTGCTGATCGATTCAAACCACAGGATGTACATCGCCTGCATCTGTTTGGTGCGGTTGAGCAGGAAGAACTCCACCGCATCGAGAGCGCCTTCGATGGCTGCAAGCCCGGTGTTCTTGCCGACGAAGCGGCGCAGTTCGGCGGCCCATTTCTCGTTGAAGTCGCGCACCAGGAACCCGAACAGCGTCTCCTTCGAACCGAACCGGTTGCTGGCAAGGCCGCGGCTGTATCCGGCGCGCTCGCCAACTTCCTTGAGCGTGGTGTTGTGGGTGCCGTGCTCGCAGATGAGATGCATCGCGGCCTCGAACATGCGCGCGTCGGAAAGCGCGGTCCGCTCGCCCTGGGTCAGCCTCGGGCGTTCGACCGGAAGTTCGCTAAGAGGGGAGATGTTCACGTTCAGTCCTAGTCTCCGGAGGTAAGCCCAGTTTCCACGATGACAGTCATCCCTCCGGCGTCGAACTGCTCCCTGAGTGTCTTCTTGTCGAACTTGCCGACACTGGTCCTCGGGATGAAGTCCGCGACAGCCCAATACTCGGGTATCATGAATCTGGCAAACCGCTCGCTGAGGGCGGCACGCAATGTGGCGGGGACAAGTTCGGCACCAAGTGCCGGGACCACCACGGCAAGCGGGCGTTCCTCCCAGCGCGGATCGGGTATGGCGAAGACGGCGGCTTCGATAACGCCGGGCAGCGCGGCGATGGCATTTTCGAGATCGGCGGAGGAAATCCACTCGCCGCCTGACTTGATGAGGTCTTTGGCGCGGTCGGTGACCTCGACAAAGCCGAGCGCGTCGATCCGGCCCACATCACCGGTTCGCAGCCAGCCATCTCCGGTTAGTCGAGACTCTTCAGGTACCTCATGAAGATAACCGGCTGTCACCCAGGGCCCGCGCAGTTGCAGATGGCCCATGGCCTTGCCGTCTTCGGGGAGGGGGCAGTCCGCGTCATCGACGATGCGCACGTGCATGCCGGGAACCGGCCTGCCCGCCATGGCGCGCCAGGGAGTCTCGCCTTCCGGCCCGGTCTCGCGCGGGGGGAACGAGAGCACGCACATCGGGCTCGTCTCGGTCATGCCCCAGCCTTGCACGACATCGACGCCCCATGCGGCTTTGACCCGTTCGATCAGGCTCGCCGAAACCGCCGAGCCGCCCGAGACGATTGTGCGAAACGAGGCAAGATCGAGCGGTGCCTTGGTGTGGGCCTGGAGCAGATCGTTGAGGATCGTGGGCACCGCAGCCATCAACGTCGGCCGTTCTTGCGCGATGAGGCGGGCAAGGTGCGCGCTCTGGAGGTGCGGGCCGGGGAGGATGAGGTCGCTGCCTGCAAGCCAGCCCGAATAGGGCATTCCCCAGGCATTGGCGTGGAACATCGGCGGGACCATGAGAATGCGGTCGCGGTTGGAGATCGCAAACGTGTCCGCCGCCATCGAGGCAAGGCTGTGGAGATAGACCGAGCGGTGCGAGTAGACCACGCCCTTGGGCAGGCCGGTGGTGCCCGAGGTGTAGCAGATCGCCGCGGCGTCGGTCTCCACGAGCTGCGGCCATGAAGTTATCGGCGCGGCGCCGTCGATGAAGTCCTCGTAGGCGTGAATCTGGCCGGTAAAGCCTTCGATTGCGCAAGGTGCGTCGCCGATGACGATCACGTGGTCGAGCGCGCTGCATTGCCCGAGGATCGGCGCGACGGCTGGCAGCAGGACAGCATCGACGATCAGCGCGCGGTCCACGGCGTGGTTCATGATGTAGCTGATCTGGTCCGCCGGCAAACGCACGTTGAGCGTATGGAGCACAGCGCCCATCGCCGGGACCGCGAGATAGGCTTCGAGGTGCGCAGGGTTGTTCCAGCAATAGGTGGCGACCGGCTCACCGAAGGGCAGTCCCAGCGCGGAGAGCGCGCCGGCTAGCTGGCGGGCACGGCTGGCGGTTTCGGCGAAACTGCGCTCGTGGGTTGTCGTGCCGTCGAAGGAGAGAACCCGACTGGCTGCGAACAGGCGTTCGCCGCGATCGAAGATCATCTGCGTCGACAACGGATGATCCATCATCGTCGATTTCACCGGACTTTTCCCTTCTCAAGGATCGCCGCGGCTTCGTTCAGCAGGGCAGGCACGTCGCGTTCAAGGCCGCGCGCATAGGCGCTGTCTTCCTTGCCGCGCGCGTGGAGTACCCAGGCACCTTCGACGATTGCGGCAAGGCGCCAGGCGGCAAAGACGATGTAGTAGTCGATGTGATCGTGGTTGAAGCCGGTAGCGGCCGACCAGTGCTCCGCCAATGCGCGCGCGGGGAGCGCGCCCGGGCGATTGGTCAGGCCCTGCACAAAGGGAAAGCCGCGCTCGGCCGCAGCATCGCGCCGCCAGAAGAACAGGCAGAGGCCGAGATCGATGAGCGGATCGCCAAGCGTCGCCATTTCCCAATCGAGAATGACGCGAAGCTCGGGCCGGTCGGGTGCGACGAGGCAATTGTCGAGATGGAAATCGCAGTGGATCACGCTGACGCGGCCGGGGGCAGTCTGGTTGGCGAGGAGCCAGGCGCCGATCTCTTCGAGCAGTGGAAGATCGCGCACGCAGTCAGCGGCGCGCACCTTGAGCCAGCGCTGGATCTGCCGCTGAACGAAGCCCTCGGGCCGCGCGAAGTCGGCGGGCAGCACGTCCTGCCAGTCCACCGCGTGAACACGCGCGAGGCCTTCGACCATCGTGAGACCGAGCTGGTTCACGGTCTCGTCGGTATCGGCCCAGCCGGTGGGGAGGTGCTCGGTAAGTGCCACGCCTTCGACAAATTCGGTCACCGCAAAGGGCTGACCGATCACGGCGGTGTCGCTGCACCAGGCCACCGCCGTGGGAACGGGTGCCCGGCCGGCGAGGGCGGAGATGACCCGGTATTCGCGTTCGATCCCGGCCGCGGCCTTGTCCGAGATCACGTTGACCGGCGGGTGGCGCAGCACGAGCCGGCCTTCGCGGGTTTCAATGAGGCGGGTGACGTTGGAATTGCCGCCGGTAAGGAGCGGGCCGAGCATGACATCCTTGCGCCCGGTTGCCTCCGCCAGCCATGTCTGCAGGCGCCTTTCGGCGTCTACAGGTTGCACATTAGGCCTCCGTCGGTGAACACGACGGACCCGGTCATGTAGGGCGCGCCTGCGACCCACCAGCAGACATCGGCCATTTCCTCGACAGTGCCCATGCGCTGCAAGGGAATGCGGCCAATGATCGACTTGCGCGCGCGTTCGGAAATGGTGGCGGTCATCTCGGTCTGGACGAAACCGGGCACGACCATGTTGACCCGGATCTGCCGCCGCGCGAGCTCGACCGCGAGCACGCGGGTAAGACCGGTGAGCCCTGCCTTCGATGCGCCGTAGCAGCTGTCGCCGGGAAAGCCCCGGAAGCCGACGACCGCACCGACATTCACGACCGAGCCGCCTTCGGACATGAGCCTCGAAAGCGCGCGCACCATCCGCATCGGGGCGGTGAGATTGGTGGCGAGCGTCGCCTCCCAGTCCTCGTCCGAGATCCTGTCCAGCCCGCCGCCGCGATGCAGCCCGGCATTGTTGATGAGCACGTCGAGACCGCCCCACCGCGCTTCCACTTCGGCCGCGATGCGGGCCACGTCTACCGCTTTGGTGACATCGGCCGAGATACCGAACACATCTGTTCCCATCGCCGCCGCGATCCCGGCAATCCCGGGATCGCGACCGACGATGCAGACCCGGTCACCGCGGCTGGCGGCGAGCGAGGCGACCGCGTGGCCAATGCCACGCGATGCTCCGGTCACAAGCCAGCGGCGGGCATCAGGCCGGGATCCGGCAGGAACCTGCACCATTTTGCCAGTTGCTCCGGATCAGAACGACTGGGTCACCGCAACGCCCCACGAACGAGGCGGACGCGGCGCACCGTAGCTCCAGACGTTCTGGACGTCATAGCCGATGGTCCAGCCGTTCTCGTCGAGCATGTTCTTGCCGAAGACGCTGATCATGGTCTTGTTCAGCTTGTAGCTGATCGAGGCGTCGAGCAGGTTTTGGGCAGGGTTGCGCAAGTTGGGGTTGTTGAGGAAAGTCAGCTCGTGCTGGCCGATATGGTGGAGTTCGGCGTTGACCATCAGCGTGCCCGGGCCGACGGTATTCTCGTAGGAAGCGCGCAGATCCCATGTCCATTTCGGCGCGCGCCGGATCTTGAGGAACGTCGCGTCGACCGGCTTGCCGGTGCTGTAGATGTCCCCGAAGAAGTCCTTGTACTTGGCATCGAGGTACCCGAGGTTGCCGCCGATGGTGAAGTTGGATGTGACGCGTGCGGTCAGGTCGAGCTCGATACCCTTGAGATCGGCCTTGGAGGCGTTGATCGTTCGGTTTTCGCGACCCGTAGAGGTGCCGGGGGCCGGCACGTCGAGATCCTGCTGCATGTCCTTGTACTTCATCAGGTAGAACGCGCCGTTCAGGCGAACCCGATCGTTGAGGAACTGCGTCTTGAAGCCCAGCTCGTAGTTGTCGAGCGTCTCGGGGTTGTAGGGCGTGGTGGCAGCGCCGATCGTGGCAGGGCGGCCGTTGAACCCGCCGCCGCGATAACCGCGCGACCACAGGGCGTAGGTCATCACTTCGGGCGTCCAGTTGTAGCTGAGGCTCACCTTGGGGGTGAACTTCGACCAGCTGGCCTGAATCGGCGTCGGCATCACGATGTTGACACCGGCGACCGGCGGAAGCGTGACGATTGGATTCTTCTCTTCGAGCGTCCCGTAGATGAAGATCGTCTTGTCGTTGACCTGCGTCGTCTTGCTGTCGTGGGTGTAACGCCCGCCCACGGTGAGCTTGAGCTTGTCGGTGAACTTGTAGTCACCTTCAAAGTAGCCGGCCCAGGACTTGGTCGTCTGCGTCACGTCCTGCGCGCTGGTGAGCAGCGGCGGGCCAGCAAAGCCGATGTAGTTCTTGAGGTTGATCGTGTACTTCGAGAACCACTGGTAGCCGCCGAGCACGAAGGTGAGCGGGCCATTGCCGCCCATCACGAGGCGGGCCTCGTTCGTCACCTGCCGCCAGCGGGCCGGACGATCGGTGTGGTAGAGCGTCTGCGGGGTGGAATCGAAGTCCTGGTTGATCGATTCCTTGGTCTTCAGGTAACCGAGGATGTATTCGAAATCGAGGTTGTTGCCGAGCTCGTACTTGAGCTTGCCGATGGCCATGTCGAGCTGGAAGCGCGCACTCTTGTTGACTGGCGCATTGCTGATGCTGACATAGCGATCACCGGTGATCGGCTGGTCGGGCGTCGGCGAGCAGTATTTGTAGGCCGCGCAGAACAGGTCGGTGGGCTTCGCCAGCGCCGAAAGCTGCGGCGGATCCTGCCGGGTGAGCTGGTGATCGTAGCTGAGGCTGATTTCGAGCGCCGGGGTGGGGGTCAGCAGAAGCTGGCCGCCGATGGCGCGGAAATCGGACTTCTGGCCCGGCTGGTTGAAGGTCTTGTTGAAGATATAGCCGTCGGACGAGTTGTAGGCGCCGGAGACCTTAAAGGCGACATTGGGTGCAAGCCCCATGCTGACGACGCCCTGGAAATCGAAGGTGTCGAAGCTGGAATACGTGCCGCGCACCTTGCCGGTGAGGTCTTGCGTCGGGCGCGAGCGGGCAAGGTTGATCACGCCGCCGGTGGCGTTGCGGCCGAACAGCGTGCCCTGCGGCCCGCGCAGCACTTCGACCCGGTCGACGTCGATGGCCTTGAGGAGGCTGCCCGAGCTCTGACCAAGGTAGACATCGTCGATCACCACGCCGACGGCTGGATCGACCGACTTCTCCACGTCGGCCACGCCGACGCCGCGGATGTAGATGGCAGCAACGCCGCCGGGGCCCTGCTGGGTATCGTCGATCAAAACGTTTGGCGCGGAATTGGCAAAGTCGCGCACGTCTGAGTCGAAGCGCTTGGAAAGATCAGTCACGCCGAGCGCGCTGATCGAGGCCGAGACGCTCTGCAGGTTTTCCGTGCGCTTGCGTGCGGTCACCACGATGGCCTCAAGGCCCTCGTTCGCTTCGCTGGCACCTGCCTGCGGCGGAGCCGCCTGCTGGGCCTGGGCCTGGCTAGCCACCAGACCGGCGGCTGAAATGGACGCCGCCAGAAGCGCGCGCATTGCCTTAACCGACATGCTCATCCCGTCTCTCCCTCTCACGCCGCGCTCTTCCGGCGCGGCCCCGTTATCCCCGGCGACTTTGTCCTGATTGCTTGCGCGTGAGAGCGGGGCATTCCCCATTGGCACGCGCATCGGACCTCGTTGCCTGTATCGGGCTTATCAAACTTGCTATACCCGAACAAGTTATATTGCGGTCATGATCCCGCGCGGAATCCATCAGAGTTCGACTTGGCTTACCAAATTTGGGGATTTCGGGGAGATACGCCCGGTTTGGATCACTTCCCGACAAGCAAATTTGCCTTGTCTGAAACTAGTAAGTGTGGTCCACATTGCACCATAACGAACAAGGGAGAGGTCTGATGGGCGGCAGGCTCGAGGGCAAGGTGGCGCTCATTTCCGGCGGAGCGAGCGGGCTCGGCGAGGCGCAGGCTATGCTCTATGCCCGAGAAGGCGCGCACGTGCTGATCGGGGACCTCCAGGAAGACCTTGGCGCCGGTGTTGTCGCGAAGATCAAGAATGCGGGCGGAGAGGCTGCTTTCACCCGGCTGGACGTGACCGATCTTGCAAGTTGGCAAGCAGCGGTGGCGCTGACGGTCGCAACTTTTGGCAAGCTCACGACGCTGGTGAACAACGCCGGCATCTTCCACCCCGGCGGCATCGTGGACGAAACGCCCGAAGGCTGGGCAAAGATGGTGGCGGTCAATCAGACCGGCGTGTTCTACGGCATGAAAGCCGGCGCGCCCGAACTGGTGAAGGCTGGCGCCGGTTCGGCGATCGTCAACATTTCCTCGCTCTATGGCCTCATCGGCAGCCCCGGCGCGATCAGCTACCACGCCTCAAAGGCGGCGGTGCGCGTGATGGGCAAGGGCGCCGCGCTCGAGTTCGTGAAGCAGGGCGTGCGCGTTAACACGATTTTTCCCGGTCAGATCCGCACGCCGATCCTGGGCGACATTACGCCCGAGCAGGATGCGGCGATCAAGGCTTCGATTCCGATGGGTATTGTCGGTGATCCGATGGACGTTGCCCATGCCTCGCTGTTCCTCGCTTCCGACGAGGCGCGCTACATCACGGGCGCGGAACTGTGGGTCGATGGTGGCTGGTATGCAGGTTGCTGAAAAGGTGAGCATTTAACTGATGGCGTGGGATTTTTCGACTGAACCCGAGTTTGCCGAGAAGCTCGACTGGATGCGCGATTTCGTGAAGCGCGAGATCGAGCCGATGGATCTTGTCTTCCGCGGCCCTGGCGATCCGTTCGATCCGCGTTCGAAGGCGCGCCGGATCATGAAGCCGCTGCAGCAGGTGGTGAAGGACATGGGCCTGTGGGCCTGCCACCTTGGCCCCGAGCTCGGCGGGCAGGGCTATGGCCAGCTCCATCTCGGCCTGATGAACGAGATACTTGGCCGCAGCCGCTTTGCGCCCACCGTGTTCGGTACGCAGGCGCCCGATACCGGCAATGCCGAAATCCTCGCTCGCTTCGGCACCGAGGAGCAGAAGGCGCGCTATCTCCAGCCGCTGCTCGATGGCGATATCGTCTCGTGCTTCTCGATGACGGAGCCGCAGGCCGGCGCCGATCCCGGCGAATTCCTCTGCCGCGCGCGCGCCGACGGCGATGACTGGGTCATCGAGGGCGAGAAGTGGTTCGCGAGCCACGCCGACATGTCCGAGTTCCTCATCGTGATGTGCATCACCGATCCCGATGTGGCGGTGCATGCGGGCTCTTCCACGATCATTGTCCCGCGTGACGCGCCGGGGCTCGAAATCGTGCGCAACACCGCCGTCGGCCCCAAGGACGAGATCGGCAGCGGGGTGCACGGCTACTTGCGCTTCAACCAGTGCCGCGTGCCGCTGGCCAACACGCTGGGCGCGGTGGGCGGCGGCTTCAATGTCGCGCAGTCGCGGCTCGGCGGCGGGCGCATCCACCATGCGATGCGCACCGTGGGCATGCTGAACAAGGCGCTCGACATGATGTGCGAGCGCGCCGTCAGCCGCGTGACCAAGGGTGAGCGGCTGGCCGACAAGCAGATGGTGCAGGAGCGCATCGCCGACAGCTACACCCAGATCACCCAGTTCCGCCTCCACGTGCTCTACGCGGCGTGGCTGCTCGATCAGGACAAGGGCTACACCCACCGCGTCCGGCGCGAGATTTCGGCGATCAAGGCGGCGATGCCCGGCGTGCTGCGCGATGTGGTCTACCGTGCGCTGCATCTCCACGGCTCGCTCGGCATGTCGAACGAAATCCCGCTGATGGATATGTGGCAGTACGTGCCTGAGATGGGGATCGTCGATGGGCCGACCGAAGTCCACAAGGTCTCGGTCGCCAAGGACATCCTGCGCCGGGTCGATCCGGCGCCCGGCCAGTGGCCGACCTATTTCGTCCCCGACACCCGCGCAGCCGCGCTGGCGAAGTTTGCGCCTTATTTGGACGAGGATGCTGCCGGATGACCCATTCTCTCGAACAACGGCTCGATTGGCTCGAGACGCGGCTTGCGTTGCAGGACCTCGTTTCAGATTATTGCCTCGGCTTCGACAAGCGCGACATGGAGCGGTTCCTTGCGATCTGGTGGCCCGATGCGGTGTGGGAAATCGGCCCGCCGTTCGGCGATTTCGTGGGCCATGAAGGCGTTGTCCATGCAGTCGAGAACATTCTCTGGCCGGCGTGGAAGGATTCAACCCACTATACCACCAACCTTCGGGTGACGCTGGTGAACGATGATGTGATGACGGGCATCTGCGATGTCTATTGCATCGGCAACAGCATCGAAGGTCAGGCGCAGACCGTGGCGGCGACATATACCGACCGCTTCGAGCGGCGCGACGGCGTGTGGAAGATCGCGCGACGAAAGGTGACCATGCAACATTTCAGCCCGTTGACGGGCATAACGCTTTCCGCACCGCAATAGCGGGCGGTAGACGAGGGAGAGCAAGGATGGCGCGGTTTGATTGCGGCGAAGGCCGCTCGGTCTATTACGAGCACCACCGTGGGGCTGGGGTGACCGTCGTGCTGATTCATGGCTGGGCGATGTCTGGCCGGATCTGGGCAGGCACGGTCGAGACGCTCAAGGCGGCGGGCCATGCTGTGATCGTGGTCGATCACCGCGGTTGCGGCCAGTCTGACCGAGATTTCGACGATGTTTCGATCGCCGCGAATGCAGGCGATGTCGCTGGCATCGTGCGCCACTGTACCGACAAGCCGGTCGTGCTCAACGGCTGGTCGCTGGGCGGCGCGGTGGTGGTGGAAGCCGCCGGGCTGCTAGGCTCGGCTTGCGCTGGTGTGGTGCTGACCTGCGGTGCTGCGCCCAGGTTCATCCGCAGCGACGATTTCCCCTATGGCGGCGAGCCGGGCTCGCTCGAGGCTACGAAGGCGGCGCTCGGCGGCGACCGCGCTGCGTTCTTCCGCGGGCTTGCCGGCGGCGTCTGCGCAAAGCCGGTGAGCGATGCCATGGTTGACTGGATGTGGGCCGCGTTCATCGACAGCGGGCCGGGCGTGATTGAATCGCTGATGGATCTGGGCCGTGTGGACCAGCGCGCAGCGCTGAAGGCGCTGCCAGTGCCGTTGCTATCGATCGTGGGCAGTGCGGATGGGATCCTCGATCCGGGCGTGGGCAAGGCGGCGGCGGAGATGGCGCCCCACGGCACGCTCGCGCTGATCGAGGGCTGTGGGCACGCGCCCTTCATCGAGGACGCCGAGGCGTACAACAGCGCGCTGCACGATTTCCTGGCCAAGCTCTGACCTGAGGCGAGATGACTACAATGACGTCACTGGATCCGTTTTTCACGCCGTTCGAATGCAAATCGCTGCATCTGGCCAACCGCTTCGTGATGGCGCCGATGTCGCGCTATTTCGCGCCGGGCGGTATTCTCAGCCAGGAATCGGCGGACTATTACCGGCGCCGTATCGAAGGCGGGGTGGCCGCCGTGATCACTGAAGGCGTGGCGGTGGACCGCCCGGGCGCGGTCGCTGCTGACACCGTGCCGGCGTTCCACGGCGAGCAAGGCCTTGCCGCCTGGGCGCGCGCCACCGCCGATGTCCACCGCGCGGGCGGTGCGCTTATCCCGCAGCTTTGGCACGTGGGCGGGTGCGAGGACTTCAACTTCCCGGATTCGCCGCATCCGCCGCTGGAAAGCCCCTCGGGCCTTGTCGGGCTGGACATTCCGGGCGGGCGCGTGATGACGCCCACCGATATAGACGAAGTAATTGCCTCGTTCGCGCGCGGCGCGGTCGAAGCGCAGCGGATCGGCTGCGATGCGGTCGAACTGCACGGCGCACATGGCTATTTGTTCGACCAGTTCTTCTGGACGGCGACCAACAAGCGCGATGACCGCTATGGCGGGGATGACATTGCCCAGCGCGGGCGGTTTGCCGCCGATTGCGTTGCGGCTGTGCGCGCGGCGGTGGGGCCGGACTTCACGATCATCTTCCGCATCTCGCAGTGGAAGACCTACCAGTACGACGCGAAGATCGCGAACAATCCCGCCGAGCTGGAACGCTGGGTCGCGCCGCTTTCGGAGGCCGGAGTCGATATCTTCCACTGCTCGGAACGGCGTTTCTGGGAAGCCGCGTTCCCCGAGGAGGACGACCGCAACCTAGCCGGGTGGACCAAGCATATCACCGCCAAGCCTACGATCACGGTGGGCTCGGTGGGGCTCGACCGTGATCTGATGGAAGACTTCGTTGCGGGCGAATCCGTGCCGACCTTGAAGTCGATGGATGAACTGGTGCGGCGCTTCGAGCGCGGTGATTTCGATCTCGTCGCCGTGGGCCGCGCGCTGCTGGCCGATCCGAACTGGCTGCAGAAAGTGCGCGCCGGGGCTGTCGACCAGCTGCTGCCGTACTCCAAGGCCTGTATGGAAACACTCTACTGAACTTGCAGGAATGGCCTGCAAGTACCTGATCATGAACCTATCGCGGCCGCAAATGATGGCCGCAAGGAGAGGATGACCGATGACCACGACCACCATCGCCCCTGAGGCCGCTGCCGATGCCGCTGGCGCGAGCCGGCCCGACTTCGACGCCATCGCGATCGGTGCGGGCTTTGCCGGCATCGCGCTCATCCACTACTTGCGCGAGGCAGGCCTCTCGATCCGCGTTTTCGACCGCGCTCCGGATGTCGGCGGCACCTGGGCGTGGAACCGCTATCCGGGCGCCGCGACCGACAGCGAGAGCTATTACTACTGCCTGACCTTTTCGAAGGAGATCCTGCAGGAGTGGACGTGGACCAAGCGCTATCCGGGCCGCGAGGAGACTCAGGCCTATATCCGCTTCGTCGCCGAAAAATGCGACATGATGCCGCATATCCAGCTCAACACGGAGATCACCGAGGCGCGCTATCTGGCGGACAAGGGCTGGTGGCAGGTCACTACCGGCACCGGAGAATCGTTTACCTGCAAGTACTTCATCAGCGGAATGGGGATGATTTCGCAGCCCGAGATCCCCGCGCTGAAAGGGCTTGAAAGCTTCAAGGGCCCGCTCTTCCATTCCTCGCGCTGGCCCGAAGGGCTCGACTATGCTGGCAAGCGGGTGGGCGTAATCGGCGCGGGCGCGACTTCGGTGCAGATGGTGCCGGAGCTTGCCAAGACCGCCTCACAGGTCACCGTGTTCCAGCGCACGCCCAACTACATCCTCCCCGCCATGCAGCGCCCGATGACGCCGGAGTGGGACACGGAGATCAAGGACAATTACGACGCGATCGTCGCCAAGTGCCGCAACCACGTATTCGGCATGGCCTTCGACAGCCCGGTGGGGCGCAACGTGCTCGATACCTCGCCCGAGGAGCGCCAGCGCAT
>CAILIO010000027.1 GCA_903834285.1 uncultured Sphingomonadales bacterium | reverse complement strand
GGAACGCGCCGCTGCGGTCATCGAAGCACCAGGCGACGTGGGTGACGGCCAGATCATAGGCGGTGATGTCGTTGCAGGCGAAGTAGAAATCGATGAGGCCGGTGACAGTGTCGCCCAGCATCAGCACGTTGTCCGGAAACAGGTCGGCATGGATCACGCTAGTGGGCAGGCCCTGCGGCCAGCTTGTCGCAAGGCGCGGCAAGTCGTTCGCGACGATGGCGGCGAGTTGGGGATCGATCCGGGCAAGCCCCTCCGCACCGCAGGCTGCGGCAAGGCGCTGCCATTCGGCAACGCCCATACCATTGGCGCGGCAGGCCGGAAAATCGGCGGCGGCGAGATGCAGCCGTGCCAGTTCGGCCCCCACCGCGCGCGCCTGCCCGGCCGTCGGCGTGCTGACCGAGACGCCGGGGAGATATTCGATCAGCGCGAGCGCTTTCTCGCCTGTCGGGCCGGGGCGGGTGACGTAGAGGTTGCCCTCCCGGTCATGGATCGTGCGCGGCACCGGGCAGCCCCTGGCCGCAAGGTGATCGAGCAGCGAGAGGAAATAGGGCAGGTCTTCCAGCTCGATGCGGAACTCGTACATCGTCAGGATGAAGCGCGCGCCCGCCTCGTCCTTGCCGGTTGTCTCGAGCAGCCAGTTGCTGTTCGAGACGCCCTCGGCGATGCCTTTTGCGGAAACCAGCGTGCCGACATCGAAACGGGCAATCAGCGCGGCCATGTCCTCCGCGCCGAGGTGGGTGTAAACGGCCATGATGCGTGGATCAGTCGGCGAGTTGGCGCGGCAGCTTGAACACCATGTTCTCGACCGTGGTGGTCACGGTCTCTTCCTCCACGACGCGCCATTCGCGCAAGGTATCGACCACTTCGCGCACCAGCACTTCGGGGGCGGAAGCCCCTGCGGTCAGGCCCAGCGTCTCGACGCCGGCGAGCCATGCAGGATCGATTTCCTTGCCGCGCTGGATCAGGCGGGCGGGCGTGCCTTCGCGCTCGGCCACTTCGACAAGGCGCACCGAATTCGAGCTGTTGGGCGCGCCGATCACGAGCAGCAGATCGCAGCGCGCGGCAATCGCCTTGACCGCCGCCTGCCGGTTGGACGTGGCGTAGCAGATATCCTCGGCGCGGGGGCCGTTGATGTCGGGAAAGCGAGCCCTGAGCGCCGCAACAATCTCGTGCGTGTCGTCGACTGAAAGCGTCGTCTGGGTGAGGAACGCGAGCGGCGTCTCGCCCGGAAAATCGAGCGTCGTGACATCGTCCAGCGTCTCGACCAGCGTGATCGCGCCTTGGGGCACCTGGCCCATTGTGCCGATCACTTCGGGGTGGCCCTTGTGCCCGACGAACAGGATATGGCGTCCGGCTGTGACATGCCGTTCGGCCTGGCGGTGGACTTTGCTGACCAGCGGGCAAGTCGCGTCCAGCCAGTCGAGCCCCCGCTCGGTAGCGGCGGCGGGCACCATCTTAGGTACGCCGTGCGCGGAAAACACCACCGGCTTGCCATCAGGCACTTCGTCGAGCTCTTCCACGAAGATCGCGCCCTTGGCCTTGAGCCCGTCGACCACGAAGCGGTTGTGCACGATTTCGTGGCGCACGTAGACCGGCTCGCCAAACCGGTCGAGCGCCCGCTCGACGATCTCGATCGCGCGGTCCACCCCGGCGCAGAACCCGCGCGGCGCGGCTATCAGCAGCTTGAGCGGCAGCAGATTGATCGGGGCGAGGCCGGCCTGCCTGTCCTGGGAGGCAGTCGCGAGCGAGGGTGTGGTTGTGGTGGTCATCTCAGGAGCACCTTAGCAGGGGGGCGGGCCGGCGCAAACCCGCCGCAAGGGGTAAGTGGCATTGCGCCGCAGGGATGCGGTGGCTAGAGCATGCGCGGTGTCCCTGATCGGGGCGCTGACCAAGGATGCCTGAATGACCCTGCCTGCCTTCCGCCCGTCTGCCCTCCGGCGTTTTGCCCCGCTTGCCGCTCTGGCCCTCGTCGGCACGCTTGGCGCCTGCAAAGGCGGCGGCGGCGAACTGGTGGTGGACGACAGCGTGGGCGTGACGGCGCTGCGCAGCCCGTGCCCGCTGGTCGAGATTCCGGACCAGACCGGCGACGTGACGCTGTTTTCTGCGCCCGACCGCACCGACTCCGGGGCGATCGACGTGACCGCCTCGATCACCAACTTGCGCAGCACGTGCGATGATTCCAAGGGCCAGACCCAGCTGACCACCACAGCGACGTTCGATGTCTATGCCCGGCGCACCGATACCCGCGGCGCGCGGCGCGTTGTGCTTCCCTATTTCTCTGCCGTGATGCGCGGCGGCAATGTCGTGATTGCCAAGCGCCTTGGCTCGGTCACGCTCGATTTCGCCGATGGGCAGGAACGCGCGCAGGCGCAGGGCCGCGCTGGCTCGACCGTCGAACGCAACGAAGCGACGCTGCCCGCCAACGTGCGCAAGCTCCTCAGCAAGAAGCGCAAGGCGGGCGAGGCCGATGCTGCGACCGATCCGCTTGCCCTGCCCGAAGTGCGCGCCGCGCTGGCCAAGGCGAGCTTCGAACTGGTGGTGGGCTTCCAGTTGACCGATGCGCAACTAGCCTACAACGCGCGCCGCTGATTCGGCAGAACGTGCCGAAGGGGACGTTCTGCGGCGGGCCGGTGCCGCTTCACAAACTAGCTCGCTAGTTTGTTGGCGAACGCGCGCGCTTGGGCTAACGGCGCGGGCATGACTGAGACTTCACCCGCACCCGCCGCTCTTCCCCTCTTCGCCGATTTTGCCGGTGTGATCGACCGCGCGCTCGATGTGCTGGTCGTCGAAGGCACGTTGCCCGAGGGCCTGGCGCGAGGCGGGGTGACTTGCGAGCCGCCGCGCGAGGCGAGCCACGGCGATATCTCGACCAATGCCGCGATGGTGCTGGCTAGGCCCGCTGGCGCCAATCCGCGCGCGCTCGCCGCGCTGCTGGTGGAAGAACTTGTCAAAGAGCCGCGCATAGCCTCGGCCGAGATCGCCGGGCCGGGCTTCATCAACTTGCGCCTTGCCGATAGCGCCTGGCTTTCCGAGCTGGCGCTGATCGCGGCGAAGGCGGGTGACTATGGCCGCTCGACCGTGGGCGGCGGCACCATGGTGAACGTCGAATACGTCTCCGCCAACCCGACCGGGCCGATGCATATGGGCCATTGCCGCGGCGCGGTGGTCGGCGATGCGCTCGCCAGCCTGCTCGAATTTGCCGGCCACCGCGTGACGCGCGAATACTATGTCAACGATGCAGGCGCGCAAGTCGATGTTCTCGCGCGTTCGGTGCACTTGCGCTACCGCGAAGCACTGGGCGAGGCCGTCGGAGCGGTGCCCGAGGGGCTCTATCCCGGCGACTATCTCGTGCCGGTCGGACAGGCCCTCGCTGCCGAGTTTGGCGATGCCTATGCCAAGGCGCCCGAAGCTGAATGGCTCGTGCCCTTCCGTACCCGCGCAGTCGCGGCGATGATGGACATGATCCGCGCCGATCTCGCCACCCTGGGCATCCACCATGACTTGTTCTCGTCCGAAGCCGAACTGCAGGCCTCGGGCAAAGTCGATGCCGCTGAGGCGTGGCTGCGCGCGCATGATCTGGTCTATGACGGCGAGCTCGAGGCGCCCAAGGGCAAGCTGCCCGACGACTGGGAGCCGGTGACGCTGCCGTTGTTCCGTTCGACGAGGTTCGGCGATGATCAGGACCGCCCGATCAAGAAGTCTAACGGCGCCTGGACCTACTTCGGCGCCGATCTTGCCTACCATTTCCAGAAGGCTCAGGTCGCCGATGCGCTCGTCGATATCTGGGGCGCGGACCATGCCGGCACGGTCAAGCGGATCAAGGCCGCCGTCGCCGCACTGACCAGCGCGGACGGGGGAAGCGCCAAGCCCTTCGAGATCAAGCTCGTCCAGATGGTCCAGCTGATGAAGGGCGGCCAGCCTTTCAAGATGTCGAAGCGCGCAGGCAATTTCGTCACGCTCGCCGATGTCGTCGATATGGTGGGCAAGGATGTGGTGCGTTTCACCATGCTGGCCCGCAAGCCCGATGCGATGATGGACTTCGATTTCGACAAGGTGGTCGAAGCCTCGAAGGACAATCCGGTGTTCTACGTGCAATATGCCCATGCGCGGATATGCTCCACCTTGCGCAAGGCTGCAGTGGAAGGCTTTGCGGCCGCGCCGGATCATGTCGCGCTGCTGGGCGCCGAGGAGCTTGGCCTTGTCAAACTCGCCGCGCAGTTCCCGCGCGCGGTCGAAAGTGCGGCGGCCGCGCGAGAGCCGCACCGGGTGGCGTTCTTCCTCTATGACCTTGCCGCAGGCTTCCACGCCTACTGGAACGTGGGCAACGACCGGCCGGACAAACGCTTCATTGTGGCACAGGATGCGGCGTTGACGTCGGCACGCCTTTTCCTCGGGCTCCAAATCGGGCAAGTGGTAAAGAACGGATTGGCCTTGTTGGGTGTGGAGGCCGCCGAGGAGCTTTGACGCGATGGTTATCAGCGGGACCGGCGAAGAGGACGAAAACGGGGGCCTTCCGATCAATCCGGCGGGCTGGGACGAGGCAGCGGAGCATGCCGCCGAAGAGGGCGCCAAAACGGTGCACGATGAAGCGCACGACGCGGCGAGCACCCTGATCGAGGGCGCGGCGGATGAACGCCTTGCGCTCGGCGACGAGGAACGCCTGCCCTGGCTCGAAAGCGCCGACGATGTCGATTTCGACGAGCCTGGCTCGGACAACAGCCGGATCATCGGCTTCGGCGTGCTGGCCGTCCTGCTGCTGGCAGCGCTGCTTGGCGGGATTTACTGGCTCTCGCACCGAGGCGCGGCAACTGCCAATCCTGATGGCAGTCTGATCGCGGCAAACAAGGAACCCTACAAGGTTGCGCCCAAGGATCCCGGCGGCAAGACGTTCCAGGGCACCGGCGATGCCAGCTTCAAGGTGAGCGAGGGCGAGAAGCCCGCCGCCAACCTCGCCGGCAGCGCCGCCCCGGCGGCAACGTCTGCCCCCGCCGCACCGAAACCAACCGCCGCAGCCCCCGCGCCGGCCTCGGCTGCTTCGGTCCCGGTTGCTCCGACCTCGGGCGTCGGCGTGCAGGTCGGCGCGTTCTCGACGAACGCCGCTGCCAAAGCGGCATGGTCCAAGCTGGTCACGGGGCACGAGGCGCTCTCGGGTCTGTCGCACCGCGTGGTCGAGGGCAAGGCCGACATGGCAACCGTGTTCCGCCTTCAGGCCGTGGCGGGGGATCTGTCAGCAGCCAACGCGCTCTGCGCCAAGCTGCAGGCCGGCGGCCTCAAATGCCAGGTGAAGCGCTGATCTGATCGAACCACACGCGGATGCGCGGTACGGCCTGCAAGGCCGTGCCGACGTGGTCGTAGGGTCCTTGCGGCATCAGGTGGATATTCCCGCCCAGTTTCGCCGATTCCGCCGCGAAATGCTTTGAATCCTGCGGTGAGACGTCAGTGTCCTTGTCGCCGTAGTAGAGCCTTAGCGGCGCCTTGGGCGCCCAACGGAACGCCTCGTTCGCGGCAAGCCCGTCGGTAAACCAGTTGGATTGATGCGCCTCGATTGCGGCAAAGGCTTCGGGGCGGAACAAATCGCGCGGATCGGCTGGCAGCGCGGCGCTGATGGCATCGACCTTGTGGTTCCCGTCGAACAGGCCCGGCAGCATCCCGGCATAGCGATCTGCGATCACGGTGCCGAGCGGCTGGTGATACTGCGCGGCATAAGAAATCGCGATGTAGGAGAGGTAGAGCGAATGCTTGTGCTGAAAGGCATAAGGCACGCTCACCCCGGCCAGATCGAACGCGCCCGAAATCGCCGCTGCGGCCTTCACGGTCATGCCGGGAATCGGCTGCGCCTCGAGATCGCGCTGGACGACCGCGGTGGCATGGCCCCCTTGCGAAAAGCCGGTCAGGTAGAGATCGGGGGAGAAGGGCAGATGCAGCGCCCCCGCCACTTGCCGCGCGGCGATGACCAGATCGCGCGCTGCCGCAGCGGTTGCGGGAGCGTGGATATAGGCCGGCGCCGCGTGTGACTGCCCGAGCCCGAAGTAATCGGGCGCCAGCAGGACATATCCGCCGCCGGCAAAGAGCGCGGCCGGGAGCAGCCCCTCCTGATCGCCAGGCGCGGAGGGCGATGCGGTCCGGTCGGGGCTGGTGCCGTGGAGATACATCGCCGTGCCGCGAGATGCGGCGCCGCCCAGCGTGCGGTAGGGCACTGCCATCAGGCCCGATGCCTCGACCGGCTGGCCGCCGACCTCTGACCAGTAGCGAATGCGTAGCAGCTCCGCCCCATCGGTAACCGGCGTGCGCACCGGCAGGGCCGCCATCAGCAGCCCGGTGAGCACAAGCCGGTTGTGCCCGCCGACCCGCTCAACCGTGATGACCGAGCCGGGCGTCTTGCCGCTGAAGTGCAGACTGGCTGGATCGGTGTAGTGCGGCGGGGACAGCATCCAGGCGGCCGCGCCCGCAAGAATAACAAGGGCGAGCAGAACATAGGAGAGCTTGCGCAGCATGGGGCACGGCTCCGGCATGGCGGGGGGCTGCCGCCAAGTTGAGCATTTTGCCGGCGAGGTGGCAAGAACCCCTCCGACCTGCCTGCAGCAGGCCACCTCCCGATTTGTGCCGTTGGCAAAAATGGAGAGGACCAAAGAGGAAGGTTTTCTCTCTTCCTCCCCATTTTTGCGAAGCACAAATGGGGAGGTGCCTGAGCGCAGCGAAGGCGGAGGGGCCTTTTCCCCCATGATCCAGAGCTTCCAGCCTTGCCAGCCCGGCGCATTTGCGCGAATCCTTGCGGCATGCTCCCGGCGATCTTTGGCTTATCGGGCCTCACTCTCAGCGATGACGAGCGCGCATTCTTTCGCGATGCCGATCCGGCGGGCTACATCCTGTTTGGCCGCAATGTCGAAAGCCGTACCCAGCTGCGCGCGCTGACCGACGAGCTGCGCACGCTTCACGGGCGGGACCGCACCTTCATCTGCATCGATCAGGAAGGCGGCCGCGTCGCGCGGATGAAGCCGCCGGTCTGGGCGGCCTATCCCCCCGGCGCGGCGTTCGATCGGCTCTATGAGCGCGCTCCGATCAGCGCGATCGAGGCCGCGCGCGCGCATGCCGAAGCGCTGGGGTTGGACCTCGCCGAAGCGGGAATCGGCGTCGATTGCCTGCCTTTGCTCGATGTGCGGCAGCAAGGCGCGCACGACGTGATCGGCGACCGCGCGCTGGGGCACGAACCGCTGCGCGTGGCAGCGCTGGGCCGGGCGATGCTGGAAGGGCTCGCGCGCGCAGGCGTGATGGGCGTGATCAAGCATATGCCGGGCCATGGCCGCGCCGGGGTCGACAGCCACAAGGAACTGCCCACCGTCACTGTGACCGATGCCGAGCTTGAAACCGACCTCGCCCCGTTCCGCAGCCTCAAGGACGCGCTCGTCGGCATGACCGGCCACGTGCGGTATACCGCATGGGACAGCGACAACCCGGCCACGCTCTCGTCCACCGTGATCCGCGAAGTGATCCGCGGGCGCATCGGCTTCGATGGCTTGCTCCTTACCGATGATCTCGACATGCAGGCGCTCGGCGGCGACGTGCCGAACCGCGCGGCGCGCGCGCAGGCGGCGGGCTGCGATCTCGCGCTCAATTGCTGGGCGAAGATGGACGATATGGTCGGCATCGCGCAGGCGCTGGCGCCGATGTCTGCCGAAACTGCGACCCGACTGGAGCGCGCGCTGGCGGCAACCGGGGATCTCGCCGGCCCCATCGACCCTGCGCGCCAGGCCGAGCGCATGGCGACGCGCGACCGGCTGCTGGAACTCGCCCCGTGATGGATGATGCCGCCCTTGCCGTACCGCTCGAAGGCGACGACTGGGACCTGGCACCGCTCGATGTTCCCCCCGAAGCGCGCGCGGACGAGCCTGACACGCTGACGCTCGCCATCGACGGCTGGGAAGGCCCGCTTCATCTGCTGCTCGATCTGGCGCGGCGGCAAAAGGTGGACCTGCTCAAGATTTCGATCCTAGCGCTGGTCGATCAGTACCTCGCATTCGTCGAACGCGCGGGCGCCCAGCGGCTCGAACTCGCGGCAGACTACCTCGTGATGGCGGCGTGGCTGGCCTGGCTCAAGTCCCTCCTCCTCCTGCCGCGCGATCCCGAAATCCAGCCGAGCCCCGAAGAACTGGCGCTCAGACTGCAACTCAGGCTCCAGCGCCTCGGCGCGATGCGCGAGGCGGGCGCGCGGCTCATGGCGCGCGACCGGCTGGGCCGCGATGTCTTTGTGCGCGGCGCGCCGGAGGGGCTGCGCACCGACCGGCAGGTGCGCTGGCAATGCGATCTCTACGCGCTGATGCAGGCCTACGGTGCTGTGCAACATCGGGGGCGCCCGGTGGTCCACATGGTCCGCGCCCGGCAGGTGATGACGCTGGAAGCCGCCATCGCGCGAGTCGAAGCGCTGATCGGCGCGGCCATCGACTGGACCGAGCTCAAGCTGTTCCTTCCGCCGCAGGAAGCGGGCGCCGATCCGCGCCTTGCCCGCTCGGCGCTGGCCTCCAGCTTTGTTGCAGCGCTCGAACTTGCCAAGCAGGGCAAAGTGGAGATTGCCCAGGCGGAGACCTTCGCGCCGCTGATGCTCCGCCGAGCCTCCCGATGAGGTCAGGGATGAACGAGATCGAGCGCGCGGTCGAGGCAGCGCTGTTCGCCGCTGAATCGCCGATGAGCGCAGACGAGCTTTCCCGCCATCTCGGCGGGGCGGAAGGCGTGGAAGCCGCGCTCGAAGCCCTAGCCGCCAACTACGGCGGGCGCGGGATCGAACTCGTCATGCGCGGGGACCGCTGGCACTTCCAGACCGCGCCCGATCTCGCCCATCTCCTGCGCCGCGAGCGCGAGGACGTGCGCCGCCTTTCGCGCGCGGCGACAGAGGCGCTGGCAATCATCGCCTATCACGAACCCGTCAGCCGGGCGGAGATCGAGGCGATCCGCGGCGTGCAGACCGCGAAGGGAACTTTGGATGTGCTGATGGAGGCAGGCTGGATCAAGATCGCGGGCCGGCGCGAAGGGCCGGGGCGCCCGACGATTTACGCGACGACGCCGGCGTTCCTTGCGCACTTCGGTCTCGAATCACGGCGCGACTTGCCCGGGATCGAGGAACTGCGCGCGGCGGGCCTGCTCGAGTCCGTAGAAGCCGTGTTTGCGGGAGAACCCGATGATGAGGCGGATCATACATCCGAGCTTGACGAATCTTGAGCAAGCTTGCTGGCAGTTTCTCCGAAGATGTCCTATCTGAAGGGACATAAAGGAGAATACCCATGGGCGCTCTGTCCCTTCCGCATCTGATCATTCTGGCGCTGGTTGTCCTCATCCTCTTCGGCCGCGGCCGCATTTCGGAGATGATGGGCGATTTCGGTAAGGGTATCAAAAGCTTCAAGCAGGGCATGAACGAGGGTACTGAAACCCCGCTCGTGCAGCCGCCGGCGCAGATCCAGCAGCAGCCGGTTGCCCCGGCTACGCCGACCGCGCAGGCAGAGCAGACCGGCTCCGGCCCCGTCGCCTGATTCTGCACCAGCACCCGTACCTGATCTGGGCCTGAAACGATGTTCGGCATTGCGCCTGACGAGATGCTCCTCGTCGTGATCGTGGCGATCATCGTCATCGGTCCCAAGGATCTGCCGCTTGCCCTGCGCACGGCGGGGCGCTGGATCGGCAAGATCCGCCGTGTCTCCGGCCACTTTCGCACCGGGCTCGAAACCATGATCCGCGAGGCGGAAATGGAGGAGATGGAGCGCAAGTGGAAGGAGCAGAACGCGGCGATCATGGCGGCCAATCCTGCAGCTGATCCTGCGCTTGGGCAGACCACTGAGGGCGCGACTGATCAAAACGATCCGCCGCCGCTCATGCAGCCGCTTCCCGCTCCTGTCGCCGCGCCGATTGATCCCGAGATCGCCGCCGTTGCGCCGACCGAACCTCTGGCCGAACCTATCGGCGAAATGCTCCCCATCGCTGAACGCCCCGCCCGTCCAAGGGGTAGCGCATGATGGTTCGCGATATCGACGAGTCGCAGGCCCCGCTGCTCGATCACTTGCTTGAGCTGCGCACGCGCCTGCTGCGCTGCGTCTATGCGATCGCCGTGGCGTTCGTGGTCTGCTTCTTTTTTGCCAATCAGATCCTCGCGATTCTGGTCCAGCCGCTGGTCCATGCCTTTCCGGCGGGGCAGGGCAAGCTCATCTACACCAAGCTCTATTCGGCGTTCTTCGTCGATCTCAAGGTCTCGCTTTTCGCGGCCTTCCTCATCAGCTTTCCGGTGATCGCCAACCAGCTCTGGGCGTTCATCGCGCCCGGGCTCTATGCCAAGGAAAAGAAGGCGTTCCTGCCCTTTCTGATCGCCACGCCGATCCTGTTCACCATGGGCGCGAGCCTGGCCTATTTCGTCGTGATGCCCACCGCGTTTCGTTGGTTCATCGGCTTTCAGGGGAATCGCGGCGGGCTGCAGCTTGAGGCGCTGCCGGGGATCGAGGAATACCTCAATCTCGTCATGCAGTTCATCTTTGCTTTCGGGATCAGCTTCCTGCTCCCTGTCCTGCTGATGCTGCTCAACCGTGCCGGCATCGTCACCCGCGCGCAGCTCGTGGCGGCGCGGCGTTACGTGATCGTCGGCATCACTGCGCTCGCGGCGGTGATCACCCCGCCCGATGTGCTCAGCCAGTTGATGCTCGCAATCCCGCTGATGATCCTCTTCGAAGGCACGCTCATCGTCATGCGCTTCGCCGAGAAGAAGGACGCCGAGGAAAAGGCCAAGGCTGAGGCCGTCGGGGCCTGACCCGTCAGTCCCGTGCCACACCGAAGCCGTGGCGCGGGAAGTGCACGTTGACCGCCCCCGTCAGCGCGTGTTCGCGCCGGATCACGACTATGTCCGTGTCGCAGCGGAGCAGGGTGCCGTGACTGGGCATCACGCCATAATCGACCGGGGCGACATTGACCGCAGTGCCGGGCGGGATACCAGCGATGTCGCTCGCCGGTTCGATGGCCAGCGGCTCGGCTTCGAGCGCCAACGCGAGCGCATCGTCGGCGGAAATTTCCTGCCCGCCATGCTGCGCGAAGGCCCGCATGCGCTCCATCCACGCGGCCACATGCGTGCGGCTGGCCAGCCAGTCGGCCATGCCGCCGCCAGCGTGGATGAACCACAGCATATGGTAGACGGCAAAGTCGGCCACGCTCCAGTCGGCGCCGAAGAGGTAGGGACGGCCATCGGCCAGCTGCGCATCCATTTCGGCAAGGAACCGGGCGTAGCGCGACTGGGCCTCATCAACCGACGGGCGGCGCACTTGCGCGCCTTGCGCGAAATTGGCGCGGTCCTCGGCAAAGGCTTGCGCGCTGGCGGGATCGGTGAAAAAATTGCCCATGTTCTCAGGCATGAAGCGCAAGGTGACCGCCGCCCAGAACAGCTCGGTATCGACCCAGCGCGCGAGGGTCTGCGCGGCGAGGCGGTTGTCTGCCGCAAAGAGGCTGGGGCCGGTGCCCATTCCATCGAGATACGCGGCAATCAGCGCGGTATCGCAGTAGATATCCGCGCCGACCTGCAGCACGGGAATGCGCCGGTAGCCGCCTGTGAGCGCGGCGGTCGCCGGGCGCGGCATGATCATCGAGACTTGCAGCGAGCGCCACGCCAGCCCCTTGGCGCCGAGGATGGCGCGCACCTTCTCCGAAAAGGGTGATTCCGGGTAGTGGTGCAGGATCAGTTCGGTCATCGCCTTGGTCCTTACTTCTTCACCGGTTCCGCGCCCACCGCGCTGCCGTCGGGCTTGGCCGCATCCCAGACCTTGCCGCCGCCAACCCATGTCTCGAGCACCCTGGTCTTGCGGATCGCCTCCTGGCTGGCGGTCATCGGGTCGGTATCGACGAAGATGAAATCGGCGCGCAGCCCGGGGGCGAGGCGGCCGAAGCGCTTTTCGGCAAACCCGGCATAGGCAGCCTGCGATGTGTATCCCGCCAGCGCCGTCTCGCGGCCGACGCGTTCCTGCGGCTGCCAGCCTTGCGGCGGCTGGCCATTTTCGTCCACGCGGCTGATCGCCGCGGCGAAGCCCGTCCAGGGATCGGGCAGCTCAACGGGTGTGTCGGACCCGAAGGCCAGCGTCGCGCCCGTCGCCTTGGCCGAGGCCCAGGCATAGGCGCCCACGAGCCGGTCCGGACCCAGCCGCGCTTCGGCCATCAGGCGGTCCGATGTCTGGTGCACGGGCTGCATCGAGGCGACAAGGCCGACCGCTTTTGCCACCCGCGCGGCAATTGGCCAGTCGGCGGGATCGATCACTTGCGCGTGCTCGATACGCCAGCGACGGTCGCCTTTGTAGGTCTGCGCAAGGTCTTCCATCGCGCCCAGCAGCACCGCGTTGGCTTCATCGCCGATAGCGTGGACGGCGATTTGGAACTGGTCCATCGCCGCACGGCTCATCAGGTTGCCAAGCTGCGTCTGGGTCAGGCGGGGAAGGCCGCGCGTGTCGGGCTTGTCCGTATAAGGCGCCTTGAGCCAGGCCCCACGCGAACCCAGCGCGCCGTCCATGTAGAGTTTGACGCCATTGAGCCGCAGCCGGTCGGCATAAAGCCAGGGTGAGGGGCCGGGGCCACCGATCTGGACCGTGTTCTCGATCCCCGAGCCATAGGCCATTATCCGCACGTAAAGCGTGTTGAGGTCGCCGGCGCGGCGGAAAGTCTGCCAGTCTTCGACAGTGGAGCCCATGTCGGCCACGGCGGTGAGGCCGCGGTGGTAGAACTCGCGCTGGGCAAGCGCGAGGGCGGCGTCATAATCGCGCGGCGTGGGCGGGGGGACATGCGCGCCGACTAGGTCGGAGGCGTTGTCGACCAGCACCCCCGCCGGGCTGCCATCGGCGAAGTGGATGATCTCGCCCCCGCTGGGCGCCTTGCTGGCGGCGGTCACGCCCCCGGCCTTGAGCGCGGCGGTGTTGGCCCAGCCGGCGTGGCCGTCGGCGCGTTCGAGCCAGGCGGGACGGTCGCTGACCACAGCATCGAGTTCGGCGGCGGTGGGGAAGCGGCCGAGCTTCCATCGCTCCTGATTCCAACCGCGCCCGATCAGCCAGGGCCGGTCAGGGTGCGCCTTGGCATAGGCGGCGATCTTGTCGAGCGCTTCGGCAAGGCTGTTGGTTTCCGAAAGATCAAGCGTCAATGCGGCGAAGCCGGTGTTCATCACATGGACATGCGCGTCGATCAGGCCGGGGAGCATGATCCGCCCCTTGCCGTCGATGCGGTACTGGAAGCCCTTCTTCGGCGTCTTTTCGCCTTCGTGGATCAGCGCCTTCACCACGCCGGCATCGTCCATCAGCATGGCCTTGAAGCGCTCGACATGGCCGTCCGCGCCGATGGTCTGGCCAGCCACGTTGTCGATCAGCGTGTCGGCATGCGCCGGGGTGGCGAAGGCAAACAGGGCGAGCGCGGCAAAGCTGCGCGTCATCACGCGCCGCCCCGGCGCGGCAGGCGGCGGAGCAGCGCGCTGGTGTCCTGACGGCCGCCACCCAGTGCCTGTACATCGGCATAGAACTGGTCGATCAGCGCGGTGGTGGGCACGCTCGCGCCCAGCCCGCGTGCTTCCTCGATGGCAAGGCCCAGGTCCTTGCGCATCCAGTCGACCGCGAAGCCGAAGTCGAACTCGTCCTTGGCCATCGTGTGCCAGCGGTTGTCCATCTGCCACGATTGCGCGGCGCCGCCGGAGATCGCCTCGAATACCTTGTCGAGATCGAGCCGCGCGGCCTGGGCGAAGCGGATCGCCTCGGCGAGCCCGGCGATGGCGCCCGCGATGCACATCTGGTTGGCCATCTTCGCGGTCTGCCCCGCGCCGGGCTTGCCGACATGGACCACGCGCTTGGCATAAGCGGCGAGTACTTCGCGCGCCGCATCGACCGCCTTTTCGCTGCCGCCGCACATGATCGACAGCGTGCCTGCCTCCGCACCCGATTGCCCGCCGGTGACGGGGGCATCAACGCAGAGCAGCTCCTTGTCGCGGCCCTCGACCGCGATCTGGCGGGCAATTCGTGCCGAAACGGTAGTATGGTCTATGAACAGCGCGCCCCGGCGCAGGGTGCTGAACACGCCGGTGGGGCTGAGCACGACATCCGACAAATCATCGTCGTTGCCGACGCAAGTGATCACGACGTCGGCCCCTTCCGCGGCTTCGGCCGGGCTGGCCGCAACGCGCGTCGCAAGGCCGGGATGCGCGGCCTGCCAAGCCTCGGCGCGCGCGGCGGTGCGGTTGTAGATGGTGAGCGTGTGGCCGGCGGTGCCGAGATGGCGGGCCATCGCTCCGCCCATCACGCCAAGGCCAAGGAAGGAAACGTTGAGCCCGGAAGGCTGCGAGGTGGATGTCGGATCGGTCATGGCCGCAGGTTCTAGCCGCTTTGCCGCGCGCTACCAGCCAGAATCGCGCCAACCTTACGCAAACGGAGCTTGCCGTTGGGGGCGAGCGCGGGCTAGCCGCGGGCCCATGACACGCCGATCCAGATTCGCCGCGCTTGCCGCACCTGCTTTCTGGCTTTGCCTCGTCGGCGCGGTCACGCTCGCGTTGATCCCGCATCCGCCCGAACTCCGCGAAGTCGGTGACAAGGCGCAGCACATGTTCGCCTTCGGCACGCTCGCGTTTCTCGGAGCCTTCGCCTTTCCGCAGTTCCCGAAGCCGCGTATGGCCGAGCGGCTCTCGTTCCTCGGCGCGCTGATCGAAGTGATGCAGTCAATCCCTTCGCTCCACCGCGATTGCGATATCAACGACTGGATCGCCGATACCATCGCGATCCTGGTCGTGCTGACCCTGCTCCACGTGCTCAATTGGCCTCGCCGCCGGCGCTGAGCCTGACGAAGGTTCCCTTGAGGGCAGGTTTCGATTAGGGGCCATAGCCCATGAACACGAGCACCACTGCACCCACTGCCCTCCTGACTCTCGACGACGTCCGCGCAGCCGCGACGCGGATCGCGGGCCAAGTCGTGCGCACGCCCACGCTGCACAGCAAGACGCTCAGCGAGATTACGGGCGCGGAGATCTGGCTCAAGTTCGAGAACCTGCAGTTCACCGCCGCCTACAAGGAACGCGGCGCGCTCAATGCGCTGCTCCAGCTTTCGGACGAGCAGCGCGCGCGCGGCGTGATCGCGGCTTCGGCGGGCAATCACGCGCAGGGGCTTTCGTATCACGGCACGCGGCTCGGCATGCCCGTCACCATCGTGATGCCGCGCACCACGCCAACGGTGAAGATCATGCAGACCGAAAGCGTCGGTGGCACGATCGTGCTCGAAGGCGAGACGTTCGACGAGGCCTATGCCCACGCGCGAAAGCTTGAAGCCGAGCGCGGCATGACCTTCGTCCATCCCTTCGACGATCCGCATGTCGCTGCTGGGCAGGGCACCGTGGCGCTCGAAATGCTGGAGGACGTGCCCGAACTCGAGACCCTGGTCGTCCCCATCGGCGGCGGCGGCCTGCTTTCGGGCATGGGCACCGCGGCGCGCGGGATCAAGCCTTCGATCGGTCTGGTCGGCGTGCAGGCCACGCTGTTTCCCTCGATGTATGCCAAGCTCAAGGGGCTGGACCTGCCCTGCGGCGGCGATACCATCGCCGAAGGCATTGCGGTGAAGGAGCCGGGCACGTTTACCTCCGCCGTGCTCAAGAAGATCGTCGATGATATCGTGCTGGTAAACGAGCCGGCGCTGGAAACTGCGGTCGCGTTGCTGCTGCAGATCGAGAAGACCGTGGTCGAAGGCGCGGGCGCGGCGGGGCTGGCGGCGGTGATGACACACCGCAAGCGCTTTGCCGGGCGCAAGATCGGTCTCGTGCTGTGCGGCGGCAATATCGACACGCGCCTGCTGGCCAATGTGCTGCTGCGCGACCTTGCGCGCTCGGGCCGCCTTGCCCGCCTCAGGCTCACCTTGCAGGACCGGCCTGGTGCGCTGTTCAAGGTGGTCGAGGATTTCAACCGCCATCAAGTCAACATCCTCGAGGTCTGGCACAACCGCATCTTCACCTCGCTGCCGGCCAAGGGCCTTACTGCCGAGATCGAATGCGAAGCGCGCGACCGGGAGCAGATCGACCTGCTCGTCGCGAGCTTGCGTGCCAAGGGCTATGATGTGACTCAGGTGGAGCTCGGTTAAGCCTGTTTCGTCACAATTCGCCCCGGCGGCATCCCGTTTCGATACGCCGGGCGGTCCGACCGCCAAACCTGCGAGAAATCCCTGCTGACTAACTACTTTTGATGGTTAATCACTCTTTCACCAATCGGCCGGGTGAGGCATGTTGGCGTTGTCAGCACTGCGGGATCATCCGGCGGCGCGACAGAGGATACCGTCTAGGCTGTGACTGCGCCCGTCCGCTTTCCCCGTTTCTTTGTGACCAGCCCGATGCCGTGCCCCTATCTGCCGGGGAAGACGGAGCGGAAGGTGTTCACGGAGCTCAAGGGCCCCAATGCCGACGAGCTCAACGATGCGCTGGGCCGAATCGGCTTTCGCCGCAGCCAGACGGTCGCCTATCGCCCCAGCTGCATTGATTGCTCGGCCTGCATTTCCGTGCGCGTCGTCGCGGGTGAATTCGTGCCTTCGGCCACACAGCGCAAGAACATCCGTCGCAACTGCGATCTCGTCGTCTCTGCGTGCAAGCCGTGGTCGACTCCGGAGCAGTTCGAGCTGCTCCAGCGCTACCTGGCGGCGCGCCATCCCGGTGGCGGCATGGCCTCGATGGACGAGATGGACTTCGCCGACATGGTCGAGCACACCCCCGTGAGCACGTTCGTGATCGAATACCGCGAGCCCGGGTTTGACGGGAAGCCCGGCAAGCTCGTCGGCGCCTGCCTGACCGACCGCCAGGGTGACGGGCTCTCGATGATCTACAGCTTCTACGAGCCGGATCAGGCCGATCGCCGGGGGCTTGGCAATTTCATCATTCTGGACCACATCCTTCATGCCGCCCGGATCGGCCTGCCCTATGTCTATCTTGGATATTGGGTCGAAGGTTCGCCACGGATGCAGTACAAGGTCCGTTACCGGCCGCTCGAACGGCTCGGCCGCGAAGGATGGGAACGCTTTGACCCCGATGAGCAGGCCCGCGCGATCGACCGCGCTGCGACCGCAAGGGGAGCGGACCGGCGGATCGCGGACGACACCGGCAAGGACGGACTTGCCGCAGCACAGGCGCAGTATCGCCACAGCTGACGTTCTGCGCGCCCTGCTTCCGGCCGCGCTCCTCGCCATACTGCCGCAGCCCGTGCACGCCCAGTCGCGCGAGGCGGATCAGGCGCTCGAGGACCTGATCCCCGATTCCGCGCTGGACGACCCCAAGGCCTGGGCGAACCAGACCGATGCGGCCAAAGTTGCCGTGCCCGATCCCGCAACGCTGCTGTCGCCTGATGCAATCGCCCCGCTCACGGGCATTCCCGCGATCACACTGGCCTGGCCCGATGCGGCGGAGCTCCCTGCCATCGTGCCGCTCACGCCCGATCCCGATATCGGCGCGGCTGCCGAACAGGCCAAGGCAGCGGGTGAGGCCCTAGCGACTGACGCCGATCCGGGCAGCGGGCGCGGGATCGGCCAGATCCCCGGCGCGAGTGTGCTCCAGATCACTCCGCAGCTCGCGCTCGCGTTCCCGCCTGAGGTCGAGACCCTGCCCGAGCGGGAGGCCGTCGCGGCGCGCTTCGGGACGCTGGCGGCGCTGCGCAAGTTCGGGAACGAGGAGGACAACCTCGCGCAGCTGACCCGGCGCGCGCGGCAGGATACCGATCTGCTCCAGCAGGTGCTGCGGGCCTATGGTTACTACGATGCCGAAGTCTTCCAGAGCACGACCGGCTATGCCGCGCCCGCCGAGGGCAGCGGACCGGGACCGGCGATCGATCTCAAGAAAGTCGGCGTGCGCTTTGATGTACGCCCCGGACCGCGCTACGCGTTTTCGCGCATCAGCTTGGGCGATATTGCCGCCGCGCCCGATGCAGCAGCGCTCACCCGCGCCTTCGCGCTGGCACCCGGCGATCCGGTCAACTCCGACAAGATCGTCGCCGAGCGCGATCACCTGATCACCGCGCTGGGCGAAGGTGGCCATGCCTTTTCCAAGGTAGGCGAGCCCGATCTGTCGATCGACCATGCCGATCGTACCGGCGACCTCGTCGTGCCGGTCACCAGCGGTGGGCAGTACGCCATCGGCGAGATCCACAGCTCGCTGCCCGACTATCTATCCTCGCGCCACCTTGCGCGCATCGCCCGCTTCCGGCCCGGCGATCCCTTCCGCAAATCGCGCGTCGACGACCTCAGGCAGGCGATCCTTGCAACCGGGCTCGTCTCGGCGGTCACGGTCACCCCGCGCGAGGTCAAGCCGGCGGCAGACGCGCTACCGGGCATTGCCGATATCGATGTGACATTGGCCAAGGCGCCGCAGCGCACCGTGGCCGGGCTCATCGGCTATTCGAGCGGCGAGGGTCTGCGGGTCGAGGCGAGCTGGGAAAACCGCAACATGTTCCCGCCGGAAGGCCTCGTGCGGTTCCGCGGCGTTGTCGGCACGCGCGAGCAGCTGGCGGGCGCGACCTATCGCCGCAACAACTTCTTCGGCCGTGATCAGGTGCTCACCGCCGATCTCTATGGCCAGACCCGGCGCACCGACGCCTACAACGCGCGCACGATCTCGTTCTCGACCTCGTTCGAGAAGCTGACCACGCTGATCTTCCAGAAGGCCTGGGTCTGGTCGGCCGGTGTCGAACTCCTTGCAACAAGCGAACTGCCCGCCGCTGCTGGCTCCTTCCGCACCACGTACTTCATCGGCGCGCTGCCCTTGCGCGCAGCCTATGACGGTAGCAACGATCTGCTTGATCCCCGGCGCGGCGTCCGCGTCTCGCTACGGCTCAGCCCGGAAATTTCGGTGCAGAACGGCACGCGCTCCAGCTATGTCCGCGCGCAGTTCGATGCGAGCGCCTACCAGCCCGTCAGCAGCCGGGTCGTGCTGGCGGAGCGCGTGCGGCTGGGCTCGATTCCGGGCGCCAGTGTCAACAGCATCGCGCCTTCACGGCGTTTCTATGCGGGTGGCGGCGCATCGGTACGCGGCTTTACGTATCAGGCGGTGGGGCCGCGCGATGCGCTCGGCAATCCCAGCGGCGGGCGCAGCCTGTCCGAGTTTTCGCTGGAGGCGCGCGTCAAGACCGGGCTGATGGGCGGCGCGGTGAGCGTGGTTCCCTTCGTCGATGCCGGCACCGTTGGCACCACCGCCTCGCCCACGTTGGGCGGCCTCCGGGTCGGCGCGGGGCTTGGCCTCAGGTATCAGACCAGCTTCGGCCCGATCCGCATCGACCTCGGCACGCCGCTCAATCCGGTCAAGGGTGACAGCCGCATCGGCGTCTACGTGTCGCTGGGGCAGGCGTTCTGATGGCGAGCGCGGTCCCGCCCGGCGAGATGCCAGCGCCGCCGCCGCGCACGGGCGCGCTGCGCCGCATGCTGGGCTGGGGGCGCGGGCTCGTCCTGGCCGGGCTGCTGCTGGTGCTCGCGATGGGCGGCGCGGTGGTCGTGCTTGATTCCTCGTTGGGCCACCGCTTCGTCGCGGACCGCATTGCCGCGATCGCGCCGGCATCGGGCCTCAAGATTCGCATCGGCCGGATCGATGGAACGTTGTTCAGCGCGATGAGCCTGCACGAAGTGGTGCTGAGCGATCCCGAAGGGCGCTTCAT
>CAILIO010000026.1 GCA_903834285.1 uncultured Sphingomonadales bacterium | reverse complement strand
TCGCCGTTGCTGTCGGCAAAACTGACCGGATAGATCTGGTAGCCAACTGCTGATTGCCACCAAGCGGAATCGCGATGAATGCTGCCGTTCTTTAACGAACCCGGCCCCATGGTCATTGCCGCCATACCCGCCATCGCCTCCCGCCTGCTCGTCATGGTTAGCCAACCGCCGCTGTCTCGCTTGACAATCGATTGCAGCGGGTACCTGACAGGTGCAAGACTGAATTGCTATGCGCAACCTGTAGTGATCGCGCGTCAGGACCATTGCGTGCGTTGCCTGTTCGTTACCCAACCAACACGCTCATTCAAGCGACAGCTTTCAGGTGGAATGCTGCCAATTGAGCTCGGCTGTGAGAAGGGCAGCTTCGTCCCAATCATTGCCATTCCTAATGCGCCATTGGAACACGAGCGTGTCGCAAGATTCAACCAGCGCGATTCATGCAGACCAATACGGGACTGGAGGGGACATCTTCCCGAGCGCACGGTCCATAGAAAAAGGTTTTGGAGGCATAAATGGGGGCATAGAACACTTATTGAAAACATTTTACCTTTATTATCATATGTCTAATTAAAATAATCGAGTCCTTCTTCTCACCATTTTCCTGCGCATTATGCCAGAGCGCGCGTCGGCAAGGCCGGCGCGGAGGCTCACGGGGCCGAGGGGATCAGGGTCAGGCTGGTCTCGCGTCCATCGATGAAGCGCACGGTCTTCCCGTCGAAGTACGCGTTCTCCTCCGCCCGGAAATCGACACGCTGGCCGCCCCATTCGGGTACGGCGGAGTTGGTGGCCAGCTCGATAGACCACGCCGTGCGTGCGTGGATCGCCGCCTCGCCGCGTGGGTCCGCGTTCTGGTTGTCCCAGAAGCCGATCGACGGCCCTGCGCCGTGGCCATGGAGGCCGATGGGATGCGAATAGACCGAAGGGTCGAGACCGGCGGCTTTGGCCTCGGCGCGCGCGCGGGCCAGCGCCTCGTTGCCGCTGCGCCCCACCGTGAACTGGCGCGTGAGAATGTCCTGCAGGCGGTTACTGTTCGCGAGGCCCTGTGTGAGGCCCGCCGGTGCCGAGGCCTCGCCCGGTTTCAGGACATAGGCGAGGTGCTGGGTATCGGTGTTGAGCCTGAGGTACGTGATCCCGAAGTCTGTCCACAAGAGATCGCCCGGCAGGATCACCACAGGCCCTTCGAGCATGCCCTGCGCCCCCTGCCGCTGAATGCCGATCGAGGGGTGGAACCAGGCATCGAGACCGAGTTGGAGCAGCCGGTCGCGATACCACCACTGCACGTCCTCGGCAGTCGTCACGCCAGGGGTGATCACCTTGCGCGAGAAAGCTTCGCCGATGACCGCGTGGGCGGTGCGCTCGATCGTGGGATAGAGCGCGATCTCGGCGGGGGTGCGCGTCTCCAGCCAGCGGATGGCAAGTCCCTCGCCGCTTACGATGCGCTGGTGGAGGGCGGCCGGTAACGCGGCGGTGAACTTGTCGTACTGGCTCACCGTCATGCCGTCGGCGAACTGATGGAGATCGGATACATTGATCGCGATCTTCGCGGGGTTGCGCGCGGCGATAAGGTCCGCCGCCGCCTGCCACTGGTCGGGCTGCTTTGCAGGGTCCCATGCGGCCGTGAACAGCCCGCCGAGGCCATAGCGGCTGACGGTCAGCCGCTCGACCGGCTTGCTGCCGCCCGGATCGTGAAAGATCAGGATCGTCCGCCGCCGGGCATGCATGTTCTCGGCATCAAGCATCGAGGCGACCACCGGCTCCTCGAAATATTCACGCGCCACGAGCAGCCAGAGGTCGATGCCTTCGGCGCGCATGATCGCAGGTATCACCGTATCGAGCCGCTCGGTCAGGATACGGTTCTCGGTCTCCGCCCGCTCGCGCGCCGAGAGGATGGGCGGAACAGCAGGTGCCGCCTGCTCCGTTTCGCTCATCGCGATGGGCGCGGGGGCAGCGGCAGCGGGAAAGGCGAATGCCAGCGCTGCGATGAAAACAGACTTCTGCAGCACCTCTCTCACTCGGCGCGTTCCAGCGCGGCGCGGATCGTCTCGGCCATGCGGCCCATGTGATCGGGCTCGACGATCAGCGGCGGGGAGAGAGCGATGATATCGCCCGTCACACGGATGAGCAGGCCGGCGCGGAAGCAATCGGAGAAGACGTCATAGGCCCGCGCGCCCGGCGCACCATCGCGCGAGGCCAGCTCGATCCCTCCGACGAGGCCGATCGTGCGGACATCGATCACATGCGGCGCATCGCGCAGGCCGTGAAGCGTGTCGGCCCAGAGCCCCCCGAGCTCGGCGCCGCGGGTCAACAGGCCTTCGCGGGCGTAGATATCGAGCGTAGCGAGGCCCGCCGCGCAGGCGACCGGGTGGCCGGAATAGGTGTAGCCGTGGAACAGTTCGATGAGGTTTTCCGGGCCCTGCATCATTGCATCGTGCACCGCGCGGCTGGCGAAGACGGCGCCCATCGGCAGGGTGCCGTTGGTGATGCCCTTGGCGGTGGTGATAAAATCGGGGGTGACGCCGAAGTAGTCCGCACCGAAGGGCGTGCCGAGGCGGCCGAAGCCGGTGATCACTTCGTCGAAGATGAGCAGGATGCCGTGCCGCGTCGAGATCTCGCGCAGGCGCTCGAGATAGCCCTTGGGCGGCGGAAGCACACCGGTCGAGCCCGCGACCGGCTCGACGATCACCGCCGCGATCGTCTCCGCACCATGGAGCTGGACCAGCCGCTCGAGATCGTCGGCCAGCTCTGCGCCGTGTTCCGGCATGTCGCGGGTGAAGCGATTGCGCGCAGGATCGTGGGTGTGGCGCAAGTGATCGGTGCCGGGTAGCGTGGTGAACACGCGGCGGTTGTTGAGCATGCCGCCGACCGAAACGCCGCCGAAGCCGACGCCGTGATAGCCGCGCTCGCGCCCGATGAAGCGGGTTCGCGTGCCCTGGCCGATCGCGCGCTGGTAGGCGAGCGCGATCTTGAGCGCGGTATCCACGGATTCCGAACCCGATCCGGTGAAGAACACCCGGTCGAGCCCGGCGGGCGCGATTTCGGCGAGCCGGCTGGCGAATTCAAAGCCGATGGGGTGGCCCATCTGGAAGGCGGGCGCGAAATCCATGGTGCGGATCTGGTGCGCGACCGCGTCGGCGATCTCGTCGCGCCCGTGGCCGGCGTTGACGCACCACAGCCCCGCGGTGCCATCGAGTATCTCACGATCATCGTCCGAGCGGTAGAACATCCCGCGCGCTTCGGCGAGCAGGCGGGGGCTCGCCTTGAACTGGCGGTTGGCGGTGAAAGGCATCCACCAGGCGGCAAGATCGGGCGTGTTCATCGGGCAGGGCTTTCCGGATCAGGCAAACAAACACGTGCAGCGTGGCACGTTCTGCGGCGGTGTGGAAGCCTCAGACCAACTTGTAGATCGCGAGCCCGACCGAGGGTACCTTGTCGTCCCCCGGCGCGACGGTGCCGGTAAAGATCAGCTGGTTGAGCCAGCCGTACCTGCCCGTCGGAGCCTCGAAGCGCGGCGTCGTCATCGCATAGCGCTGGCCGTCAGCGCCCGGCACGGTCTGGATCAGGCCGCGATTGGTAACCTTGATCTGGACCTTGTCGTCGGTCTCCATGAAGTAGTCCGCGACGAGTTCGAGATAACCATCGGCACGCAGCAACTACCAATCCGCCCCGCCAGGGACAATACGGCCCTTGAGGTCCGGCCCCTCGAAATGGCCACCGATGATCGGCACGCGAAAGCGCTCGCCATACGGCGTGATACCGTGGGACACGCGCTCTTCGAGCTGGGCGACGGCGGTATAGACGAGGACCGCGCGCGGACCGGCAGGCAGCTCGGCGGCGGAGGCCGAAGCACCTGCCGCCAGCGCCGCCCCGCCTGCCGCCAGAGCCCCGATCAGCCCGCGCCGATCAAGCCCTCCCGCCATTAGGCCACTTCGCGCAGCGCCGGCAAAGCGCAGACCGCATCGAGCCCGAGTACATGGGCGACGCGGCCCAGGCCCATCCAAACCGCAACGCAGAAGGCGAGGTCGACGATCTCGTCGTCGCTCAGCGCGGCCTTGTAACGCGCCCAGAAGTCCTCGTCGGCGGCGAGGCCCTGCGGATCAAGGCCGACCTTCTCGGCATATTCGATGGCAAGCTTCTCGCGCTCCGACAGGGTCGGTGAAGTGCGCCATTCGTGAACCGCGGTATAGAACGCCTCGTCCGGGGCAGGGCCATTCGTGCGCTCGATATCGGGCCGATCGCGCAGCACGCGGAAGTTCTGGCAGAGCTGGCACCCGTTGATGAGCGCGGTGCGCATCCGCGCGCCTTCGAACAGACGGGTGGGCAGCTTCGACATGCGGTAGGTGACATCGGAAAAGCCGAAGGCGGCGTTCACGATCTCTGGCGCATAATGCTCGGACAAGTGGCCGAGCGGGTTCTGGTGGTGGGCCTCGGGCAGAGCAACACGCATGGCATCCTCCTTTTGTGATTGTGCCGGCATCAAACGCGCGGGCGCGCGCCGTGCCTACTCCTCAATCTGACAGGCTTAGGGGCGCCCGGAAAGGGGGGCGATAGAGGGCAAGTTGACACTGTTGACACTGTCCAGGCGAATAATTGCATTCGATCAATCTGGCGACTTTGATCGAATGGATCGATAAGAGGGCGATGGATACGGTCATCGATTTGAGACATGGCTCCGCCGTTTCGGCAAGAGGCTACGGGGGAGGGAAATGTCGCAGATCTGGCGGATGTAGGAAAGCGCGGCGCGTGCGGCTCTCGAATACTTCGCGTTCCTCGCCTGGTAGCGGACGGAGAATGGGGGCCGCAATCGGGAGTGGTCGGGACTGCTACCGCAATTCCGAATTGATCCCGCTGCATCTATTATCCAGAAGTAAGTATAGATACCTGCCCAGGGTTATCATTTGCTGCCTCATCGATGATCACCTGCAAAACATCTTTGATGACAAAATCTCTGTATTCAGGATTTATCGAATAAATAACCACCCTTTTGTCGCGTGGATCGCACTTTCGTGAAATATAATTTTGATCCACCATACGTGACAGCGCCTTGGATATTGTCGGCTGACTCACCATAGGTAGATTGTATATTTCGGTAGCGGAACAGTTCTTGGAAAGAAGGAGGACAGTTATTCGACCTCGGACACTTAGTATACTCCTGATTGAAAAATCAGACATTCTCTTGGTACCCTCAATATAAGTAAAACTAGTTATGCTTTTCCTTTATGGTAATTTATATCTAGTGACTGGTTTTCCCAACAAAAGGTTTATTCGTAAATAAATTTATTTCTGAGAAATAAGTTTTGTATAATTAATGTTCCGGAAATGATCTCTCATCGCGTTGATCATGGAGCGCGCGATGAAACAATTTCTAAGTAGATTAATTTTCTGTACTTTAGGGTCTCACGATAGATCGCAGCGTGGTTCTTTTTACGAAGGAACTGTCAAGAAAAGCTTCTGCAAAAACTGCAAGAAAAATATATATAAAGATATATATGGAGTTTGGCGAAATGAAAAACGAACAAAGCTCTTAGGCTTTAGATTCTAGATCAGGCGTTGCATCAATCTAAATTTGATAAATATTTATAATATTTTCTTATTTAATCCCATGACAATTTGCAATGTAAATAGGCACGCATTTACCATGCATTGGCGCGATACTATTATGGCATAATACTCGAATCCTAAGCTTTCGGGTCGATGATTTCGAAACTGAATTTTGGGCGCGTGCCACTTCGGCTTCCCTGAATTACAGCAACAGGGCGCTATTCGGGCGCGGTGCAGGCAGCGCAGCGCCCTCCCTGCACAAGGGAACACTCGGGGCACCCCGGATTCCCGCTTTGCCCCAGCCGGCAGCATGGCCCGAGGGCCTTAGTATATCCCGATGCTTTCAGCCCCGCGTTTTGAGGCGAAGGCTGTCCCAGCTGATGTCGCCGGTCCAGCCGCCGTCTACGGGGAGGCTCACGCCGTTGATGAACGCGGCGGCATCCGAAGCAAGGAAGGTGATGGCCTCCGCAACGTCTTCGGGCATGGCGAAACGGGCCATCGGTACGCGATTGACGATATCGGTATCGTCGTAGGCGCCCGAGCCCATGTCCTTCACGTCCATCTCGGTCTTGATCCAGCCGGGGCAGACGGCGTTGACGCGCACGCCGCGGCCGCCCCATTCGCCAGCGAGGGTGCGGGTGAGGCCGACGAGGCCGTGCTTGGAAGTGTTGTAGGCCGAGCGGTGGATCACCCCGCCAAGGCCGGCGACCGAGGCGACATTGACGATCGAGCCCTTGCCTGCGGAGAGCATCTGGCGCCCGAAGGCGCGGCACAGGAGGAAGGGCCCTTGCAGGTTCACCGCCATCATGCGCTGCCACTCATCGACGGTGGTGTCTTCGGCGGGCCGGATCAGGCTGATGCCGGCGTTGTTGACGAGGACCTGCGCGCCGCCGAAATCGGTGGCGACACGCGCAGCGAGGTCTTCGACGAAGGCTTCATTGGATACATCGCCGCTGATCCCGATGGCATCGGCGCCGATCGCGGCGGCCTGCACGCTGACATCCTGCAGATCGGTGAGGACGACGCGGTAGCCGGCTGCGGCGAGGCGGCGGGCGGTGACGAGGCCGAGGCCCTGCGCGGCGCCAGTGACAATTGCCGTGACGATGGCGGTATTCATGGGGAGTCCTTAGTTGGGCATGGATGTGGAGGCGAAGAAGGCCGGGTACTCGGCGCGCCAGAAATCGCAATGGTACTCGGCCCAGGCATCTATCGGGCGGACGGCGCCGGGTTCGAAGCGCCTGATTTCGCGCGAGACGGCGTTGTCGCGCCAGTCATGCGCGGGCACGCCGCCGCGCAGGAAGGCGGCCCAAGTGCGGATGATCGTGCCTGCCAGTGCCTGCGAGGCGGGGGCGAGATCGGGGGCGGTCATGGCGGCGGTGTTGGAGAAATTGGGGAAGAGCGCGTTGAGCTCGGCCGAGTGGACGGCGCCCAAGTTGAAGCCGGGTTCGGGGCTGATCGGGATCGAGACGCCGCGCACCGGGGCAGTGCGATCCGCATATTCCCACTGGAAGACGGGCGTGTGCGCGCCCAGCAGACGACCGCTTTCGATTTCAAGGCAGTGGGTGATGCCGAGGCCGGGCATGAAGTCGCTCATCAGCGAGCCCAGAGTTTCGGCGGGGTGTTCGCCGGGCTTCAGGGGATAACGAGCGAGCACCTTGTCCGCCTTGTCGCCATAGATGGCTCGGACGGCGGCGGGGTAGGTTTCGGGGGTGATCTTCGCGCCGCCTTGCAGATCATAGCCGACGTAGAGACGCATCTCGTCTCGCGTGTAGCCGTTGAGGACGGGGACGCGAAGAAAGTCGCCAGACTGGAGTGCCTCGAGCGTCGGGCGCGGGACGGTGGGATTGCCGGTAAAGGGTGCAAACGCGAGGAGTTCGCCGCTCGCCGCGCGGGCGCCGGCAGCAATGAGGGCCTGCGGATCGATGGCCTTGAGGCAGGCGAGTGCGGCCGCGGGATCGGGGCAGCCGGCTTCGCTGGCGACTTTGGCGGCGAACGCTTCGGCCTGCGGGAGGGTGCGCAAGGGCGTGCCGCAGGCGCCGCTCTGGATGATCGCGCGGTGGAACAGGCCGCGCGTTTGCTCGGGCGCCATGAGCTGCATGCAGACCGAGGCCGCACCAGCGGATTCGCCCGCGAGCGTGATGTTGTCTGGGTCCCCGCCGAAGGCTGCGATGCTGGCCTTGACCCAGCGCAGGGCGAGGCGCTGGTCTTCGAGGCCGAGGACATGGCCTGCGCCCGAAGCACCGGCGGGCGGGGCCATGAAGCCGAACACGCCGAGGCGGTAGTTCACGCTGACGACGACGGCATCCATCCCCTTGGCCAGCCGGTCCAGCCGGTAAAGCGAGGCCGCGCCGCCGACGAAGGCACCACCGTGGAGCCACACGAGGACGGGGCGTTTGGTGCGGGTCTTGGCGGTGGGCAGGCTGATATTGAGGGTGAGGCAGTTTTCCTCGTCGCTGCGTTCGGTGAGGCCGTAGCGCGCGGCCTGCGGGCAGGCACCGCCGAAGTGCATCGCGGGGAGGACGCCAGTCCAGGGCGCGGCGGGTTGCGGCAGGCTCCAGCGCGCGTCACCCGAGACCGGAGCGGCATAGGGGATGCCGCGAAATTCGAGCGCGCCATTGCGCACGAAGCCTTCGACCTTGCCCGAGGCGGTGGTGATGATTTCACCCTGCGGAGCGCTTTGGGCAGCGAGCGGGCCGCCGAGGAGGAGCGCGGCGGCCGCGATGAGGGTGCGCCAGCAGTTCAGGATCATCGGCAAGGGTCCGTTCCGGGTTCGCACCTGTTGGTACGCACAGGGGCCGCAATTGCAAAGCTTGCGGGTTGCACCAGCCGGAGCGCTCTCATTTTTGAGGGCGGGGAAATTGAGGCAGGTCAAAGCCTGCGTGGGGTGTGCTGCGCCATGATCCCGGGCGGATGAGGAGATGACGCATGGTCGAGACGCTGACGGGGACAAACCGGTCCAAGGGCATCACCTATGACGCGCTGCTGGACATGGACACGCACGCGGTGCCGGCGCGCCTGCGCGAGGAGAGCCCGCTGCCGCCGGGGCCGACGATCGTCGATCCAAGCATCTACCATTCGCGCGACTTCTTCGACCTGGAGGTCGAGCGGCTGTGGAAGCGGGTGTGGCAGATGGCCTGCCACGAAGATGATATCCCGAACGTGGGGGACAGCCATGTCTATGACATTGCGCATTTATCCTACATCGTGGTGCGCACCGCGCCGGACGAGATCAAGGCCTTCCCCAATGCCTGCCTCCACCGCGGGCGCGCGCTGCTGACCGAGGACAGCAAGGGGCTCCACGAGTTTCGCTGCCCGTTCCACGGCTGGGCCTGGAAGACCGACGGCGCGCTCAAGGAAGTGCCGTGCCAGTGGGACTTCCCCTCGGTCAGCGCCAAGACGCACAGCCTGCCGCCACTGCTCGTGGGGCGCTGGGGCGGGTGGGTGTTCATCAATCCGGATGACAATGCACAGCCCTTCGAGCAGTTCCTTGGCGATATAGACCGGCATTTCGAGCCGATCCCGTTCGAGCGGCGCTACAAGGCGGTGCATGTGGCGAAGAAGCTGCGCTGCAACTGGAAGGTGGCGCAAGAGGCTTTCATGGAGGCCTATCACGTGGTGGCAACGCACCCGACGCTGCTCGATGTGATGGGGGATGCCAATTCGAAGTATGACGTGTTCGGCAATATGTCGCGCGCCATATCGCCCAATGGGCTCTTGAGCCCGCATGTGAACCCCGCGCTGGTGGCCGAACCGCTGGAGGGCGCGAAGACATATGCCAAAGTGCGCCACGCGCTTTCGGGCAATGTCTATGAGCGGCTGGGCGCGGACCGGGTGCGCGTGACCGCGCGCGACGGGCGCACGGGCTTGTTCGACCACCAGGCGCACCATATCGAAGGCGCGCTCGACCATGCCGACGTGCAGCTGTGCGACTGGGTGGGCGGGCGGCTGCCGGAAGGGTGGGAGCTTGAGGAAGACCACACCACGACCGGCCCGGTGCCCGATCGGCGGGGGGCCATGGCGCAGGAGGCGCGCGAACGCTGGCGCAAGGTGCTGGGCGACGAGGTCGACACGATCTCCGATGCCGAATTCGTCGACACGATCTACTACAACCTCTTCCCCAACATCAGCCCGTGGGGGTGCCTCAATCCGATCTTTTACCGGTTCCGCCCATTGGGCGACAATCCGGAGGAATGCATCCACGAAACGATGTTCATGATGCCGGTGAAGCAGGGCGAGAAGCGCCCTGCCCCGGCCAAGATCCACTGGCTCGATTTCGACGATGACTATTGCGATGCCGAGGAGCTGGGCATGCTGGCCAAGGTGTTCAACCAGGACGTGGTGAACCTGCCGCACGTGCAGCGAGGCATGAAATCGATCAAATCGAAGGAGGTCGTGTTCGCCAACTACGGCGAGACGAAGATCCGGCATTTCCATATGCTGCTCAACGCGCAATTGTCGCGTTAGGCCGCACCAAGCAAAAATGACAATTGCAGGCAGGGCTGCCGGGGATCACTGTGGTCTGCGAAAAAGCCCTGCCCGGGATTTGAGGATATCGCCATGTCACGTGAACAGCTGATCGAAATGACCCGTTCGCTTATCGCCCACGGCGATGCCGGGACGATGGAACTCGCGGACGAGGTCGTGCGCATCCCCGCTTCGACTTATACCGACGAGGCGCTGTTCGAGCGGGAGAAAAAGCAGATCTTCCGCCGCCTGCCGCTGATGGTCGCGCCTTCGTGCGAGATCCCCAATCCGGGCGATTACAAGGCGATGGACATTGCCGGCGTGCCGCTGCTGCTCACCCGCCAGCGCGATGGATCGGTCGGTGCGTTCCTCAACATGTGCTCGCACCGCGGCAACCCGGTCGCATCGGGCAGCGGCAATGCCAGCCGCTTCACCTGCGGCTACCATGGCTGGACCTTCAAGAACGACGGCGACCTGATCGGCGTGGCGAGCCCGCAGGACTTCGGCGCGGTGGACAAGGCGACGCTCTGCCTCACGCGCTTTCCGGTCTACGAAAGCGCCGGCCTGATCTGGGCGACGCTCGATCCCAAATCGAAGCTTTCGATTGCCGATTACCTGTGCGGCTATGACGACCTCTTGAAGGCCTTCGGGTTCGACGACTGGTACCTCTTTAGCCAGCGCACGCTTTCGGGGCCGAACTGGAAGACGGCCTATGACGGCTATCTCGATTTCTACCACCTGCCGGTGCTCCACGCGGCTACTTTCGGCGCGGATTTCTACAACCGCGCCAACTACTTCGAGTTCGGGCCGCACCAGCGCCTGTCCACCCCTTCGAAGTTCGCGATCAAGGTTTCCTCGAACGATGGCGAGCAGATCGACCTCAGCCAGCTGAACGATGACGAGATTTCCGACGACGTGCTGGTGCAGGGCGTGTGGACGATCTTCCCGCATATCTCGATCGCCAGCTTCTACGGCGGCGGCCTGCGCGGGGCGATGATCAGCCAGCTGTTTCCGGGCGACAAGGTGGGCGAAAGCTTCACCACCCAGTTCTACGTGATGGAGAAGAAACCCGTCGACGAAGTCGCGATCAAGGCCGCGCACGAGCAGTTCGACTTCCTCGAAATCGTGGTGCGCGACGAGGACTACAAGACCGGCAAGCGCCAGCATGTGGCGCTGCAGAGCGGGCTGATGAAGGACGTGCTGTTCGGCCGCAACGAGCGCGGCGGCCAGGTGTTCCACACTTGGGCAGCCAAGCTGCTCAAAGCGACCGACGACGAGCTGGTCGAGATCTTCGCCCGCGAGGCCCAGCGCGAGGCGGCGGAGTAAGGCTCCTCAGCCCGCAAGATCGTTTTCGAAGACGATCTTGATATCGGGCGCGTCCATCGCTTCGGCCGCGAGCGAGAACGGCAGCGTTCTTGTCACCGCCGCCTCCGCGTGAAAGTGCCCGCAGGCGATGTGCTCGACGAGATCGGGCAACACGCCGCGCGCGCTGACCCGGCAGGTGTGGAAGGTGATCCCTTTCATGTAGAGCGGCGTTAGCGGGAGGCCGACCAAGGGCTCGAAATAGATCGCGATGGCGGTGCACACTCCGTTGGGGGCGGTGGAGAGCAGGGCGAAGCGGAGGGCCGGCTGGAGGCCGCTGGCATCGACGGTGATTTCGAACTGCTCGGCAGGTTCACGCCCCTCCGCCAGCGCGAGGGGTTCGGCCGTTGCACCCAAAGTTTGGGCGAGGGCGCGGCGGCCGGCGTCGTCATCAAGATAGAGCACGCGGCCCGCCCCCAGCGATACGGCCAGGCCCGCGGCATAAAGACCCACGCTTTGCGCAACGCCACCGACCACCAAGACGCTGGCACCCGGCCGCGCCTTGAGGTGCGGAGCGACCGCGCGCCAACCGTCAGGGATATTGTCCGAGATCGAGGCGAGCTGCGCGTTGGCAAGACCGGCGGGCACAGGCAGGAGCATGTGATCGGCAAAGGGGACGTGCATGGCGTCCGACAAGCCGCCGCCGAACTGCATGCCGAGGCCGTAAGCCGCGCGGGGCGGATAGACCTCGCACGAGGAGGTGAGCCCGCGCAGGCACGTGGCGCAGCGCCCGCAACTCAGCTGGAACGGGACGATGACGCGGTCGCCGGGCCGGACATTGGCGGCGGGTCCGGCATCGATGACTTCGCCGATCGCTTCATGCCCGAACGGGAATGGGCCTGTTGCAGGGGCGACGCCGTTTGCGATGTAGAGATCGAGATCGCACCGCGCGACGCTGAGCGGGCGCACCACGGCATCGGTATCGGCCGCCAAAACGGGGGCCGTGATGTCGCGCCACTCGAACTTGCCGCGTTCGATGAAATAGAGCTGACGCATGATCCTAGCTGCCCTTCAGGAAAGTGACGACGACGCGATGCGAGGTTGCTGCCCGCGCGTGCCGAACCAGAGCGTGGCGGCGGCGAGCATCACGTAGAGCGCGACGACCATGTGCTGCACACAGACCTGCAGCGGTGCTCCCGCTTGCGAGGCTACATAGGCATCCCCGAGCGGCATGACCGGAGCGACGACCAAGGCCCATTTGAGACCGTTCAGATCGCGGCGCAGCAGCAGGCCCGTGCCGAGGAGCGCGATGAACGCTGTCCGCAGGCCATAGACATGGACCCAGGCGGCATCCCCAGCATCGGCAAGCGGCGCGCCGAATTTCGCGGCAAAGGCATCGGGGTTGCGGAATGCGCTCACCGCGCTGAGCCCCTGAAACAAGGCCAAGGGAACGCTCATCCAGAACCCGGTGCGGCGCCACGCCTTCCCGAGCTGCTGGCTGGCCGTGTCACCTACGGTCATTGGCCACCTGCGCCGCGCGGCTCCTGCGGCGCCATGCCCGCCTTGCCCTGGATAATCAGCGGGGCGTCGAACCACGTGACTTCGGCATCCGCACCATAGGTCGCTTTCACCCGGTCGTGCCAGGTCTGGTTGAAGAAGGCCCGCGCGGCGTCCGCATTGGTCCAGAGGTAGATCCCGCCGGCGCGATGGGTCTCTTCGTTGATCGTGAAGTACTTTTGCTTCAACGTCGGGATCGCGGCATATTGCGGGGCCTGCTGCTTGAACAGGGCCTCGATCTTGTCACGCGAAAGACCGGGTGGAATTGGAATGGCGACGACCACGGCAACAGGACCGGTATACGTCTGGGCTGCGGCCGGGGTGGTGGAGACAGCAACAAGCAGCGCGGCGGCGGCGGCAATAGATGCACGGATCATGGCAATCCCTTCCCTTGGACGTTGCACGAATCTATAACGACCAGTCTATATACTTTTATGGGAATGGCAAGGATAGCGAATGGCGCCAGCAGGAAAACATCGGGAGTCAATTCTGGCAGCGGCGGCGCGCCTGTTCCGGCGGCAAGGCTATGCCGGAACCGGCCTTTCCGACATTCTGGCAGCGAGCGGCGCGCCCAAGGGATCGCTTTATCATTATTTTCCAGGCGGAAAGGCCGAGATCGGCGCGAATGCGGTCGAGTTTGCCGGAAGTCTGGTGACCGGCTCGCTCGCGAAACTGGCCGAGCAGCACGCTTCGCCGGGAGCCCTGCTCAAGGCCTATGCGGCCATGTTGGCGGAATGGATGGCGCAGTCCGAGTGGCAGGCCGGCTGCCCTATCGCGACGGTGCTGCTGGAAACGGCGCCGGGCGAGGAGGCCATCACCGCGGCCGGCGCCCGTGCGCTGGCGAGCTGGAGCGATGTCTTCGTGCAATCGCTGACGGCGAAAGGCGTGCCCCCAGAGCGTTCGGCGCGACTTGCCCGCATGACGATTGCCGCGATGGAAGGCGCGCTGCTGCTCGCCCGGGTCGAGCAATCGGCAGACTCCATTCTGACCACGGCCGATGAAATCGCGCACCTGCTGGAGGACGCCGCCGAATTGGGTTGACCACGCGCGGTGCTGACATAGGCTAGTCCGCGAGGTGCTGTTTCGGAAGGGGGAAGCCGATGCGTGTCTATCCGATGCTTGCGGCTGCTTTGTTGGCAGGCGGTGCGATTGCGGCGGCGGCGGCCACGGGCCTGCCCTCACCGCGCCACTCCGATGCGGCGGCGCTGGCCATGCTCGATCCCTCGCGGCTGGCGGCGGCGGCTTGTGCGGAGCGGGCGCGCTCCAGCACGCCGATCCTGCTGCGGCGGTTGCAACAGGCGGCGGCGCTGATGGGGCCGGTCGTACCTGGCAAGTTCCCGCTCTATGGCGGCGTGCCGCGTTCGGCGCTGGAGCCGGGCGGGCTGACGGCCGAGGCGCGGCCGTGGTTCGATCAGGGCCTCGAGATGGCCTACAATTTCAACCACGCGGCGGCGGTCGCCTCGTTCCGCAAGGCGCAGGTGCTCGCGCCCGGGTGTGCGCTGTGTTTCTGGGGCGAGGCGCTGGTGCAGGGTCCCAATATCAATGCACCGATGGATGCGAAGGCGCTGGCGCCGACGCTGAATGCGCTGGCAAAGGCGCAAGGCCTGGCGGGAACCGCGCCGGCGCTGGACCGGGCGCTGATCGGGGCGCTGGCGGCGCGCTATTCCGCAGATCCTAAGGCCGACCGGGCGGCGATGGACGCGGCTTATGCTGATGCCATGCTGGGGCTGGCGGCGGCGCATCCGGGCAATGACGAGATCGCCGTTCTCGCCGCCGAAGCCGCGATGGACACGAGCCCATGGAACTACTGGCAGCCGGGCACACGGCAGCCGCGGCCGCGCATCGACAAGGCGGTGGCGCTGGTCGAGGGCGTGATGGCGCGCCATCCTGGCCATCAGGAGGCGGCGCACCTTTACATCCACATCATGGAATACCTCGACCCGGCGCGCGCGGAGAAGGCGGCGGATGCACTGGCAATGACCGCGATGCCGGAGGCGGGGCACCTCGTCCATATGCCCGGGCACATCTATTACCGGATCGGGCGCTACAAGGATTCGATCCGCGCCAATGTGGCGGCGGCGAAATCGGACGAGGCC